>NZ_JBEAES010000045.1:0-39744 GCF_050477165.1 Brevibacillus sp. FIR094 | reverse complement strand
CCACCGTTAGGTGGGCGGGCTTTTTACACTGTCTACTCAAAGGGGATATTATCAAATCAAGGTTTTTTCTTGTTCATTTCACTCTGCTTTCCTTCCACCAGTAGAACAATGTTGTCACGTAGTTACAAAGAATCCAAACGAATCTATACATTGCTTCTGCTTCTTGTCCTTCCTATAATAAACCTTATCATTCACTAGATGATGGAAGGGAGTAGGCACCAAAAATCTCCCATCCTACGTTTACAAGGAGGTTCTTATCATGAGTAACCCGACTATGTCCGATCAATTCCCTGTCATCGAAACAGACAGATTGATCCTTCGACAACCTAATCAACAAGACATAGAAGATATTTTTGAAGTATTGTCACATGAAGAAGTGGCGAGATATGTAGGAATAGCAAGGTTTCAATCGATAGCAGAGGCTGAAAATGAACTTCAATGGTATCGAGACTTATTTGAACAAAAACAGGGACTCAGGTGGGCAGTCTCGGATCGTTCCACAGGAAAATTTCTTGGCAGTTGCGGTTACAAAAATTATCATGCTGTACATAACAAAGCGGAGATTGGGTATGATCTGAATTTCTCGTGGTGGAATAAGGGGATCATGTCAGAAGCAATGCGGCCCATTATCGCGTACGGGTTTAGGCATATGCATCTAAACAGAATCGAAGCAGAAGCAGATACGCGAAATACGGCTTCCATCCATTTGCTCCAAAAATTTGGCTTTCAAGTGGAAGGAATCCATCGAGAAACGGAATTTGAAAATGGGATGTACATTGATCTTGTGAAGCTGGCGCTGCTTCGAAAAGAATATGAGTTGAATTCGTAAAAGAATCGTAATCGATATGCCGCGGGGGAATGTACGGAATCTTTCATCGTACAGCCCCCTGCTCATTTTCTCCCCACCTCTACAGCCACGCGCAAAGCAGACTCAATCGCCCCTTGAATCCAGCCATGATATTCATTCGAAGTGTGCTCCCCCGCAAAATAAATTTTTCCTTCAGGCGCACCAATGTGGGAAGCAAATTCCGTCTCCTGCAACGGTTTGAATAAGGCAAAGGCACCAGCAGCATAAGGTTGCAATGCCCAATTATGTGCAACCCCCGTAACGAAGGTAGTGTACACCTGCTCCCCATGAATGTCAGCCAGATGCTTTACCGCTTGCATAACCTGTTCTTCTTTCGACATGCTGAGCCACGGGAGGTCGTCATCCTCCCATGTGTAACTGACCAATACGATACCCCCAGGCTGATCAAAGCCGTGGTTGGGAAAGTAGGAGAGGCGAATAGGCGAATCCGTAACGGTTTGTCCGCTCCTTATTCCTTGTGCTTCCCAGAATCGCTGAGAAAACTGGACGCCTATTTTGGATGAGGAAACATAGTGGAGTTGACGAATGGCTTTCCACTTTTGATAGGAAAATAGATCATACGGTTCAACTCGAACAAACTGCAAAACGGTAAAAGGGATGGTAATAATCGCGATATCACCGGTCATCTGAAACAGTTCGTCTGTGTCGGTACGCACGCCAGAAATGGTAATTTGATTCCCCATCTCGACGATTCGCGTCATTTTATGTTGAAAGTAGATATTCTCCTGTAATTGGGGGAGAAATGCCTGTGGTAGCTGGTTAAATCCTCCTGCTATTTCGTAAAAGCGTGTCGAGGGATCGAATAGGATGAAGTCTCGTAAAATTTCGGGAAAGGCGAGCTCAGGGAATCCTTCGAAGCCAGTCATGACCTTGATCATATCGATAGCGGGAGCGGATAAGGAAGGGCCAACAGGATTGAAGCGCAAGAACTGATCCATGGAAAACCGATCGTACTTTTGGACGACGATGGGCCAATTCTTCGCCGGATCGAGGTTGATGAAGTCGATGATAGGCTTAATGGCTTGCCCGACCAATTCGTCGAACGTACGGCCTTTTTCATGTGGAGCTACAGGGAAACGGAGGATATCCGGATCGCGTTGATAGATCCAACGCCTTGTCTTGATACCATTTATGGAGATGATGTCGTTCGGAGAGCTGTTGATAAACGGATGAAGCGGAAGAGCGAATTTCGTCACGTATGCCAGCGTAAGTTCGTGCGTGTGAGGAATACGCATGGCTCCAGCTTCTAGATAATGACCATGGGTAAAAGGAGAGCGCAATGTAAAAACTCGGCCGCCTATCCGGTCCGCTGCTTCCAAAATCGTTACGTTGTGTCCCGCTGCTTTAAGCAACGAGGCAGAAACAAGACCAGCCATTCCAGCCCCAACGATGATGATATTGAGGGGGGAGTGGGTTTGGGGGAGACCATTGCGAATAATGGACAGCATGTCAGGTTGCGTTAAGGAGAAGGAGGGATTATTCATAGATTGTCTCCTTTCCATTCTTTTCCGGTACTATGATCCTATTCCATGGATTACTCAGGTATGTGTTGTGTAAGCCGATCATACAGGACTCTACCATTTTCATCCAAGGAATGATAGGATGGAGAAAAGGGGAACAAATGATCGGAGGAGCGAGTATGTTACCAACGGATGTTATTTGGAGACCAGCGACTGGTGTCGGATATGAGCATTTGAGAATACGCGAGGGCTCGAACAGAATTCACGTAAATAGCATGGTGATCGGGAGGCTGGATGACGCCACATTAACAAGAATCCAGTATGAAATTGTCCTTGATTCAAATTGGATCACGCGAGAGGTTTCACTGGCAATCATGGGCGAAGAAGGAGCTTTGCATCTCTCATCGGATGGCAAGGGAAAATGGACGAACGAGGTGGGGGAGTCCATTCCTGTGCTCTTTGGCTGTATCGATATCGATATTTCTTGTACGCCTTTCACGAATACACTGCCGATCCGTCGTTTGTCGTATTCTCCACGTGAACCACAGTCTATACAAGTTGCCTATTTCTCAGCCCATGAGCTGACATACAGACAAGTTGAGCAGCAATATACACTACTTGAAAGCAAAGGAGATTCTTCTGTCTATCAATACCGGGCGGGAACATTCGTGGAGAACATCAGCGTCGATACAAATGGGTTGGTTCAGAACTATCCAGACCTGTTTATACGTGAGCAGGTGTAGGGAGCAAGGAGTGATTGTCTAGCATGGCTGCAAGGTTTATTGCGGGTTTACTGGCCAGTTTTTTATTTACATTTGGGGTTGCACTTCTGTATTTTCAGGATCGATCCTCGGTTCTTTTTGTCGCGATGTTTACGTTCCCGACGGTGTTTCTGTTAGGGATTCCGCAATCTCTCATCATTGATTGGGTCATGGAGCGATTACCATGGAACAAGGGAAGTCTCCTTTTCATACTAGAAGCAATGCTGTACAGCGTGGCTGGAATGATCGCAACCATGATGCTTTTCTTCATCGTTACACATACCTTTATGCTGCTTCTCAAGTTTTACGTCCTGGGTGTAATTGCATCTTTGCTTTATTTTTTTAGCCTGCGTTTCCTAAGACGTAATAAGAAAGCCCTGCATGTAGCGTAAGGAAAAGGAGTGATTGCCATGAATGAATGGGTACAAGTCGTGTCAGGTAACATTTTGGAAGCTACGGAAACGATCATCGTGCAGCAGGTCAACTGCATGGGTGTGATGGGAGCAGGGCTTGCCAAGCAAATAAGAGCCAAATATCCAAGCGTTTATACGGAATACAAGCGGAATTGCGAGCAGTATGCGGATGCACGTGAGGACCTCCTTGGACAAGTACTGCTTTGTCAGGTTGGAGAAGGGAAGTACATTGCCAACCTTTTCGCACAGCTCGGTTATGGAAAAAAAGGAGTCTACACGAAATATGACATGCTGCAAAAAGGGTTGGAAGAAGTTCTCTCCCTAGCGAAAAAAGAAAGTCTGACCCTCGCCATTCCATACGGGATCGGCTGCGGATTAGCAGGTGGAGACTGGGATGTGGTAAGGAAACAGCTTGACGATATTTTTGCTGGCTATGGTGTGAAGGTGTATAAGTTTGAAGCGGATTGACGGTAGAGGATCATATGCGCTATAGTAAAAAGAACCATATCTAGGGAGAGATGTTGATGTCGGCGGTCGTTCTTAACTAAAGCAATTCCATACAAAAGGTCTTGATTCATCATTCGAAATTTTGCCTTGTAGCAAAGTTTCTTTGTGCTGGATGATAATCGGCCTTGGAATTAGTTAAGAACAACGGATATCATACAATGCCTTAGGTGAAAACCTATCATTGCGCCCAAAATCCGTGCTGTTTTCAGCGCGGTTTTTTATTTGGTTGCGTTTTGTTTAGGTAACCCAAAAAAAGGGCGGAGAATGACATTTGTTCATTCTTCGCCCTTTTTTATTTTTCATAAAAAAGGAGAAATCAGTCATGAATGAAAAAGCATTGCAGCGTCTCGAATACGACAAAATCAAAGAAAAGGTAATGGAATACGCCTTATCGTACGCAGGGAAAAAGCATGTGGAACAAATGATGCCGATGGACGCTGTCAAAGTAGTGCGAAGCAAGTTGGACGAAACAGCAGAAGCCAAAAACATCCTGCAAAATGGAGCCAGTGTACCAATCCCTGCGCTAGAAGGGATGGAGAAAATCCTTTCCCTCCTGGGGACGGGATATGTATTTGGCGTAAATGATTTCACCAATCTGTACCTGTTCCTAACGAGTTGCTCACAACTAACGAAATATATGGCGACAAAAGCACAATTGGCGCCACGTGTGAGTTCTTATGCAGCATCGATGTACGACGCCACCAAATTGAAAAATGAAATCGAACAATGCATCCGTCATGGGCAAGTTGTCGATTCCGCCAGCAAAGACTTGTTAAAGGTGCGTAAGCGCATCATCGTATTTGAAGAGCGACTGAAAAGACAACTGGATTCCATCATGAACAAATATCGTTCGATCATGCAAGAAAATGTCATTAGTACACGCAATGGACGGTATGTCATTCCCATCAAAAAAGAACATCGCAAGCAAGTGGCTGGCAGTGTTTTAGATGAATCGGCGAGCGGTCAAACCGTCTATATGGAACCGACAGAGATCAGCACCGTACAGTTCGAGCTTAGCGCACTCAAGGCTGAGGAAGAACGCGAAGTAACAAAAGTACTGATGCAATTGTCCGCATTCGCAGAAGAATATACGTATGAACTCACTGTGAATGTCGAGACGGTTGGCATGTATGACTTCCTTTTCGCAAAAGCGAAGTACGCATTGGCAATCGGAGGCGTGAATGTCGAACTAAACGAAAAAGGGATCATCGATGTCAGGGAAGCAAGGCATCCGCTACTCGGTCCGAAAATGGTGCCGCTCCATATGAAAATTGGTCGAGAGTACAAATCGCTTATTATTACAGGACCCAATACAGGCGGGAAAACATTGACGTTGAAAACCATTGGGCTGTTAACCATGATGGTGCAGTCAGGTTTGCTCGTACCTGTACAGGAAGGAAGTCGCTTCGCCATTTTCCGCAACATCGCGGTAGATATTGGGGATGGGCAAAGCATCGAGCAAGCGTTAAGTACGTTTTCCGCGCATATTCATAATGTCCTAGAAATCTTGCAGGTTACTGACGCCTCGACCCTCGTTCTGATTGATGAGATGGCTACCGGTACAGATCCAGGAGAAGGTGTCGCCTTGTCGATTGCGATTTTGGAGGAGCTGCACCGAAGAGGTGCGACGGTGATTGTGAATACGCATTTCAACGAAATCAAAAATTTTGCCTCCGCAACTGCCGGGTTCCAAAATGCACGAATGGAATTTGACGAGGAGACCTTGCAGCCACTGTATCGCTTGCGAATCGGAGAAGCAGGCCAGAGCTACGCATTCCTGATCGCACTGAAGCTGGGTATCCCGTCTGAGATGATTCAGCGTTCTCGGGAAATCACTCGGAATGGATTCACGACTACCACTACCACTATGGAAAGGCTGGAACAATACCAAGGCGTTGAGCAGGAAGAGTATGAGGCTCCCCAGTATGTGGAGACAGGAATAATAGAAAAGTCAGAAGAAGTGGAAGTAGACGTAGACGTGGAAGAGGAAAGACGAGAGCAGCTTCCACAGGAGAATTCCGAAAAAGCAGCAGATACATTAGCCAAACCTGAGCGTGACAAACCATTTGCTGTTGGTGATTGTGTGTTCATTTCCTATCTGGGGAGAACCGGCATCGTGTTTGCTGCGGAGGACTCCAAAGGTATCGTTGGCGTCATGATTCAAAATCAGAAGTATAAAATCAACAAAAAACGCCTCGTCTTGCATATTGAGGGCAAAGAACTGTATCCAGCCGATTATGACATGGACATCGTGTTCGAGACAAAAGAAAACCGGAAGAAGCGCAAAATGATGAGTCGCAAGCATGTCGAAGGATTATCGATGGAGACGAAGCGGGAGGGGTGACGAGTACGGGCAAAAAGCCGATTTTCTCTAAGAGAGAATCGGCTTTTTGATGTTGATAGGATAAATGGGCTACTTGGCTGTATGGCTAACCGTCATTTGTTTACTAACAAGCACCATGATGATCGCCAATAGCAAGAAGTAGATTGGCATGGTGACGAGCGAGCCAGTATGAAAATAACTCATGCCGCTGGTGATAAGACTGACGACGATGTAGTAACCCAAACCAAAAATAGCGCCAGCAGTCCCGAGTACATCGCTGTACTGGACAAGGGCTAAACTCAGGCAGTTTGGAATCATGATCCCAATCCCCAGCAAAAGAGTAAAGATAGAGGCTACCATGATCGCCATCGAGAAAATGGACGGACTCACTCCATACAAAGTGAAGCTTGTGAGGCATACTGCCCCTAATATCGTCACCAGTGAGCCGATTAGGATAATGTTCTCAGCCGGGTATTTCGTTAGCAGTTTTTTCGAGAGCATGGCTCCGATCACAGAAGCCAACGCTACGAAAATACCCAAAAACCCAAACCCACCAGGTGTCATGCCGAAAAACGCAATGAAAATAAAGGGAGCTTCGGCATAGTAACTGAACAACATGCCATTTGTCGCTCCGATTAAGAATCCAAAAGCCCAAATCCTTTTGTCCGTAACAAGTCGTTTGGCTACAGCAAGTGTGCTTATGCTTGAAGCTGTAGACATTTTGGTCTCAGGCAACGATACAAACGCGTAAGCAAAGATCGCTACGCTCATCGCAATCAGTGTGAAAAAAACAGCCTGATATCCAAACGATTGATCCACCCAACCACCAATTAATGGGCCAATTGCAGGCGTAAAAGCGAGAGCAGCTGAAATCTGAGCAAAAACAACATGACGCTTAGTGGTGTCAGTACTCTCTCGCAAGATGGTTTGGGTTACCACCGATCCTGCACTCGCACCGAAGGCTTGAATGAAGCGGCTCCATAACAACCAATCAGCCGAATCGGAGAGATAGCATCCAAAGCTGCCCAAACCGTAAATAAATATTCCCCAGAGCATGGCAGGGCGTCTACCGATAGTGTCAGAAAGTCTTCCCCAGCAAAATACACCAAAGGCAAAACCGAGGAAGTAAATACTGAGTGTCAGTTGGATCGTATTGTTACTGGCATGGAGACTATTGGCGATATCAGGTAACGAAGGTGTATAGATCGTTTCACTAATTTGCGGAAAACCCACCAGGATCATTAACAGTAACAAAGATGGTGTTGAGATTTTTCTATTCACTTGTACATTCCCCCTATATTCCGAAAATCTCAAACAGCGTAGGAGGGAGATTACGGGATTGGGGGTTTACATTTGATCAGTCTGGAAAATGAAAGCATATTGTCACCTTACATAAGTAATAGGGGGAATTTTTTCAATAGAATAGCATTCGTCTGGAATCGGTGACAAGTCATTTTCGTCTGTGGTCTACTCGCACTTTTCTCTTTTCCCTCGATGTAGAGCTGTACGGAAGCTGCTTCCACAGCCGCAGGTTGCGACTGCATTCGGATTTTGGATCGTAAATCCACCCATCATCCCTGTTTCTTTGTAATCGATTTCGACGCCATCGACATACGGATAGCTTTCCGGATTGACGACCAGCTTCACACCATCAATATCGATTGTGGTGTCGCCTTCTTGATAGATATCATCAAAACCGAGTCCATAGGTCATCCCGGAGCACCCTCCGTCCTTTACGCCAAAACGAATGAAGAGAGAAGAGCTTTCTTGTTCGAGCATATTTTGAATGCGAGTGACCGCAGCTTCGCTAATTTGAATCATCGTGAGACCTCCCTTTTTGATGCTTACCGTTCACCTACGATCACAACCTCAGGAACAAGGTGAATGCCTGATTGGCTGTGAACTTTTTCCTGTATCTGACTCATGAGTGTCCATACATCAAGTGCGGTGGCATTACCGGTATTCATAATAAAATTAGCATGCTTGATCGATACTTCCGCGCCTCCGTATCGCATGCCCTTTAGGCCAGCTTCTTCAATGAGCTTTGCAGCAAAATGGCCTGGCGGGTTTCTGAATACACTCCCCGCGCAGTCAAACGGCAGAGGCTGTGTTTTTAAACGTTTTTCCTTATATTGGTTCCACTGGAGCTTGATGCTCTCGCTGTCGCGCGGGGTCAGCTTAAAAATAGCTTCCGTGATAATGACATCAGTATCTTGCAAGGAAGAGTGGCGATAAGAATAATCCAAATCTACAGCACGCAAGGAGTGAATGGTTCCTGTTTGTGTGATCACTTCAGCTGAATGGAAAATGTCCGATATATCCGATCCGTTCGCCCCTGCATTCATATACACAGCGCCCCCGACAGACCCGGGTATTCCTCCTGCGAACTCCAAGCCACTGAGCCTGTGCTTGTTTGCCAATGCTGCCAGCTTGATCAAGGAGTAGGCGGCCCCTGCGTAAATCTGATTGTCGACGATTCGAGCATAGTCCAAAGCCTTGTTTAATTTAATGACCGCGCCACGATACCCCTTGTCTGTGACTAAAAGGTTGGAGCCCTTTCCTATCACCATCCATGGGATATGATGTTCATTCAGTATTTGTAGGACCAAGATCAGTTGGGATTTACTACTCGGTGTAATCAGTAAATCCGCAGGTCCGCCAATTTTCCAGGTAGTATGTGCCGCTAAAGGCTCCTGGTAAGTCACATCGACCTGTCTTTCACGGAGAAGCGAGAATACAGGTTTCATACGTTTCACCTATCCTTCTTGGAAAAAAACACCTTGCACTGCAACTACAGTATATGCACAATTTTATATATATTCAACTAAAATGTTTAATAAATTGCAGTTGCGTAGACCTCACGATGAGCAAAGAATGTCACTTTATAAACATGTTTGTTGAATTAGTTATACAAAGGACATATACTGTGAGCGTATCGTTCTTTTCCAATAAAGGGGCGAAGAGAAAATGGAGAGATATAGACATCTATCAACACGTGAATACATTCTATTGTTGTTGAAAAGGGAAGGAGAGCTCAGCACAAAGGATTTGCAAAACAGGCTAGAGCTCACAAAGGTAGCTGTCAGCAGGCAAATGATCTACTTGGAAAAAGACGGTTATGTTGTGTGCAGAGTAGGTCGTCAAAAAGCAGGCAGACCGATGCACTACTATTCGTTAACACAGCAAGGTAACGAACAATTTCCGAATGATTACGGGCAATTAGCCGTGGATTTGATGGAGCATATCGTGCTTGCAGACGGGGAAGACCGAGTGGATCAATTTTTCGCAAGGCAGCAAGAGAAGATTATCCAGAAATACGAGGCCCAAATGGAAGGAAAAGAGCTATCTGAAAAGGTGGCAGAGATGGCACGCATCCAAGATGAGAACGGATTTATGGCGAGATGGGAACAGGTAAGCGATGAGGAATTTGTGATCACGCAACACAATTGTCCATATTTTAAAGTAGCAGATCGGTATCAGATGATCTGTACAAGAGAGCTTAATTGTTACCGAGCGTTACTTCAGACGAGCGTAGAACGGACGGAATGCGTGGCAATCGGCGGAAAGAAATGTGTCTATCAGATCTATTCTACGCAATCGTAGCTACAAAGCATCATCACGGCAGATGAAACGGCAAATGGGAGGGAACGAAAACAATGACCAACTCGAATCCATGGGATGCTGACTGGGAAGTATCTGAACCATTGGCACGCGCACTCATCCACAGTCAGTTTCCACAGCTATCTTCTATGCCCATCAAGCTTATCGGCTATGGTTGGGATAACGTGGTCTTTCGAGTGGGGGACGAATATGTTTTTCGTTTTCCCAGGCGGAATGTCGCTGTTGAATTGATCAAAAAGGAAGGGGTGCTGCTGCCAATGCTTGCGGCATTCCTGACGATACCGTATCCGAAGCCAGTTTTTTATGGGGAACCAAACAGCGACTATCCATTCCCTTTTTTGGGGTATACGTATGTACCGGGTACGTTTCCAAGAGGCTTGACCGACGAGCAGCGTGCTTCATCGGTAGTGGAACTTGCGACGTTTTTAAAAAGTTTGCACGCGTTTCCATTCCAGCGTGCCCGCGAGAACGGGATCGAACAGGATCACAGGAACCTCCTGGACATTGCGCAGAGAAAAGAAAAGATGCAGACGTTCTTGTCTACCTTAGCTGTACATATTTCTGCAGAGGATCGGGATGCGATCGCGAATTATTTAGGGCAAGTCGTGATAGACCGAATAAGTCCGCGTGAAGTGCTTCTGCATGGAGACTTGCATGTGAAAAATATGCTGGTAGATGAAGCTGGGCATATAGCAGGCATCATTGACTGGGGAGATCTCAATGTGGGTCACCCGGGAGCGGATTTAAATGTGGCCTACAGCTTTTTACCGCCACAAGCCCGCCAGCCTTTTTTTCATGCGTATGGAGAAGTGGATGAAGAGACAAAAATATTGGCCAAGATGATGGCGGTGTACATTCCGATGCTGCTCTGGATGCAAGCCATTGATCACAATGACGAAGAAGTGGCAGAGGAAGCAAGAATGACGATAAGGCGAGCACTTGCTGACGAATAGGGCATCGGTAAAATGTTTCGGGGGACAAGCTGCTTAAGCTTATCCCCCGATTTTTTTATCCAATTCCTAACTCTTCCATTTTTCGATACAGAGTGCTTCGCGCAATTCCTAGCTTTTTGGCTGCAGCGCTGATGGACGGAGCTTGTGTGATGGCTTGCTGGATCGTCTGTCGCTCTAATTCGCGCAATAACGGCAAAGGTTCACCGGAACCTTCTTGCGGTCCATATTGCTGCTGCCATTCGCTCGGAAGATGGTGAGAGGTGACCCACGAATCACCGTACGCATGTAAAAAGGCTCTCTCCATGATATTGCGCAGCTCACGAATATTTCCGGGCCATGAATGCTGCTGCAAGATCGCAAGGACAGATTCACAGATACTTGTCGGACCGCCAGCGTATTGGGTATGAAGCTGTTGGAGGAACTCGTCAGCCAAGGTTGCAATGTCTTCCTTGCGTTCGCGGAGGGAAGGGATGCGTATTTGCAGGACATTGAGCCTGTAGTAAAGGTCTGCACGAAACTGTCCATTCCGTACCTCTTCCTCTATGGAACGATTGGTGGCAGCGATAATCCGAATGTCCAATGGCTTTTCTTCGTGAGAGCCCAATCTCGTCACTTTGCGTTCTTCGAGGACGCGTAGCAATAGCACTTGAAGCTCCATGCTCATTTCCCCGATTTCATCGAGAAAGAGCGTTCCTCCATTTGCTGCTTCAAATTTTCCCGATTGCCCTCCTTTTTTTGCTCCAGTAAAAGCTCCTTCCGTATATCCAAATAGCTCACTCGCGATCAGTTCACGCGGAAGTGCTGCGATATTGACTGCAAGAAAAGGACCGTCTTTTCGCGAACTGGACGAGTGGATGGCACGTGCCAGGACTTCTTTGCCACAGCCTGTTTCTCCGAGCAATAACGTGTTTGATAGAGAATGTGCAGCGATATGCGCTGTATGTAATTGGGCTTGATAGAGGGGACTCTTTGTATGAATCTCTGAAAACGAGTAACTGCTAACGGTCTTTGACAAGGCTGACGTGCATGGGCGAATAAGAAAGAGGCGATACCACGTCTTTTCCCCCAGATCGAGTTCCTCCAAGTACCAATTGGTTAAGCGTTCTTGCTCCCAATCCGCCTCGAGAACAAGGCCTTCCAATAACGAAAATCGTTCTTGTGCCCGCTTGTTAGCAAAAAGTACGACGCGCTCTTCACTGAGTACGATTAGGTATTCTTGACTGTTTTCGGCCCATGCGAAAAGAAGACTCTTCCAATTGGGAACAGAATGAGAGGCATGTCTGAGAGGTGGAATCATAGGATCAGTTTGGAGTGCGGAAGAACGTCGCGTAGTGGAAAGGCATAGCGGGAAAAGCGGCAAAGAGCCATTTTGTAGCAAATGGATTAGCTCATCTCTAATCAAAGAAAATTCGTATGGTGAAAGATTCGCAGAGGCTTTTAATTGCTGATAGAAAGATTGAAAGACAGCATGAGAGATCGCACGATGATGGGGACGCTCGATTATGGAGGAAGAATTGAAAGACGAGAGCAGCATGCCGGCTTCAAAAATCGTTCTCGCATCCTTTCTTGGCTATAGTTTGTCTGTTCGATCATGGGACAGGTGTCCGACAAGGGAGCAGGGAAACAAACGACACACAATGACGAAAGTGATACAAGAGAGGAGGGGCTTTTCCGGTCAAAGACAGATCAACTGTATGACCTGTTTTGCGACAAGCTCTTTTTATTAAGTATACAGGAGAAAATAGCCAAAAGAATCGGTATCATCAAATTTTTGTCGGGACCAGCAAGCATTGGCATGTCATTTGCTTCTTTTTGTGTATGTACGGCATACGCAATTTTGAACAAGTGAGGGGGAAGCAGCATGCCAGAAGTATTATTTCGAGTTGACTTGAACAAGCCGATGGAGGAGCAGGATACACCTGGTCACAACAGATGGCACCCAGACATTCCAGCTACAGTCTCCGTGAATCCAGGAGCTGTTTTCCGCATGGAATGTAAGGACTGGACGGACGGGCAGATCGCTAACAACGATGACCCTTCCGACATTCGCGATGTCAATCTCAATCGTGTCCATGTGCTCAGTGGACCTGTCTGGGTGAATGGAGCAGAGCCAGGCGACCTCTTGGTTGTCGATATTCTCGATATCGGGGCACTCCCACAATCGGAATGGGGCTTTAACGGGATTTTTGCCAAAGAAAACGGCGGGAGCTTTCTCGTCGATCATTATTCGCAAGCAGCCAAGTCGATCTGGGATTTCCACGGCATTTACACGAGCTCTCGCCATTTGCCGGGAGTCAAATTTGCTGGCATTCTTCATCCAGGCTTGATCGGTACGGCACCGTCCCATCAGCTACTGGATCGCTGGAATCGAAGAGAGAGCGACCTCGTAGCGACAAATCCTGAGCGAATGCCGCCACTCGCGAATTTGCCGACCTCGCACAGTGCCGTGTTGGGCAGTCTAAAAGGAGCCGAGTTTGATCGGATTGCCAGAGAAGCGGCTCGAACGGTCCCTCCTCGCGAGCATGGCGGAAACTGCGATATTAAAAACTTGTCCAAAGGCACTCGCATCTACTTCCCGGTTTATGTAAATGGAGCGAAGCTGTCCATGGGCGATTTGCATTTTTCACAAGGAGACGGAGAAGTGACCTTCTGCGGCGGAATTGAAATGGCTGGTTGGCTGGATCTTCATGTGGACGTAATCAAGGGCGGGATGGCGAAGTATAACATCGTGAACAACCCTGTATTCAAACCGGGTCCAGTAGAGCCTCGCTATACAGAATACCTCGTTTTCGAAGGAATTTCCGTCCATGAGACGACAGGGCAGCAGCTGTACATGGATGCGCATGTCGCTTACCGCAATGCATGTCTGAATGCCATCGAGTATTTGAAAACAGCGATGGGTTTCACAGGAGAGCAGGCCTACATGCTGCTGGGTACGGCCCCGGTGGAGGGGAGAATTGCGGGGATCGTCGATATTCCGAACGCGTGCTGCACCTTGTCTATCCCGACAAGCATTTTTGATCGAGATATTTTGCCGAAGTAGCCAAGAAAAAGACCCCGAAAGAAGGAGCCAAATACGATGCCGAGATACGATTACATGTGTGAGGAATGTGGTCCATTTGTTCAGTGGCTGAAGATGAGCGAGTTGATAGAGAGTGTTGCTTGCCCCGATTGCCAACAGCTGTCAAAGCGTTTGTATGCTGCACCAGGATTGATCATGACACCGCAAGCGCTACGCCAACGGATCGAGCGTGGGGTGGAACCGAAAATTGTACGGAAACAATCGCATTCCCATGAAGGAGCAGGGTGCAGCCATAGCCACGGTAGTCAGGCACATCGGGGACATACCCACAGCCGTGGAGGTAAACGCCCTTGGATGGTAAGGCATTAAACGGTATTGATGAAAAGGGCGTTCATTCAGTCTCCAGCTGTCTGAATAAACGCCTCTTTGCTTTTACCGTAGATATCCTCCGTTATTGATGTCAAAAGTCGCTCCGGTGTAGTGTTTGGACTTCTCCGACAGCAGGAAAACAACGGTATCCGCCACGTCCGCAGGCAATACAGGGCTGTCGATGAGGCCATGAGCAAGATATTCTGCCCGACGCCACTCTGGAATGGTGTCCATCATCGACGTAGCAACCATGGTGGGTGCTACCGCATTGACCCGGATGTAGGGAGAGAAGTTCATCGCGCAGCTTTTCGTCAAGCCGAGAATCGCCGCCTTCGAGGCTCCATAGACTGCATCCGAGCTGCCCTCGATTCCGGATACAGAGGACAGGTTGACGATCGTTCCACGTTTTTTGGCAGGAAAAAGGAGCTTCCCGAACATCTGTGAGAAATAAATGTAACCTTTTATGTTAATCGCGAGCACTTTTTCAATCGTTTCGAAGTCGTAGTCCAGTATGTTTTTCGCTAGGTAAATGCCGGCGTTATTGACAAGACTGGTACAATCCGCATGCTCTGCCTCGATATGCGCAAAAAAAGCCGCGACCTCCTCGTAATGGCTAACATCCAAACGATATGTAAGCAGTGTGTCTGCTTGATCCATCTCTTCTTCCAGTGCGAGCAAGGCTTCCTGATTGAGGTCACACGCGATAACAGCGGCCCCTTCTTGCAGGCATTGCGTTACTACTTCTTTCCCGATCCCAGAAGCTGCTCCCGTTACAATTACTTTTTGATTGCTCAGCATATCTGTACCTCTTTCTGTTTGTGTTTTAGTAGAAACATAGGTAGAAAATATGAAATGCTTTATTCAAATATAAGATCGTTTGGAAATATTTGTCTACAAGGTGGAGATATTGATGTTACTAGCGATTCCACGAGCAGAGATTCTTGCGCGGCAGCAAGCTTATGTATTACCCAAGTGATTTGAAGTATTTGAGTCATGTGAATAGCTTAAGTCGAAAGAGAAAACGTCGAGTGGTCATTTTGATGATCATTTGGCGTTTTTTTGCTTTTTCTCAATCAAGTGCAATTGCAGTTTTGTCAGGTCTCTCGTACAATTGGTGAGAATTGTTATCAATGGTTTGCTACTTCATGATGTAAGAGGAGTTAGTAATGGGAAAAACAGACAAATATCGTGATCCGAATGTCATCACTGTAAATGATGTACAAGTTTTGTCCATTTCAAAAGAATGGAAACTTGTAGAAGCGAGAGATAGAAGCGAACAAATAATTATTTTGGTAATAGAGGGCAGGGCGTCGTTTCGTTTGGATAAGACAGGAGGGATGCTTAACCAGGGAGATTTCATGGTCATATCTCCAGAGGATTTGCAGGAAGGGCTAGCGCTTTTGCCCATTACGGAGAACATCTATGTTTGTTACGTGGCGCTTTTTGCTGCTCATGCCAGAAAAGAAAGGGATGGCTGGCTCATAAATGAAGTGATGCTACCGATTCAGGGGAAGCACCATATCGAAACTATCTCCTTGATTCACCATCACATCGAACAATTACATCTGGCATGGCGAAAAGATCACTTCGATCAGCCAACCATGCAAATTCTTTTTTTGAAGCTATGGCAAGCTATTATGGCTGGAATCACGCTGCAAGAGAAGAAAACAGATCGTCAGCAACTTCTTCAAGGGATCGCTGAGCATATGGAGCAGCATTGTGAGGAGACTTTTCAGATCGAGGAGATGGCTCGCTACTCAGGAATGACGCCGACCCTTTTCTATCAGCAGTTTAAGGAGTACACCTCGCTCACTCCCTTGCAATTTATCAATCGGAAACGAATGGAGAAGGCCTGTCAGCTTCTGGTGGCGGAGGACGTGATGATTCCTGAGGTAGCTACTGAAGTGGGCTATCGGGATGTGTACTATTTCAGTCGGATGTTTAAAAAGATCGTTGGCGTTCCCCCGTATCGCTTCAAGAAATCGTTACAAAAGAAAATCGCCGTACTCCATCCAGCAATCATCGGTGATCTGCTCGCATTGGGGGTCTCGATCCAACATCTGATCCCTGTTTGGGAAAAGCATCGGCAAAAGAGACCGTACTCCCAGATGGAAGCAGCCACGCTGGAATTTGACTTGTACCGTCTGCACCAGATGGAGCCGGATTTGATTGTCGGTACAGATCAGGTTGCACCTTGGTTTGAACAATTGAAAGCCATTGCACCGACTTTGCTCATTCCTTTCAAAACAACGACCTGGCGGGATCATTTGCAGCAGGTAGCTACCATGCTGGGAATTGCAGAAGTGGCGACGAGTTGGCTCTATTATTATGATCTGAAAGCAGCTGCAGCCCGCGAGCGTATCCGCAAAAAAATTGGGAATGAAACCGTTATGGCAGTGAGGGCTTGGGATGGTGGAGCCCGAATCTTTGGTGCGAGAAGGCGAAAAATTTCCGATATTTTGTACGGAGACCTCCAGGTAAGACCCCCAGTGGGAACAGATCATTTTGCCTTTCTGGATATCGTGAGCCTGGATGAGCTTCATGATTTTCAGGCCGATCATATTCTGCTTTTTGATGAAAGGAAAATTCGAACAGATGTACGGAAGCATCGTTTGAAAGGGAATGTACATCGAGCTGGGGTATATCCTTGGCTGCATTATTCCGCACTCGGCCATGAGCAAGCTATCACAGAGGCGCTCACGCATCTAGCAGAGTCACAGGAATGTACAAAAAAGGAATCAGGTTCTTCAATTTTCTTGTGTCCACAAGTTTGTGATAATGATTGAGAATGAGTATCACTATTGTTGGAGGGAACGAGATGGAGTCACCATTGTATCCGATTGCACAAGCGATCCGTGACCGTAGAACCATAAAGAAATTCAAGCCAGACCCGATTCCACTGGAACTATTTCGTGAATTGCTCGATGTAGCCGTCTGGGCACCTAACCACGGACTACGCGAGCCTTGGCGATTCGTTCTGTATATGGAGGAAGGCAAGCGGGTTGTCGTCGATGCCATACTACAAAACGCCATGAAAAAAAGAGATCCGGAATTACTCTTACGCGTCCCGGCGTATCTATTCGTTATCGTAAATGAAGACCCCCGACAAAGAGAACGGGAAGAGGACTATGCGGCAGCCTGCACTTTGATTCAAAACTTTCAGCTAGCGGCGTGGGAGCGGGGATTGGGCGTCGTTTGGAAAACGGAACCGTTCACGTATCAAGCGGGATTTTTGCAAGCGGTTGGGGTACGTGCGGAGGAAAAGCTCGTAGGAATGCTTCAGCTTGGCTTTCCGGAGGTCATCCCCGAAGCACGAGCGAGAACGGCTGCAAACGACAAGCTGACTGTGATTCATTCGAACGTTGTTCTGGAGGATAAGAAGGGAAATGTCACTGTCACAGCCGATCGCTAAAAATGCTTCGCTTCGTACCAGGCCGTGGATGGCGACCGTGTTGATTGTTGCGGGGATTTGCGCCATCTTGTTCGGGCTAGGTTCATCCATTATCACGGGAGTGGCTAATATCTCGTTTGTCACCGTTTGGAACTCGATTTTTCACTATGATTCTAGCAACGAGCATCACGTCATTATTCAAACACTGCGAATGCCGCGTGCCTTGGCAGGAGCGCTGGTAGGAGCCGCTTTTGCCGTAGCGGGAGCCATCATGCAAGGAGTCACGAGAAATCCGATTGCCGATACGGGCTTGATGGGCATTAATGCAGGGGCTGGATTCGTGCTCGTACTCATTTTTGCTTTTGCACCAGGACTCCCTTTTGAGTCTATTATTCTCTTTTCTTTTATGGGAGCGGGTGTGGGGGTAGGGCTTGTTTATGGACTGGCCTATTTTTCCAAAAACGGTTTGACACCTTTACGACTCGCGTTGGCGGGAGCAGTCGTCAGCTCACTCCTATCAGGTATTAGTCAGGCGATTTCCCTCCTCTTTCAGATCAACTACGATCTGGCATTCTGGTCAGCAGGGGGGATCTCTACAGCGGAGTGGTTTCAAGTATCCGTCATGATGCCGTGGATTGTGGGAGGAATCATTGTGGCAATGATCCTTTCTCGCTCCATAACTATTTTGAGTCTGGGAGAAGAGATCGCAGCGGGACTCGGACAAAAGACCAGGTTGGTGAAGGGTTTGGCGGCGGTTGTTGTCATGGTGCTGGCGGGTGCTTCGGTCTCAACAGTTGGTGGTGTTGGGTTTGTCGGTCTTGTCGTCCCACACATCGTCCGTTTTCTGGTCGGGGTTGATTACCGCTGGATTATTCCTTGCTCGGCAGTCATGGGAGGGGTTTTGGTTGTTTTTGCAGACATTGGAGCCAAAATGATAGCGATGCCTTACGAGACACCGCTTGGCGCCATTATCGCTGTTATCGGAGTCCCATTCTTCCTGTACCTGGCCCGTAAGGAAAGGAGGGAGTGGTAGTAGACATCGATCTATTTTCCCAAAAAAGAAAAAGCCGAAGTGTCCGACTGATCCTCCTTTTCGCGGTACTTTTGCTTGTCGGTTTTGTCCTGAGCTTGAATACTGGACCGTACAGCATTGGGCCCTTCGAGGTGTTGCAGACGTTGCTGGGGGAGGGGTCGAAAAAACAGAATCTCGTGTTGTTTGAGCTGCGACTTCCTCGTATGGTGATTGCGGTTATGATCGGGGCTGGGCTGGCTGTTTCGGGAGCGATCCTGCAGGGAATCTCTCGCAATGGTCTGTCTGACCCCGGCATTCTTGGAATTAGTTCAGGTGCTGGACTGGCCGTATTGTTGTTCGTCTCCTTATATCCCGCGACGAACATGGCTCCGCCTTTTTTGATGCCGTTTCTCGCACTCATCGGTGCCACTGCCACAGCAGCCATAATCTATCTGCTTGCATACAAGAAGGGCCACGGCATATCTCCTACCCGTCTCTTGCTTACAGGGATTGCAGTTGGGGCGGGACTTAGCGCCATCAGCATCATTTTGACACTCCAGTTGAATCCGCGAAACCTCGAGTTTGTCGTCACTTGGCAAATGGGATCGTTGTGGGGTTCCAATTGGAAGTTCGTGTTGGCACTTTTGCCGTGGATAGTGATCCTGCTGCCGTACGTGTATCGGAAAACAAATGTGCTGAACCTGCTCAGTATGAACGAACAAATTGCAGCAAGTCTGGGCGTATCTCTTCAACGGGAGCGACTGGCCTTGATGGCGGGAGCCGTTGCTCTGGCTGCATCGAGTGTAGCGACAGGCGGAGGGATAGGGTTTATCGGTTTGCTTGGCCCGCATATCGCGCGCAGATTGGTCGGACCCCAGCATCAATACATGCTGCCCATTACGGCGCTCGTCGGTTCATTGCTCGTATTGGCCGGGGATACGATAGGGCGAAGCATCATGCCGGCTACGGAAGTACCAGCGGGTATTGTCATTTCCCTCATTGGGGGGCCTTATTTTCTGTATTTGTTGATCCGGACAAAAGGGTAAGACACGTTTGAAATCAGGAAGATGAAAAAAGGAGTTCAATCGATATGAAAAAGAAATTATCAGGCATTCTGTCGGTAATCATAGCCACAGCCGTCGTGGCGGGGTGCGGAGCAGGACAGGCGACTACAGACACAAACGCTACCAATAAAGCGCAAACGGCTGAGGCGGGAGCAGCACAAGCCGATACAAAAGGGACAAGGGAGCCTGTATTTCCTCGAACCATCAAGCATACGATGGGGGAAGTCACACTGGAGAAAAAGCCGGAGCGTGTCGCTTCTGTCGATATCATGGGAACAGATTACTTCCTCGTGCTTGATTTTGCTCCGATTGTATCGGAAGGCTTTGAGTCGACGAAAAGTAAGTCACCCATTTTTGCGAAGTATGCGGAAGGGAAAACGGTGAAAGATCTGGGTGGAAAAACGAATTTGGAGACTTTGTTGGAGATGGACCCAGAAGTAATTGTCATGACAAGTACGGGAAAAGGCTCCAGATTTGAGGAATTCAACAAAATGGCTGATTCCATCGTCATTGATTTCTCAGTAGATGCACCCACCCGTCTCATGAAAATAGCTGAAGTGATTGGCAAAGAAGAAAAGGCGAAGCAAGTTTTGGCGGATTTTGATAGGCTGAAAAACGAAGCCAAAGCAGCAGCAGACAAGCATAAAGGAGAAACGGCGCTATTCCTCGTTTCCAATGGTAAGGATTTTACGGTGATGCATCCTAACAACTTCCCGATGTACTATGGGGAAGTGGGACTAACACCGATAGCAGGATTGCCCGAGGATGGCAAGATTGGGGGGCGTATCGGAATCGAGGCGTTGAGTGAGCTCGCACCCGATCATATCTTTATTGCTGAGAACCGCCGTTCGGCAAAAGCGGAGGAGCCGGAAGGGTTGATTCATATTTGGAAGGATCATCCTGTCTGGAAAAACCTCAAAGCAGTGAAAAACAACCAGGTTTACACGATGGATACACTCGCAGGCGATACGTTCTTCCTGGGAGAAATCGCTGGATTGGAAGCCATTAAGAACAATCTGGGAAAATAGAAAATACGGATATAAAGAAGCACTCTACCAGATTAGTAGAGTGCCTTTTTTCATTTCCGATTGTCTGATTCCGTATAGGCATAAGAGATAGCTTGGGTTGCTTGTGTAGTTAATTGGATACGTGCTGGGTTTTTCACTTCCAAGGTCATAACGGACATGACGACCGTTTGCATGGTGACGAAAAAGTAGATTCAAAAAAAGATGTTTTTCAAAAGTGGTGATTCCACGAAAAAATCGTTTCTCCTTCTCATGTAAGAAAAAATAGAAAGTAGTTAGAAACGATATGTATTACACTGCCATTCACGCTCTCTTTCGTATGTCATCGAGTCGGCTGTTGTCCTCTCGATTGCTTTTATTATACGGATAAAAGCAGAAAGCACGCAAAAGCGCGGTTGTTTCATTTGCGTCGATTTACAGCCGGAATGGATCGTTTTTGCCAGTAGAAAACACTCGCTCTTTTTGTTAATCGCTGTGACTCACCGGCAATCATGAATTCTGTGAGAGGTCTCATCTATTTTCTCATCAATTTCTAATCTCTCTCTTTTTTTTCCTTCATCTGTCCTTTTTATGATAAAGGAGATCAAACAAAACCAGTCGAAAAAAGGAGCGAGATCATATGAAAAAAGTAGTCATGACCATGGTAGGAGCACTGATTGTAGGGAGCCTCAGCGTAACAGCCTTTGCACATAGCAACCAATATTACAGCGTACCGCAAAAGAACACTTCTACCGTGTACCTGCAAATCGACGATGATGTGAAAAACACCTGGGCAAAGCTCGTGCGCATCACGCCTGAAAAAGCACTGAAAAAAGTTCGGGATACACAGTCTGGCGTTATCACTGAATGGAAATTGGATGACGAGGATGGTTTTCTCGTATACAAAGCAGAGATCAAAAACAAGCATCAAGAATTTGACGTATACGTCGATGCAATGACTGGTGAGGTGTGGCAAACAGTTGATCACGATGACGACGATGATCATGACGACGACAACGACGATCAGTGGAACAAACAACAAGTGAAAATCAGTGTAGAGCAAGCGAAAAAGATCGCTTTGGCTAAAGTGAACGGCACCATCAAATCCATCAAGCTGGATGAAGACGATAATCACTATGTGTATGAAGTGGAAGTGAAAACGGCAAAAGGACAGGAAGTAGATTTGGAGATTTCCGCTACAACAGGTGCTGTACTGGATGTAGACTGGGACGATTAATCGATTCCGCTATCTTTCTCAACCGACCCTTTAATCTGTAGAGGGTCGGTTTTTTTGTGCCAGGGCCTCTAAAAATTCCAGCGCTTCTTGAGCCGTAGGTATCTTTCGGACATTCTCATCGGCAAACGGTTGTGCTTGCGGATATTGTGTAGAAGCAATCAGTTTTGCGGCTGCCTCTACGTCATAGGGTGTAAAGCGATGTTCATAGCTGTCACCATCAAGCAGTAACCAGTATGCACCTGGTTTGTCGGCAAACGGCATGCCCACACTTCCAGCATTGAGAATACGTAGATCGCTAAGGCGACGTTCAAATTGGACGTGTGTATGACCACAGATGACCGTTCGTTGCTGTGTTCCCTCAAAGAAAGTGGCAACGACTGCATCCGATGTAAGAGGAGTGAAAATATCTTCATCATTGGTGGGAATGGCGTGGCAGAATAGTACGTCTTCGAAATCTTCACGTTTTAACGTGTAAGTAAGTGGGAGTTGCGCCAGAAAGTCACGATGAGAGCGACTCAATTGCTCCGCAACCCATGACGTGATTTCCCGCACAGAATCGGACATTTCCAAGTCCAGAGCCTCACCGTCAAAAGTGAGGACGACTTCACGATCACCATTACCACGGATGAATTGCACAGGTGTATCCAATTGGAAGAGCATTTCAAGTGTTTGGACGGGCATTGGACCTGAGATGATATCCCCTCCGATGATAATAAGATCAGGCTTCACAACTTCGAGTTCTGCCAATATTGCATGTAGGGCAGGTACATTCCCGTGAATGTCATACAAAGCTGCCACTCTCATTTCACTTCGCCTCCCATTTATTTCCGAATGATCTTCAAAACCTTATTTCCAACGATCGAGTTTGAACCTATAATGTATCTTGGGCATATCCTCTAAGCTATGGTATAATTTTGACGCCAAATTACGATTAAGGAGTATGGATGATGGAAAAAAAATTAATCTTCGGTCATAAAAATCCAGACACAGATTCCATTTGTTCAGCGCTTGTGTACGCTGACTTGAAAACAAAACTGGGCGCGAATGTAGAGCCTGTACGCCTGGGTGTAATCAGCAGCGAAACAGCATTTGTGTTGGATTACTTCCAAGTAAAAGAGCCGCGCCTCGTAGAAACAGTGGCGAATGAAGTAAATGAAGTTATCCTTGTAGACCACAATGAGCGCCAACAAAGCGCGAATGATATTGAGCAAGTGCAAGTGGTAGAAGTGATCGACCATCACCGTATTGCGAACTTTGAGACGAGCAATCCTCTCTACTTCCGTGCAGAGCCGGTTGGATGCACCACAACCATTTTGAAGAAAATGTACAAAGAAAACGGCGTAGACATTCCAAAAAAGATGGCGGGCTTGATGCTTTCCGCGATCATTTCGGATACACTGCTGTTGAAATCCCCAACTTGCACGGAGCAAGATGTAGCCGCAGCACACGAGCTGGCTGAAATCGCGGGTGTTGATTTGCAAGCATACGGTCTGGAAATGCTCAAAGCGGGGGCAGACCTGAGCGACAAAACAATCGCACAACTGCTCACATTGGATGCAAAAGAGTTCCAAATGGGCAATGCGAAAGTAGAAATCGCGCAAGTAAATGCGGTGGACGTAAATGATGTCCTTGCACGCCAAAGCGAACTGGAAGCGGCTATGAATGCAAACATCGCTGAAAAAGGTTTGGACTTGTTCGTGTTTGTTGTAACGGATATCTTGAATAACGATTCTGTTGCGATTGCTCTTGGCAGCGCAACTCAAGCAGTAGAAAAAGCGTACCAAGTAACATTGGTGGACAACAAAGCTGTTCTGAAGGGCGTTGTCTCCCGTAAAAAGCAAATCGTACCGATATTGACTGATACATTCCAAGCGCTGTAAGAAATAAGAATGGCTGCCCATGCACAAGTTGCGGGCAGCCTTTTTCTATGTTTACATTCCTTGGCTAGGGTTGTTGTGCATCTGGAACAAGGTTTGCTGGTTATAAGCATCGTCACTGTAATGGGTGATGGCATGTTTATCTCTCGCTTTGAGACTGAGTAGCCCTGTTAATCCCCATCCGGCACCGAGCATGGCTACAATGAAACCGAAGACATAGAGCATCTTAAGTCCCCCCTTGTATGGCTTTCTCTATATTTTAGCAAATTATGCAAATAGAGTAACGCTAATCTTTTTATGAAAATGTGTTTGACATTGACGGTCCGTAAATGTGTACGATCAATTTGTCAGGAGGAATGAACATGGAATATACGGTGCAAAAGCTAGGACTCCTGGCGGGTGTCAGCACCCGGACGCTCCGATACTACGATGAAATTGAACTTCTCAAGCCGGCGAGAGTCAATTCGTCAGGGTATCGCATTTACGGACAGCAAGAGGTTGATCGATTGCAGCAAATCCTTTTTTACCGCGAGCTGGGTGTGAGCTTGGAGGAAATTAGGGAGATCCTGGATTCACCAACCTTTGATGCTGACCTGGCACTACGGGAGCACCGCGAGAAGCTCCTGGAAAGGCGAGCGCAATTGGATGCGTTAATCGCCAATGTCGATTTGACATTAGCACAAAGAGAGGGGACCAAAACGATGAGTGACAAACAAAAATTTGAAGGCTTCAAGCAAAAGCTGATTGACGACAACGAGGCCCAGTACGGAGAAGAAATTCGCTCAAAATATGGAAGTGACCAGGTGGACAAATCCAATCAGAAAATCAAAGGAATGACCGAGCAGGAGTACGCTGCACTTGAGCAGTTGAATGAAAAACTGCATGAGACGTTGGCACAGGCTTTTGCGACGGGAGATCCTGCTCATGAGCTTGCCCAAAAAGCAGCCGATCTTCACCGTCAATGGCTTAGTTTTTATTGGGACAGCTACAGTAAAGATGCGCACGCAAGTGTTGCCCAGATGTACGTCGAAGACCCGCGCTTTACCGCTTACTATGACAAGGAACAGCCTGGTGTAGCCGAGTTTCTGAGAGATGCAGTGGTCATTTATACGAGTAAGTAAAGAGATTTCAAAAAAAGAAGCTGCGAGTAGGGCAGCTTCTTTGCGTTTTACTTTTAGTTGTCCCCTCCTACTGCGGGGAAAAGCTTTTGTCCCAATGGGGTTGGCAATCCATCCATGCTTACTACGTTGTTTTCCTTTTGATAATCAAGCAGTTCTGTCTCGTCTTTAGCCAAGGTCCATTTCTGAAGGGTGTCGCGTTCTTTTGTATAGAAATAGAAGGGGATAGCCCAGCCGCAAGAGGTCTTTACTTCCATTATGTTGACGGTAATGATTTGACGAGCACCGGGCAGAAGCGGGAAGTCTTTTACGAGCTCATCCCACCGAGGCGTATCTGGGAGAATAACCGTTCCTTTGCCGAAAAGGCGCATGATGAGAGGGGGGCCTTCAAACGCACAGAACATGAGAGTTATCCTGCCATTTTCCTGCAGATGAGCGCTGGTTTCGTTCCCACTTCCAGTCAGGTCTAAATAGGCGACCTCGGTAGGCGATAATATGCGAAAAGAATCGTACCCTTTCGGTGAAAGATTCACGTGACCATCTGTGTCCATAGGAGCAGAGGCAACAAAGAACATCTGTTGCTTCTTGATAAACTTCTCATGCTCAGGTCGTAATTCAGAAAAAAGTTGACCCATTTTAGCACCCCTCCAGCTAATGGAATTGTTTTTGCTGCCCTTAGATTACCATGAAAATATGAAGATTTTGTGTGACTTATCCCCAATCCGTTCGAAATAGATGGTAAAGTGTAAATATTCACGCAACAAAATAACAACACGAGACTTTTGAAAAGGAGGAGTATTTACATGCAATCAACAGAGCCAATTTATTTAGGGGAACGCATTCATTTAATAGACGGTTTCGATATGGGCTGGGCGGAACGTACGGGGACGTATGTGATCGCGGAAGAGGAGCTCACGTTGGTAGAAACAGGGCCAAGCCCCTCCGTCCCATACATCAAGGCCGGTCTCGCCAAGCTCGGTTATACGCCCGAACAAGTAAAATACATCATCGTGACGCACATTCACTTGGATCATGCAGGAGGAGTAGGACTGTTTCTGAAGGATTGTCCAAACGCAAAGGTCGTTGTCCACCCGAAAGGTGCACGTCATCTCATAGATCCGAGCCGACTGATCGCAGGCGCGAGAGCGGTGTATCATGATGATTTTGATCGATTGTTTGATCCGATTGAGGCTGTTCTCGAAGAGCGGATTTTGATTCGCGGAGACGGGGATACACTAAAGATCGGAGAGAATTGCGCATTGGAGTTTCTCGATTCCCCAGGTCACGCCAATCATCACTTCAGCATCTACGATCCAGTAAGCCGCGGCATGTTTACAGGTGATACGGCAGGTGTGCTCTATCCACAGCTAAAAAAGGATGGCATACACCTCGTGCTGCCATCTACTTCGCCGAATCAGTTTGACCCGGATGCCATGTTAGCGTCTCTAAGCCGTTTTGAAGCGTGCAAGCTGAGTCGGATTTACTTTGGTCATTTTGGGATGTCAGAGCAGGCAGATGACGTGTACCACCAAATACGCGAGTGGCTCCCCGTGTTTGTGGCGGAAGGAGAGACAGCGCTAGCTGCTGGACAAACATATGATGAGCTGTCTCGCACTTTATTTGAACGAGTTACTGATCATCTACAGTCACAAGGAATCAGCAGTGACCACGAAGTTTTCGATGTACTCAAGCTCGATTTGCAAGTATGCTCCATGGGTATCTTAGATTATTTGCACAAACGAGGGGTATAGTCTGCCAAAAGCGTTACATTTGCCTGAACCTTTTGTTCAGGCGTTTTTCATTTTTAGCAGGCAAGAAAGTATTGGCTTATGTGTTTGTCATTCTTTTTTCATTCAAGGAATGCTATGATGTAGGATGAGTCATGGACTGTGACAATTTCAAACGTAACAGCAAATAGGTGCCTCTTCTTTTTAACGAAAAGATCGGGTGAAAAGGGAAGTCGGTGAAAATCCGACGCGGTCCCGCCACTGTAATTCGGCTCGTTCCTCAGCCGTAAGCCAGGAGACCTGCCTGTTTGTTTTAGTGCCTGTTGCCTTCGCGGAAAGGATCGGCCTATTTCAGGAAGCAGACCATCTTTGTCTGTTTGCCCTGAGGTGCCGACCCTTTGATTTCCGAATGGAAGCAAGGGTCGATTTTTTTATTGGAAGGAACAGTCAATCAGACATGAGAAAGGAAGTTCTACATATGAAACGTTCATTTCGATTCATGATCCCACTACTAGTTGCGGCTAGCCTCGCAGGTTGTGCGGGTAACGATAACAGCCAGCCAGCACCTGGTGGACAAACAAGTGCACCGCAGACAGCACCGCAAGAGAATGCAGACGAGCAGCCTGCCAAACAAACAAAGTATCCATTGACAGTCACGGATGCGACAGGAAAAGAAGTAACCTTTGCAAAAGCTCCTGAGCGAATCGTCTCAACATCACCTGCGGAGACAGAGATTTTGTTCGCATTAGGCTTGGAAGATCGGATCGTAGCTGTCTCAGACTATGATGATTATCCAGATGCGGCGAAGGCAAAACCGAAAATTGGCGGAGTCGTCAAACCAAATGAAGAAGCCATTCTTGCTCAAACGCCGGATATGGTCGTCGGTGGGATTTCGATGGAAAAGCCAGTGGCTGACAAGCTCAAATCTCTCGGAATGCCAGTCTACATTACCCATCCGACAAAGATGGATGACATCCTAAACAATGTTTTGGCGATGGGAGTTATCACGAACAGACAGGAACAAGCCGAAAAAGTCGTCGCGCAAATGAAGAAAGACATCGCGTACGTTCAAGAAGCAGTGAAAAATGTAAAACCGGAAGACAAGAAAAAGGTATACTTGGAATTTTCCCCAGGCTGGACAGTCGGAAAAGGCGAATTCATGGACGAACTCATCACGCTGGCTGGAGCGACAAATATTGCTTCCGACACCGAGGGATGGAATCCGATTAGTGAAGAAAAGATTTTGCAAAACGATCCAGACGTTATTTTGTATGCGAGCGGAATTACGGATGAAAAGACTGGCGTCAAGCTGGAGGATATGATCGCCAAGCGTAATGGCTGGGATAAAATGAAGGCGATCCGTGAAAAACAAATCTTTGGCATGGACCAAAATATTTTGTCCCGTCCTGGTCCGCGTATTACACAAGGCTTGATCGAAGTAGCCAAGGTGATTTACCCTGACTTGGTGAAATAAAATGAAGAAACGATTGTTCATATGGGGAGGAGTCAGCTGTCTCGTCCTTCTGGCATCAATAGTTATCAGCATCTCGATGGGGGCGGCGCAACTCCCCCTTTCGCAAGTATGGCTTATCCTGCTCCATCAAATCCCTGGCTTGTCTGAGTGGATCACCGTAACGTGGCCGGAGTCATCTGAGCAAATTGTCATGAAGGTTCGTTTTCCACGCGTTGTATTGGCTGTCTTGATTGGCGCCTGCTTGTCACTTGCAGGAGCGGGCTTTCAGGGAGTTTTGCGCAATCCGCTTGCAGATCCGTTTACGATGGGCGTGGCATCGGGTTCTGCGGTCGGAGCAGCCTTCTTGATCCTTTTTGGCTTGCAAATCACCTTTTTGGGTGCATGGAGCACGCCTGTCGTCGCTTTTCTTACAGGATTGCTCAGTTTATGGATCGTACTCGGACTCGCGAATACGCAAGGAAAGCTGCAAACAGAGACGCTGATTTTGTCTGGTGTCGTGGTGCAGGCTTTTCTCGGCTCGCTCGTTTCGTTTATGGTGTCCCTATCCGACCAGACGGTAAATGAGATCGTGTTCTGGCTTATGGGCAGCCTGTCGTTTCGAGGGTGGGCCTTTACGTACGTCTTGATTCCGTACTTAGTTATAGGTGGAATGGTGCTTGTGAGCTATGCGCGTTCCTTGAACCTATTTGCGTTGGGGGAGCGGCAGGCTGCGCATCTCGGCGTCCATGTGGATCGAACGAAGTTAGTGGTTCTGGTCGTCTCGACCCTCCTGACTGCAGCGGCGGTATCTATCGCGGGAATTATCGGGTTCGTTGGCCTGGTGGTACCGCATCTCGTCCGATTGCTGGTTGGTCCTGACCATCGTATTTTACTCCCGATGGCTGCGATCTGCGGTGGTATTTACGTGCTGTGGGCCGACACTCTTGCCAGAATGCTGCTGAGTCCAACGGAAATCCCGCTCGGAGTCGTGACAGCATTTCTGGGAGCACCGTTTTTCGCCTATTTATTGAAGCAAAATAAACGCTTTAGGAAGAGGTAACGTTAGCAATGATCAATGTGCGCAACTTGCAAAAATCGTATCAGGATACGCCTGTCTTGCACGGCATCGATTTTTGCGTGGACAAGGGAGAATTTTTTGGCATCATCGGGCCGAACGGAAGCGGAAAATCCACTTTGCTAAAAATAATTTCAGGTGTCATTAAGGCAGAAGCAGGAGACATTTTGCTTCAAGAAAAAAGGCTTCATTCCTATCCACGCAAAGAGCTTGCCAAAATACTGGCTGTTTTGGAGCAAGAGGGTCTGCCGCCAGTCGGCTTTCGTGTACGAGAGGTGTTGGAGATGGGGCGCTTTCCTTACCAAAATTGGCTGGGGGAAGAGAAGCAGGATGTCGCATCGCTCATTGATGAAATCGTACAGATGCTCGGTCTTGAACATTTGGAAGAGCGCACACTGGATCAGTTGAGTGGTGGGGAAAAGCAGCGCGTAGCTTTGGGGAAGGCATTGATCCAAAGACCTCAGGTGCTGTTGCTCGATGAACCTACGACTTACCTCGATATCGGGTATCAGATTCAACTCATGGACATCGTGCGAAAATGGCAAAAGACGACGCAGGTGACGGTCATTGCTGTGCTGCACGATCTGAATCTGGCCTCCCTATACTGCGATCGTATCTTGATGCTCCATAAAGGAAAGCAGATAAGCGTCGGCGCACCAAAAGACATCTTGCAAAGTGACAGAATAGAGGCTGTATACGGAACCAGACCGATTGTCATGGAGCATCCTGTCCATCATTTGCCGCAAATTATTTTGCAATCGCAAGTTTAAAGGGTTGTTGAAGGAGATAGAAGCATGATCGTACTCATTACAGGCGGAGCACGTAGCGGAAAAAGTACGTTTGCCGAAAAATACGCGGCTCATTTGGGCTCCGCGGGTGTTTACATCGCGACCGCACAAATCTCTGATGAGGAAATGGAAGAGCGGATCTTGCACCACCGAGACCGCCGCTTACAGTCTGGATTCTCTTGGCAAACGATCGAGGAGCCAAACGCATTGACAGAGTGGCTTGCGAAGCTCGGGGCACAAAAGGACATACAAGAACAGCAGACAGTGATTTTGGTTGATTGCTTGATCCTTTGGCTGTCCAATTGGCTGCTGCATGATGGAGTAGAGCAGACGTTTGAGCAAGTGCTCCAGCAGGTGGATATGCTGGTCCAAAAGCTAAAAGACTACCCAGGGACGGTTTTGCTGGTGACAAACGAAGTAGGCGACGGACTCGTCCCGCAAAACCCGTTGGGCCGTAAGTTCCGTGACTTGGCGGGCTTGATGAATCAACGTGTGGCAGCCGTTTCCGATCAAGTTTTTCTTGTCACAGCAGGGATTCCGGTAGAGCTAAAAGGACAAGCTTTCCGATTTTAACTCGGTGAAAAGACGGTTTCGAATCGTCTTTTCACCTTTTTTATGATATAATACAAGAAAAGCCATGGAAGGGATCAGGATACCATGCGTCCCCATAGGACGATCTGGAAACGTTTTGACCTCTCCTACATCTAGCTTCGTAGTAGTCGATCGTCACTGAAGGCGACTAACCTACTACGAAAGCGAGGCCCTTTGTATGAGTAGCGACTTATACTTTCGATGTTCCTCGGTAGTCGGTTGGTCGTCTGTGCCTAAACCGACAAAAATGCGAGGAAACCGTGATGAGGAGAGCGCTGCAGTTATCTAAGCGTTATAGTATGATTTTGTTTGGAGCATGTTTACTTGCTTTTACGTATTATCACATTAACTTTCAGAACCATTTGTCTGAAGGTGGGTTTGTTGGCTTGGGGTTATTGGCGAAGTACGCCTTTGACTTGTCGCCAGCGATGGTGATGCTTTTGCTGGATATCCCACTGTTTTTGGTTGCCTGGTTAGTAAGAGGCCGCCAGTTCATTTGGGACACGATTTTTGCATCACTTGCTTTTACCGTATTTTACGATTTGTTTGAAAGATTTTCACCGATTGTCATGGATATGAGCAGAATGATGCCGCTGGCGTCTGTCTTGGCCGGTGTATTGACCGGGCTGGGTACCGGATTGGTTCTGCGCTATGGAGCTGCGACAGGTGGAGACGATATTTTCTCCCTGTTGATCAGTAAGTACACGGGATTGTCCATTGGTACGGTCTTTCTTTTACTGGACGTCATTGTGCTTTGCATGTCGTTCTGGTTCGTACCGATGAAAGAGATGATGTATACCATTTTGGCCGTTGTCATTTCCAGCCAAGTCATCACCTGGACCGTCAATCATGGTGCAGGAATGGAAGCCATGGAAGAGGAGCACGGGCATGGAAGCGTCTCGATGACCCACCGGTAATGAGTAGATATTCAGTTGAAAAACATGCCTATACAAAAGCAAGCAAAAGGCCAAGTCGGTTTTCATTTCGACTTGGCCTTTTGACGTTTATGACCGTTTTTGTACATAAGATCCTGCTTTCCTAGTGGATACTAACCAACACAGATACTATCGATGGAAAGGACCTGCCATGAGCGATCCGTTTTTTAGCAACTACAAAGCATTCGTTGTCATACCAGCGGATGAGAAGCAAATGGGACCGGAGCCTTTTGAGCCGAAGGATTACGCCAGTCATTTCATCCTGACGTTTTCGTTGTACGATGCGGTTATTTCCTCTTGGAGGGAAGGGACAAAGTACAAAGTGCAGGCAAAGAAGGGGCTGTTGAATGTGATCGAAGGTTTCAACGCCAAGCGTCGTGGTACAGCCCGTCTTCATTTGTTGGAAATGGAAGAAGACCAGGCGTATTTCGTCCTGGCCTTGTCGTTGAAAATCCAAAAAGATAATGAGAAAGCGGTCATGGAGATGATCACCAATCTGCTGGAGAAAGATTTCGCAACCGACTTGTTGATCGGAGAGACCTGGTATCAGATTATTGGTGCCAAAGGGAAATTCGAGCGGAAGCTGTTCTCCTACAGTGTCCAGCCGTACGATTATCGACCAAAGTAATCAGCTAGTGCTTCTGTAATCGCCTGCGCAGCTTTGTCCTGATAGGACGATGTACGGACGATGTCTTCATCCTTTGGATTTGATAGGAAGCCAAGCTCAATTAAGACGGACGGATCATTGTTTTCGCGCAGTACGTGATAATTGCCGAATGAAATGCCGATGCTTCGTAAGCCGATGCCACCTGCCAAGCGAGACTCAATCGCTCGAGCTAACGGCTCATCTTTGTCTTGCGAATAATAAAACGTAAGTGTCCCGCTATTTGGCTTCAGAGAAGAATTGTAATGGATGCTGATGAAGGCATCTGCCGCCTTGGATTCGCTAAAAGCGACACGCTGCGATAGCGAAGGCTTTTCTGTGTCACTGGTCCTCGTCATGAAGACTTGCGCACCTCTTTGTCGCAATTTGCTGGCGAGCAGCATGGACGTTTTGTAATTCAGCGTTTTTTCCATGCTATTCCACTTCGTTCCCTGTGTCCCGATATCAGAACCACCATGTCCTGGATCGATGACGATGACTTTTCCTTTTAAGCCTGGCGTTTTCGAGCTTTTGGACATCGGAGGGCTGGACTTGGCATCGCCAATATACGTCGCAGACACCCAGCCTGTTTGTCCGTTGGAAGTTCTCGTTTGGATCCAGTCTCCTTGCTTTTTCAAAATGTCTACACGGGTTCCTCTGGGCAGCGAAACAATAATCTCATGGCTCGTGCTCGGTCCTTTTCGCATTCGAAGCGAATCGGCCAAAACTGTGCCTTGCTTGCTTTTGACAGTCGCTGTATTGGCTGGTGAAGAAGCTGAACCCGCACTCGTTACCGCACCTTTTTGCAAGTAATACCCCGCGACCCAGCCTACCTTTTGATTGTATTTAATTTTTGCCCAACCGTATGCTTCATCGGTAATCGTCACGACCGCTCCATACGGCACGGTAGCGACAACAGAAGCATTGGGGGCTGGTTCACTGCGAACGTTCAGAGAGGTTGCGACCACTTTTGCCTGGATGACACTTGCTGCTTGCGTCGGCTCCGTAATAAACGGCCATGAGAGACAAAGCCATAGCCCACATATGAGAGACGCCTTTTTACATGTTGTTTTCATCATTTCTACCTCTGAGTTGGATTAGCTACTATCTCACCTGAACTATAATAAGGGAAATGCAGGAAATCGAATAGGGTATGATTTCCTGATTTTTTGGGATAATCAAAGTGGTGACTCGGTATATCTTGCCAAGGCGTTCGTTGCCGACTCTGCCATTCGCTGTTTGAGCTGATCGTTTTCTATTACTTTTACCCGCAGGCCGAGAAAACGAATACGCGATAAAATAAACTCCTGTTCGTCGGATAGAAAGTGCAGGGTGATCGTATACACCTGCGATTCTGGATCAAAAGCGACCTCTTTATCAAAGCAGGAAAAAGCGTACAAGATGCGCTGGAGCTCAGCATTGTAACGACGGATGATCACAATTTTTGCCATCTGCTTGCGCTGGTGGATCTGTTCCGAAATGGTCGGTAAAAAACTGTCATACCATATATCTTCTATGTAAAGCTCATCGACGGAGCGAATGAGGTGCAGCGGAGTCGTGATCAGGCGATTGGAAGACATGTTCAACCAGATCAGGTACCAAGCCTTCTTAGCAAGTGAATATTCCAGCTTGTAGGGAACTCCTCGTTGATTGCGAAAAACCGGGCCTTTGCTTGTGGCTGTGGTTATTTTTATGTGATTCTTGCCGAGAATGATTCGTCGCAGGGTGCGCACGAGTGGACTCCAGAGCTGTTTGGCCTGCGTTTGCGCTTTTTCCACGAATCGTTCTTGTTCGGTCGACTCACTTTCTGGCATGTGTGTCAAACGACGAAGCTTATCGAGTGTAGTAGGCTCAAAAATTTCTGTCGCAGACGGATTCGCCAGCATCAGGGCGAGCCACGCTTTTTCGTGTGAGGTTACCGGATAAACACCTGCTTCATCCAGCCGTGTAACTAGCTGGTAATTATGTATCTTATCAAACAGATTCATAGTAGGCGAGCAGCTCCTCCCATTCTTTTTGGAATTGCTTTCGAAGAAACAGCGGTTCAAGAACTTCGACGCTTGAACCAAAGCTGCGAATCCACGGGGTAATTTCCATCGTGCTGTTCACGTTTATCTCGTACACAAAGCTCTCCCGTGATTCCTCTGTTACAATCCCCCATTGCCCTTGTGCCTCCACTCGCTCTTGGATAAAGGAATGAGGCGTGTCGCGAGGCTGAAAAAAGCGAAGGCGTACAGTTACGAGTTTTCCGGTATCAATCAGCCAACTATGGGCAATCCGCTCATCCGCACTTGCTTGCATGGAAGCGAAGATTTCCGGCGTAACGGAGTTGCCTGTTACGAGCTTGGTCATACCTTCCACGCGGTATTTTCGCAGCGGACCATTGCCGCATCCTTGGGCCAGTAAGTACCATCTGCCGTATTGATGATCAAAAATAACCCGGAGTGGAATCACTTTTTGATGTCGCCCGGATGTATCCCGTTGGAAAGCCGGATTCGTATTTTGGGAATCGTAAAACTTTCGACGTTTGGGCGTGTAGTAGTGAAATTCAACGATCTTTCGCTGACGAATGGCTTCCGTGAGAAGCAAAGCTTGATATTCATCGAGAATACGTGAGACGAAATGATATTTGTATAAAAACGCAGATGCATCGGTTAGCTTCAAGCGATATTTGAGATAACGCTTCACTTTTTCTTGCAAGAGATAACCAGGGACAGCCGGCAACTGTGTATTGGCCATGAAGTCGATGAAATCATACAGATCCAATAACTCGTCGTCCGTCAGCGAGTCCAGTAGCTCACCGTCGAATTGATAAACGTACGGCCTGACCTCACTAACATTTTTTATCACGCCAATTTCTTCAAGGTATTTCATGTCCTGACGAATCGTCTTTTCATCGGGCTCTGTATCTACAAACGTATCCAGCAAGTCTTTAATGGAGAGAGGCTGTTGTCTGAGCTTTTCCAAGGTGTGCGACAGTCGCTCTACTTCCGAATCCTTCAATGATTTTGCATGATACAAAAACATCAAGAAATTGTCCGTCACCTCAAAATAGTTGTAACGAAGCTGCGCGTAATACTCTTTTTTCTCCTCATCGCCGACATGCTGATAAAAGGTCGATTGGATGTCCTTCAGCTTTTTAATCGTTTTATCAAGTGTATGAACGGAGATCCCGAGCCGCTCGGCTAACTGCTGCCGATTGTAGGCACCAGCGGTCAAAAACAGGAGACGGAGCAATTGCAGCTCTTTGTCAAAGCTTTCGCGTGCCATTACATTCATCCTTATTCATTCGTCATTTATTTCCAAATTAGTCCTCATATTACGAAGAGGCTGAAGAGAAGTCAATGATAAAAAGAGGTTCGTAATACTTTTGCCATGTTCAAACCACATGCACGGATGGAAAATAAGGGTATGAAAAACAGCGAAGGCTGTGAGAGATAGGAGAAATGGATAATGAAAACAATTTTGCATGGTAACAACCATCGTGAAGTGAAGCTGGAGCATGGAGATGTGCACGTTTTTGCGAATGACGAAGTCTTTGCGAGCTTCGGTGAACGCGTATATCAAATGGCTGACAATAATTTGCGTATTCCGCGAAATGTTTATTTTTCGTATACCCCCGATGCGCACGTGGGCGTTGGGACCTGCATTGGGACGACAGCGGTTTGGAATCTTGCCGATGGATTTGTCTCGCCTTCCATCGTCGGCTCCGACATTGGATGTGGAATGCGTGTCCATCTGACTCCGTTGCATCGAGATGACCTCAAAGACAAGAGCTTAAAGCGTGCATTGATTGAAGCGATCGAAGCCTACGTCCCGACAAACGAACGGGGGCATACGCATTTTACAGATATTCGCTTGGAGGAAGTAGTGAAACATGGTTTAAAAGGACTGCCTGGCAACTACATTCCGGATACTGAAGAATCGCCTGACACCCTAAGTCGTTCTTTCTCGCATGTGGAAAAGTACACATTTGAATTCGACCATTCCTTCCTGGAGCAAATTCCGCAAAAATCTTGGAGTCGTGCGTGGGGCCAGTTGGGAACATTGGGGGGCGGTAACCACTTTATTGAGATCCAGCATATCGAGATCGCGGAGGAGAACAGAGAGATTGCGAAAGCGTGGGGACTGTTCGACGGTCAGGTCGTCATCATGATTCATTCCGGTTCGCGGGCGTGGGGGGCAATGCTAGGGCGTGATTACACCAAAAGCTTCAAGGAAGTCATGTACAAATGGGGGATTCATAATCCCGAGCCGAGCCTGGTATATGCTCCGATTCAAAGCGAGGAAGGGCAACAGTATTTGAATTTGATGTACTCCGCGCTGAACTTTGCGGTAACGAATCGGCATATGATCGGATTTTCAGTGGAGCAGGCCTTTCGGGATGTTTTCGGTAGCGAGATGCGTACGCCAGTCCTGTATGATTTGATGCATAATTACGCCTTGAAAGAATTTCATCGCAACACACCGATGCTCGTCCACCGTAAAGGAGCGACGAAGGCGTTGCCAGCAGGCCATTTCCAAAATCCGAAGGCTTACCGTGATACGGGACATCCAGCTTTAATTCCAGGTTCTATGGGAACATCGTCCTATATCATGGTCGGATCGGACGCCGGAGCCAAAAACTTTTATTCGATCTGCCATGGTGCAGGGCGTGTTCGTTCCCGCAAAGCAACGAAGGAGCTTGTGACGATCGATCAATTCGAGCAGGCAATGCGCGTGGGACAGGAAGACGAGATCATGGTGAATCACCGTTCGCTCGCTTCTATCCTTGATGAATGCCCGCAAGCCTATAAAGATGTAGATCAAATCATCGATTCGGTTGTGGGAGCAAATCTTGCATCTGTCGTCGCAAAATGTAACCCTCTTATTGCCATAAAAGGAGTATAATGAAGAGTGGCTTCCTGAAAAATTTTAGGGGGAGCCACCTTTTGTGATTTAACTTACACTAAATAATAGAAATTAAATTGTGAACAAATTGCGTGAGAAGTTTCGAAAAATAGGTTCGAATGTAACATAAATTGCTTCGCTTCCTCAACCGATACCAAAAGAGAGACAAAATAGGGGAGATAGGGGAACAGATATGCCTACATACTATTACTTCACCTGCCTAAAATGCCGAACCCGGGGGGGAGTTTTCGGCGAACAGGCCTGGGGCTGGGGGAACTTTGACATGATCGAGTCCTTCAAATACCTGGCTCACCACATCCGTACATGTGGAGAAGATTCGATTCGCGTGATTTCTGAGGATGTAGATGATTATGTAGATCAGTTGCACGGAGAGTACAACACCTTCCTGGAGCAAACGAAGCATATATTTCCACATTCCAAAGATTGGGAGTTCCTTGATCGATGGAAAACATTAAAAGTAGAAGAAATGAAGCTAAAATGGGTCGAGGAAAACCGGATTATGCATCCAGATGATCGGATGAAAATATGCGGAGTCATTGATGCCGTGGACATCTTGAAAGAAGGGGCGGGAAGAGTCTCCTTCAGTGCTAGCGTGACGGATGATGATGGGAAAGTGTGGAAAGTTATAGCTGACATGCGCGAATTACCCATTTTAAAACACTCGTATATCATCATTGGCGTCATGCAGGAGCATCCTATATTAGGGGAAGTCATCGAGGTGTACAAGATGATTCCACGAGTCGCCGTCCAAGAGGAAAGGGGTAACGATCATGATACTGGAGACAATCGGGCAATTACTGATTAAAGTGCGCGAGGAAAATCCACTTGTACATAACATGACGAACGTAGTTGTCACGAACTTTACAGCGAACGGCTTGTTAGCCCTTGGTGCATCACCTGTCATGGCGTATGCCAAACAAGAAGTGGCAGACATGGCAAAAATCGCAGGAGCTCTTGTATTGAATATAGGGACATTGAATGAGCGTGAGATCGAAGCGATGCTGATCGCAGGAAAATCGGCGAATCAGCATGGCGTACCTGTTTTGTTTGATCCAGTGGGAGCGGGAGCAACAACGTACCGAACCGAGACAAGTCAACACCTTGCGCAGGAACTCGATCTTACCCTCATTAGAGGGAATGCTGCCGAGATTGCCAATGTCATCGGGGAGCGCTGGGAGATTAAAGGTGTAGATGCGAAGGAAACGGGCGGAGATGTTGAGGACCTAGCGAGAGCAGCAGCCAAAAAACTAAGGACAATCGTTGCGATTACAGGTAAGGTCGATGTGATTTCGGATGGAGAAACGACTTACTCGATTCGTAATGGTCATCCTATCTTAACGAAGGTGACCGGAACTGGCTGTTTGTTAACGTCTGTTATGGGAGCGTTTGCAGCCATTGCAAATGACAAGCTGATCGCAGGAGCTGCCGCATTGGTATGTTACGGTGTTGCTGCGCAGCTGGCAGCAGAGAAAGCAGCAGGAGTAGGTCCAGGCAGTTTCCAAGTCGATTTTTTGAATGCCTTGCATAACGTGACCGCAGACGATGTGCGCCGTTTGGGGTATATCGAAAAAAGAGAATAAAAATTCCCCTTTAAAAAGGGGAGAAAAATGGCCGTAGAACGATTAAGCTAGATATGTTAGGCAGTAGCTGTAATTTCGTAGTGAATAAGACAGCAGCTTCTTCTGGTGCTCGGATAGTGCTAGGAATATAAATTCAACTTGATCATCATCGTATGGACGGACATAAAAACGGGAAATACCATGACAAATAATTTCTCTCTTTAACGTCAGCGCCGCACTGGCGTCTGTTCGTATGTGCAATTCCACGCTGCGTACCCTCCTTGGACATTCAATAGAGTACCAAAAAAATACAAGGAAAAACAAGGTAATTATGTCTGATTCATGTCCAAGTTGTTACCATTTTTTGTATGAAGACTGACAAGGAGAACGATTCAGAAAAGACTAGCGGGGGTTGCTGGGAAAGCACCCTGTTCGAGAGAAAAAATTCGAGATGAGGCCGGCCATTCTCCCTTTTTCCGTTGAGTTATTTACTTTATTTCGAAGGCAGCGTACGAGCTCCTGATCGCAATGACATGAAAAATAGCCGTGCTTTTGATAGCAATCATCATGCCTCTTGCAGCATCTGTCGACGTCATCAATCGGCGCGTCCGGCCCGGAGCATCCAGGCCCACACCAGTTTCCGTACAAACAGGGGAAGCCTACTGATCGGCGTTTTCTTTTTGACAACTGGCATCACTCCGTCTTGTAAAGGGATACTACTTGTATCATATTGAACAGAAAGTGAACTTGCTTTAGGCAATCTCCCTTTTTTTCGTTTCGATAGATATTCGCCTGATACGAATGGCAAAGAGGTTCACCAAGGGCAAAACTTTCAAAATATCACTTGAAATCATGTTGTGAATATGATAGATTAATTCTTGCCGAAGCGAACGCTTGCAGGCACGATGGATGGATGTCCGAGCGGCCGAAGGAGCACGATTGGAAATCGTGTAGGCGGTGTCGAACCGTCTCGTGGGTTCAAATCCCACTCCATCCGCCATCATACTTGGCCCGTTGGTGAAGCGGTTTAACACAGCAGCCTTTCACGCTGTCATACAGGGG
>NZ_JBEAES010000044.1:0-40095 GCF_050477165.1 Brevibacillus sp. FIR094 | reverse complement strand
TCCTGCAGAGCTTCTTCCTGCAGAGGTTCTTCCTGCAGAGGTTCTTCCTGCAGAGCTTCTTCCTGCAGAGGTTCTTCCTGCAGAGGTTCTTCCTGCAGAGGCACTTTCTGTTGAGGCGCAGACATTAAAAAGTGAACCCGTGATCTTACCTAAAGATCATGAGCGGATCCAAACCCTTTCTGCATATGCGGAGCAAGCACTGGTCGAAGGCGATTTTCTACGTGCGTATCAATCCCTGAGGGAGGCTTTGACCTACAGTCCCCCTATTATGGCAACTTACATATTGAGCCGTCAGTTGGTTCAAATCCTGAATGAAATGGGTTTGTATGAAGAAAGTATCTCGGTTATGGAGAAAGTCTTGAACAAGTCCACTTCTTTGTCCCCCAAAAAACGCGAAGAATTTATTAGGCAAATCTCTTATCTTGAAGAACTGACCAAGCAGTTGCAGATTGAAAACAAACGGAACTTGTCCTGGTCACTCGTTCCACCTTATATTCATCAAAAAGTAAACACACATTTTCACACGTCGGTTGTAAGCAACCATGACCATTCTACAGCTATTCCATTTCAATAGAGGAGCAACGCCATGAAACTGAGCAAAGAAATCCTGGGCAAACCAATTATCAGCATTTTTGCAGGGAAAGAAATCGGCAAAGTAAAAAATTTCGTCATAAACCCAGAACAGCGAAGCATTGAATTTATCATCGTTCAAAACGACCAATGGGATTTCGGGATAAAAGCGATTCCATTCAAGCTCGTTGAAGGGCTAGGCGACTACGCCGTGACGATCGATTCCGAGAATGCCGTTATTGATCTGGCAGACATCCCCATTGCAAATGAGCTTTTGGGCAAAAATATTCAAATCAAGGGAACACGTATCATCTCTCGCAAAGGTCATCATCTGGGACAGATTACTGAGTACTACTTCAATCCAGAGACAGGGAAAATCTTGGGTTGTCTCCTGGATACACCAGATTCTCCTTCCGTTTTGCCAGAAGATGTAGTCATTACTTTTGGTAAGGATATCACCGTGATATCTGATGAGGGAGATCAGCCACTCGTTTCCGACGAAGTTTTCCGCAATAAAAAGAACGAGACCAAGCCATCCTCTGCTGAAGAGCCTACATTCACACAAGACACTGTATCTACTGCTGTAAACGAGCTAGACCTGGAAGAACTTATTGGGAAAACCTTGTCTGCGAATTTGTACGACCTAGCCGGTCAGATCTTAGCTGCAGAAGGCTCTGTCATTACATCAGAGATCGTGAATCAGACAAAATCAATGGGCAGTAACAAAGCATTGGAACTGGCGTTGAAAGTGGTAGAATAACTCAGTAATCACCATAACAAGTATTTTCAAAAGACCACGTTCGCCATCGTAAGCAAACGGCAAGCGTGGTCTTTCTAATTCAAAATTGAACGGTTCATAATCCTGATCTCAGCTGACTTGTATCCAGTTACTTGTACCTTCATTACTTCGAATAATCTACCCTCCACTTACTGTGCCACCAGAGAATATTCCGCATAAATTGACACTGTGTCTTGAAGTCATTAAAAAAGAGTAAAATACGAATTGAAATAATACAAAAGAAGCGCTAAAGCATCTATTTTTAAATTACCCTGAAGTGAAATCAAGGGGCACAAGTATTTAGATGATTTTATTGTTCAATAGATACTGAAAAAAGCATGAATTTCAAAGGGATATATTGGGTGAGATTAAAGAGGGTTACTAAATGAGTTTCATTATTCAGAAAGAAATATACCAATAAAGACAGCTTTTAATCTTAGGCTAACCGGTCAAAATTTTCCGAGTATTATCCAGTTTATTTTTGGTTCGCTGTTGGATTAATAATTGCATCGAGCCCCTTTGCTGCATCTTCCTGCATGTTCGACATCAAATGTCCATAGAGGTCCAACGTGATAGATACAGATGAGTGGCCCAGCCTTTCGGAAATAACTTTGACATGGACACTTTGTTTAATGAGTAAGCTGGCATGAGTATGACGCAAATCATGGAAGGTAATCTTCTGCGCACCAGTTTTCTTAATAAAGCTATCCCAAACCTTCTGGATTGCTCTTTGCGTTACAGGCCCCCCTAAGCGGGTGCAAACAACTAAATCATTTTTCTGATAATCTTTTTCCTTCAATTGTTCGGCTATAATCAACTTCTGGTGCTCTTTAAGCACTTCGACAGTTTCAGGTGATAAAGCAACGGATCGGACGCTTTTTTTCGTCTTCGCCCCTTGTTTAATTTCTCTGTGTCTGTTCACCGTTTGCTGGATAGTAAGGTTACGCTTTTCAAAATCAACATCAGACCAACGCAGACCAAGAATCTCCCCTTGTCTCATTCCGGTCATAACAGCAAGGTAAATAGCAATCCAGTACCTACTTGATTGGCGGGTAGATCGCAAAAACCTAGTTACGAAACTCGGTTCCCAAATAATGAGCTCACGCCGCTGCTTTACTTGGGGCTTTTCCACTTTGTTTGCCACGTTCTTTGGTACAAGATCTTTCATTTCTGCAGAGTTCAATGATGCGTTTACTACAGAAAAGATTCGTTTTACTGTTGCTGGAGCCAATCCTTTGTTGTGTAAAGCAATAAGGAACATCTCAATATCATGTGCCGTAAGCTTTGCCAATGGGACATGCCCCAGCGAAGGAATAATGTGAGTCCTAAGATATGACTCGTATAACTCCAGTGTTTGCTTTCCCAGATTACGTTTAGTCTTGATCCATTCCTTCAAATAGTCCTGGTACTGTTTTTTGCTTGGCTCGATGTATTCACCTTTTTGCAAAGCTGCCTGAGCTTCAATCATCGCCTTCTCAGCTTCTTTCTTTGTGCGAAACCCGCGTTTGGTAACCCGTTCTCGAGCACCATTCTTGAGCTCGCCAGTGTAGAACTGGTACCACCACTTATTATCGCCTTTCATCTTTTCGTTTTTATACACTGGCATAAGTGTTCGCCCCCTATTCACATTAATTATTCATTCACATCAACTTAGCAGCAAAAGCGTAATTCTGAGATGAAATAGCGGTAAAACGCTAAATTTATTGAGGTTTCTACACTTTATTCGCTACCCTTCAATCGTGCCACCCCTCCTTGTGGGCTCTACAGGAACAAGGTTGAGGGATTACAGAGTCACCTTATCCTATGATGGGGGGTGGGTGATGGTGCCGGAATTTCAAGGATTTTAGGCTTTTGCCTTACATCCTATTCAGAAAATGGGCAATGGGTTCCGAACACCGCAGAGAAACCTCTTCGACATCCGCCGTGAATTTTTCCGTTCGAGAAGACGATGGCCGCCAGTTGTCCCCCGTTCAGATCGCGACGAGTTCGCCTCGCCTGATGAGATTGCCATCGGAACCCAAGGCCAACACCGCCCCCGACACTCCAGTCTATTCACCCGACACATATACTGCTCCCTACAATTCGGCTTCCATTCCATTATTTTTAATCGGATCAACCAAAAATGCCCTTGATTCGTAAAAATCAAGGGCACCACACCTAAATGAATGGGGTACGATTATACGTTTGCCCGAACTTATCACGCAATCCTTTTGCCAACAAGCTAAACGATCCAACGGCGACCATGAACGCCCCCAATGGTACGAGAAAAATCCACGTATTGTTACTGTAAATAAAGCCTCGATAAGAACCGAGTAGCCCTGCCCATTCGTGTGTAATGGAATGATACAGAACCGGGTCAAAGGTCATTTTCGTACCACCTACAAACAGGTCAAATATGCCGAGAAGCCCCATCAATGTCATGACTGCGATCATTTCTGTCACCAAGATGATAATGAGCTGTTCCTTCAAATGTGGCAAGATGTGGCGAAAGACGATTTGGTTCCGGCCAGCTCCCAGTGCAATGGCAGCCAAAACGTATTGTGATTCTTTAATTTGTTCGGTCATTTGACGCACAGAAGAGGCTACAGAAGGCGTTCCAAGGACAGAGACAAGCCCAATGAAAAGCAGTACGAGCGTGAACGTGGGCAGCTCGGAATTCACATTGATTCCTCGCAAAAGAAAATACACAGGGATAAACACAGGCATATAGCTCCATGCATTTTCAATCGCCATCCACCAACGCTGCTCTTTATCTTGGATGCCGATATTGAGTCCAATCCATGTACCAAGTAACACGCGAATAAATGCGATCGCAAGGGTAATAAAAACGGTGTATGGCGCTCCATGGAGCAAGAGGGTCAGTAAATCATACCCCCATTTGTCCGTGCCGAGTAAATGTTCCTCTGACGGCGGGAAGGGCGGAGAGACCATGACTTCTTTACCGTTCACAACCTCGTTACGCATCTTCGCTTGATATTCCAGATCATAGGGAGCCAAGTAAGGCCCCGCGACAGCAATCACGATCAGAAGGAACACGAAAATACTGCCTAGCCATAAAGAAAAATGGAATCGTTTTTTCATCAAAAAACCTCACTTATCCCTCATGCTGAAAAGTGACTAGCTGCCTAAATAAATGGGGTACGACTATACGTCTGTTCGAATTTATCACGCAATCCTTTGGCCAAGAGACTAAAGGAACCGATTGCAAGCATATAAGCAGCAAGTGGAATCAGGAAAATCCACGTGTAATTCGTGTAGACAAAGCTTCGGTAAGTCCCGAGCAGTCCTGCCCATTCATGTGTGATCGAGTGATACTCAACAGGGTCATAGTACATAGTCGTGCCGCCTACAAACAGACCAAATATCCCGAGAAGCCCCATCAACGTCATGGTGGCGATCATCTCTGTCACCAGGACAATGACCAGATGCTCCTTTAAATGCGGCAGGATGTGGCGAAAGATGATCTGATCCCGCCCAGCCCCCAGCGAAGTCGCAGCCAAAACATACTGGGATTCCTTGATTTGCTCCGTTTTTTGACGGATGGACGCAGCTACCGAAGGCGTCCCAAGCACTGCCACAACCACTACGAAGAACAACACAAGCGTAAACGTTGGCAATTCGGGATTGATATTGATTCCTTTCAATACGAAATAGACAGGAATAAATATGGGCATGTACCCCCAAGCGTTCTCTATCGCAATCCACCAACGCTGCTGCTTGTCCAATATTCCAATATACAGTCCGATCCATGCTCCAATCAATAATCGCATTACCGCAATCAAGAGCGTAATAAAAATGGTGTACGGTGCCCCATGGAGCAGTTTTGTAAGCAAATCATAGCCCCATTTATCCGTACCCAACAAATGCTCCCCTGAAGGTGCCAAAGGAGGCGATATGATCACTTGCTTCCCGTTTACCATTTCATTGCGAACTTTCACCTGGTAATCGATGTCATAGGGGGCCAAATAAGGTCCGGCTACACCGATAATCATTAGAAATAATACCAAGATACAGCCTAACCATAAAGCCCAATTGAACCGTTTCCTCATACCATACCCTCACTCATTCCAAAAGAAGTCTGGGTTATTTATACACAACCGCGCGTTCAATCGCATACAGAATGAGACGAATCAATACATAGACCAAAATGGATAGCAAAATAATACCCAAAAGTCCCATGACAGCAGCATTGAATTCGTAACCGCCATCTTTGCTAAAAATAAAGCGGGTCAATCCTACGACGTTTAATAAATACTCGACAATAAACAAGTTGGCTACTGTAATTGCAATCGTCTTCTTTAAATCAGCAATGAGAAACGGCTTGATATTTTTATAGACGTGGTGAATGAGAACATGCCAAATCCCCATCCCCTTGGCAAGTGCTGTTTTAATGTAGTCTTCGCCGCCGATTTGTACATACTTCAGGCTGACTACCTTCATGAGGAAAATCGTTGGTCCAATTGACAGTAGCGTGATCGGAAACCAGGTACTCTCAGAGTCACTTATAGGTGACAGGGTGATAATTCGAATGTTCGTCAGCTTGTAAAATCCGACAGCACCCACAATCGAAACAACAATCAGGATAAAGTCAGGAATTGTGGCAAGCAGATTCAAAACCTTTTGAAATTGACGTACAATCCGAAAGCGCTGCAATAGCAATCCAAAAATAATACTAGCAAGGACTGCGACACCAACACTTGCGAACAGTAGTTCAAAGGAACTAATTGCAAACGGGAGGATATCCTCAGCGATGCTCCTTTCCGTTTGCCCCGAATAATAGGTTCCGAGGGAGCCCTCTGCAATCTGCTGAATCAGATATACCGCATGGACTACGATATTCCCCGGTTCGAACACGATTTCTTCCTTTTGCGTATATAGCATGAACGGCCCACCGCAAACGACGATAACTAGGAAAAACATCCCAATTAATTGTTTTACATAGGTCAAGCTATCATACCCCCTTACTATTTCCAACAATACACTATCTATTAAAAATCATCCAGACAATAGAAAATATTTTATTTTTTTATTCTATTCAAAAAGAAATAAAAAAGTGGCTGAGCAGGATAGCCTGTCAACCACTTCTCCATTCTTGGGAACAGTTGATTCGAAAAAGATGATAGCTGATCGACTACTTCGTAAAAGAAGTAGCTACACGCAGCTGCTCATTTTTCATGAGAAGATTTTGGATCGAAGCAGTGAAAGGTTTTCTTACTCCGTCTTTCAACCGTGGAACCATTGGAATCATCTGATAGACCTCCTTTCTGACAATATCTTCTTAAGAATAGCATTATTCCTTATTTAACGTCAATTACGGCTCCCAGATAGGAAGCGAGTTGATTGATTTCGGCTATGTAGATGTTTTCTTGGCCGTAATAGCCCTCCTGCTCCCCTGCAACTTGTGCAAATTTCGAATAGAGCCGGTTCAGATAGGCATGATCAGCATCAGCGCAAAAGGTCACCTGTTTCACGTGTTCATTTTCTTCTTGGACCTGTCTGATAAGATGGCGAAAGCCTTTCAGAAATACCCTGCTACTTCGATATTTTTCTTCGACGATGACAGAATGAATATAGCAAATTTCTCCCTCTGGGTCTGGTTGCCTATCTGTTGTCACGTATTGATAATGGCCCCATCCGACCAATTTACCTCGCTCGTCTTCTATCAGGATCAAATGAGAATCCGGGAGAAACGTCAAAATATGAACGAGCGTATCACTCAGAGAAAACATACGGCTAAATTCCAGTCGATTGCGCATAAAGAATAGCGTGAATTGGGCAAAATCATCGTCACTGGTACAGCTTCTAAATTGGACATGCATCCTTTGCACACTGCCTTTCTTTGTCTGTTCGTTAACGGATTGGCTGTTGGACGTTCTTGCCAATCGGCGAGTGTTGGGTCGTGATGTACTTGTATACCTTCAAAGGTAAGGTCAAAACAACACAAGAGGTGAGAGCGGTCACCGTTGTTGTCTGTAAAGCACCCACTAGGTCTGTTTCTCCAAAGTGATCGCCGTCCTCCAGAATCGCAAGTCGAATCTGCTCCTCAGATTCAGCACATGTTTGGGAAACTTCTACCTTTCCGCGTGCGAGGAGGTGAAACTTCTCTGCGGCTTCTCCTTCCCGAATGATCGTCTGTCCAGCAGTAAACGTCTCGGTATGGAAGAGATGCAAAAAATCAGACACGTCGACACCTAGAACATCCATAACACCTTCTGGGCTGGTCAAAACACTTTGTTTCTCCCATAGCCTTCTGTAATAACCCCGCTTTTGCAACAGTTGAGAGTGTGTCCCTTGCTCCACTAGTTCCCCCTTCTCCAACACAAAGATTTGATCCATGTCCATTATGGTCGACAAACGATGTGTCACCGTAATGACAGTCCGATCGCTGGACAGCTTCGCAAAGGTCTTGTTAATAGAAGCCTCTGAAATGGGATCAAGAGCAGAAGTTGCTTCATCCAGAATAAGTAGAGAAGGATTGCGCAGAATCGCTCGAGCAATGGCAAGTCGCTGCTTTTGTCCCCCAGACAGGTTGCTTCCCCCATCCAAAACAAGAGTTTCGTACTTGTCTGGTAGACTCACGATAAAGTCATGGATCTCTGCTTGCTGTGCAGCCATCCTCAGCTCATCGTTTGTCGCATCGAGTTTGCCGAGGCGGATGTTTTCGGCTATTGTTCCGTGAAAAAGAAAGTTATCCTGAAAGACAACCCCTACATGGTTGCGGAAGGCTCCCCTATTATATTCATCGAGTTTTGTGCCGTTTATCTCGATATGACCAGAACTAGGTTCATAAAAGCCTAGTAACAGCTGAACGATCGTGCTTTTTCCAGACCCGCTGGAGCCAACAATCGCACCTTTTGTCCGAGCCGGAATCTGCATGCTGACCTGATTGATAGACAATTGATTTTCCTGATAGCCAAACGCAACATTTTTTACGGCCACTTCAGTCATTCGCAAATCGAGCGGCTCCGCTGCAAAATGGTCGACTTTTTCACTAGGTTCATTCAGTACCTTCTGAACTCGCTCCATGCTGACTTGTGCATCTGTAATCAGCGGGAGCGTAAAGGTCAGATTAAACACTGCATTCCCCATCGACGTATACATGGTGAAAAAGGCGACAAGCGAACCGACAGAGATTCGCCCGGTGAGTGCCAGATAGGAACCGAAGCCAATGATCGTAAAGTTGATGAGTAGTAAGCATAGCCCAGGAATTCGTTCCAGCTTCGCTGTCATCAAATTCTTGCGATAGTTGCTAATCAACAGCAACTTGAGTCTTCCATTAAATTTATCGATCATGGCATCTTGCAGGTTGAAGCCCTTGATGACCATTTGCCCTCTCGTATTTTCCTGAACATCATTCGTCATAGCAGCGAGCTGTTCTTTGTATGCGGCATTAACTGTGTGGGCACGTCTGCCAAGCAAATAAGGACCTGTAAAGATCAAGATTGCTCCCACCAAAATACACAGCGCCATCACCCATTCCAAGTAAAACAACACCATCGTACTAATCGTCACGACTGCCAATGACTGAATACCTGTTGTGAAGAGAATGGCCAACGATCTGTCAATGACAGGCAAATCCACTGAAAAGTAAGAGACCAGTTCGCCCGAACGCGTTTTGTGGAAATAGCTGACCGGCAAATACTGCATATGCGCAAATAGTTTTTGCCGCAAATCATTTTGCACACGTGCATTTAGCTTTGCCAGCACATAATCACTGATAATTCCCGCACTGACACAGATAAATCCGCTAATCGCCAATACGATCATGATGACTGTGAAAACGTGCATATCTTTGGGAACAATCGCTTTGTCAATGATCATCTGGAAACTAAGAGGTGCCAAGGATAAGAAAAGTAGATCGAGTGCAAGCGTGAGGAAAAAAAGGGAACTCAGGAGCTTATAGGGGCGTATGTAGCCAAACAGGTTTTTGATGACGAACAACATCGTAACGTCTCCTTCTTGGATTAGAAAAATGGTTCATGTTGAAACCTGGCTGCATAGGTTTGCCAAGCCAAAAACGATGCGCGATATTCATCCATTGGACCGTTTGTCGTTTCCACAGAAGCGACTCTTTTTGCAATCTTGGTAAACAATTTGCGTAAAGAGTCGTCCGAGGAAGTCCAGAATCGAAACTCCTTCACGTCCTCCTCCATATAGGAGATATATTCGGTTACATGCTGAAGAGCGTGCAAAAAAAGGCGACTGCTACGATACTGTTCTAAAAAATAGACCACCTGAATTTGAACGATATGCTTGTCTTCGTACTGATTTTCACCTGTCCCGTAAATGTACGAAAAGGCACCGATCACTTCGTCGTCATCGTTGAAGCAAAGAAATGCTTTCCCCTCCATTAAAACGGGACTCGCCAGAAAACTGAGCGCCACAGGAAAGGAATATGGCATGCGGAGCTGGTCGTAGTTTTCCAATAAAAAGGCCATGTATTTTTCATAATACATCTCAGCTGAACAAATCGAGAAGTAATGATCCATCTCTTTCTATCCCTCCTTTGAATGATAATGTTCGTAGCTACGTATCCTTTACAAAAAAGACGGCATAAGCCGCCTCTATCTTATCACAATAATTTGAATATCCAGTCTGCCCATGTCATGAAGATCGAGCGGTGCAATCAATGCTGTCCCTGCCATGTCTTTCAAGTCATGCTGGTGTAAAAATAAGGGCGGGGTAATGTCTACAAGAACACCTCGATTGGACAAAAGCGTACTCGCATTCCCGGAAATCATGTTCCCCAACTCGGAAATGGCACTTTTTCCGAGCTCATCCATCTCTTGCACGGGATAACCGCCCATCATGGCCGAGACAATGCGCAAAGCCAATTCCTCTTGCAGACCGAAAAAGACCTCACCTTGTAATTGACCTGTCATTCCGATTCGAATCCATGTATGGCCTTCTACATGGCTCCATTCTCTTTCAGCTAACTCTCCACGCGAAATGTCGACATTGCATACTTGTTGAATCACGGACGAAGCTGATTCAAGAAATGGATCAAGGTACTGGACTATCATCTGCGTTCTCTTCCTTTCCCGGGCAATTCCTTCTCGTATAGGACTATCATAATGTCGATATTTGGCAGATGCAATAGGATTACAAAAACTTCCTAGGTATAAGGTCACGAAAACAGGGTGTGCTGGGAAAATAATCCTCTACTTTCGTCTCATGACGAATGGTATAGATGGCCGTGCACGTTCGCAAGTCTAATATTTCTACACCGATCTCATGCTTACTCAATTGCCACATCGGAAGCTGGACGCGATCAAAGGCAAAAACAGTATCTCCAAATGCCAAGCATTCCTGTATACAACGGACCACATCGTAATGTTCGTCGGCCTCAAGCAAATGAACGGGCTCCAAACCGAATTGTTCGATCAGATGAATGCGATCCCACAATTGCTCTGCCACACGCTTCCTTCTGGCGGTCCTTCTCGGTGATAGCACAGGGTACTCTCTCGTAACATATTCCCACATGATCCCGTGGTAAAACATCGAATGGAATCCTCCCACAAAAATTTGGCCCGGCAATAGCCTTCTATCTGCTACTGACGGGCCCGCTATCCTATTTTTTCTTTCCGACGACGTTCATCTCCGCTCGGGCTTCCCTACCCAGTGCATCAGTAGCAACAACCGTCAGTTTTTGCTTGCCTTCCTCTACCTCATGAAGCACCAGGCGAAATAGCCCACGATCATTCGCGTTGGTCTGAAAGCTTTTTGATCCATAGTTGATTTGGAGGTTAACAGCACCTGCACCTGTCACTTTCCCTTCGATGGGTAGCGCTTCACCTTCCTGCCCTTCTAGCTGTTTGTTCGGCAGTTGGATCGTCGGAGCTGGCACTGTTCGCGCCTTGTAGGATATACGCTGCTCCCCATTGCTTATGACGACCGACCCTGCATTGGCATCGACATACGCATACACCAGCAACATACTTTGATTGCCTGCACCGTCTTTGCCTTCAAGCAAAATGCGATTCTCTCCCTGCTTCATACTTAAAATTTGCGTTACGTATTTTTGCGCAGGGATTTCCAATTGATCTTCTTCAAAGTAGGACACAATTTGCCCATTGATACTTACCTGACCTTTATATGTTTGATCTCTGTACATGAAGCGGACTGGAACCAGCATGTTCTTGGTTGCTGCATCGAATTGTACGTCTTCGCTGCCATCGTTTAGCAATTGCAGTGTCGGAGGACTCGTATCGACGATGACCCGCTGCGTGAATTGGCGCTTGTTTCCATACATATCCATTGCACTGTACATCACATAATTGAGACCTTCCGTTAATCGCAGGATGGTTTCAAATGATCCATCCGTCGCCAGCTTTACAGGCGTTTTGTTAATCGACAAGCGGACTCTGTCCATCATATCCTCGCCTGTTACTTTGCCCCTGAAGGCTACATCTGGCTGCTTGGATATTTTCAGATAAGGAAACAAATCATCCGGGAACTCCACAAATGGCGGAGTGCTGTCACTTTTCCCGTTGATATGTGCCACGCTGATATTCCCTGCATAATCATACGCGACTACACTCATTTTTTTATCCGGCTGATTAATGAGTGTGCTGGACACTTTTGGAGAATAGGGGCCTCCTACCCTCTTACCGTTTACATAAAGGAAATAGGCTTGGATATCTTTATCGCGGCTGCTCCACTGAACCCGGTTTCCTGACACAGAAGCTGTAATCACAGGAGCTTTTGTATCCACACGGATGGGGAGTGTCATCGATTGCCAATTGGCATTGCGGTCATCTATTTTGGCCTTAATGGAGAATTGGTACTGTCCATCAGGTGCCTGTATATATGCTCCTTTTTGTGGTGAAAAGATCTTTCCGTCCCAGCTCCACGCTTCCCTTTCCGTGTAATAGTATGGCGTCCCTAGCTTCGATTGGTCGTACTTGCTCACCTTTTCATCACGCACAAGACTGCGAATCGGCTTGCCTGACTGGTCTGTTACTTCGACGATAATCTGACGGGCATTGCGCAAAAAAGTAATCGAAGGAGCGGCGACATCGTAATGCCCATCCCCGTTTGGAGAAAAGGCGATATGATTGGGATCGATTTTCGCACCGCCATCGGCTTTGACACCTGTAACACCTAGATAATCCCGATAGCGCCATTTGTCATTGCGTTTATCGTGATACCAGCTCGTCTTGACACCTGTTCGTTTTTCCTGACTTTCTGCCTCCCATACAGGCTGATCCATAATCTTCGGTTCATCCCAATCGCCGTAGAAGCCATAAAACGGCGTGCGCAAAGTAGGTAGCTCTTTATCATCTGGTTGAAAGGAAATAAATCCTTCTGCAAATTGATTGCGTGCTGAGCTTGTCGGAATCGTGAGCGTTACCTTTACTTCCTCTAACTTCCCCGGCGCAACGGTAATCTTAGGAGTGGAAAATTGCAGTTCTGCCCCCTCGAAAAGGGTATCCGTTAGCATATTGATGCCATTCTTGCGCAAGTCAGTCATGACACCAAACTCATTTTGCAACTGATACGTAATTGGCTTTTTGCCAAACTTGTTATTTATAAATAGAGAAAAGGTCGTTGAATTCCCAATCTCTCCTAACGAGACACCTGCTTTTCCTTTTGCATTCACAACAATGGCTGGCGTCTTGATTGCTTTTGCGATTTGCATCAGTCCTGCCCCTTGAACCCGTGGGCTGTACGGAACTTTTTTTGCTTTCTCTTTATCCGCTGCTGGTATGCTCATTTGCGGATCGATAATCGGTTCTGCTGTATTCATCGCCGCAGCCTTTAACGTATCGACAAGCGATCTGCCTTGCAGGTTCCGCCCTTGCTTGAGATAGCCTTGTTTCAGCAAAGCCATCCCGCCTGCCACATGTGGCGTTGCCATTGACGTACCACTTTTCACGGCATATTCAGACTCTCGCGTGAGTGACAAGATGCCCCCACCTGGAGCCGCAATCTCCGGCTTGAACTGCAAATCGGGTGTTGGTCCCCATGATGAAAAAGCCGAGATCGTTCCTCCGTCTGGATAAGGCATTGGATTTTGACCATATTCACCGTTAAATGAGACCGTCACTTTCTTGCCTTTTTTAATCGCTTGTGCCATTTGCTCACCCATGTGCTTCAAGACAGAAACAGCCGGGATTTGTTTGGCATGCTCCGCACTGATAATGAGTGGGCCCATTTCATTGTTGTAGATAACAGCACCAACTGCTCCTGCTTCTTTGGCGAGGCGAAGCTTATCATCGAATGAAATGTCGCCTCGTTCGAGCAATACCACCTTATCTTTTACGGAAACATTGTAGTCTTCCTTCTTCCCTTTCCCCATATAGACAAGTGGATACGGCTTCATCAGCGTCATGACTGGGTTTATTGCACCCCCGCCTTCCACATAGCCCGATAAATACACGACTTTCTCCATACCGGGAACCCCTTGCACCGTGAAGCTATAGCCAGCCAGTGCTGTAGCGTTGACAGAAGCAACTGAAAACGCATCAGGACTCAAGCCTGGAGAACCGATCATGGCGATATCCGGATTCTGTGCTCGTACCTTATCACTGCCGAAATACGCATCATTGCCGGCCGCTGCCACTACTACGATTCCATTATCGACTGCTCGCTTCACAGCCATTTGCTCCACATTCGTTTCATCCACATAGCCCGCTGAGGAACCGAGACTCAAGTTGATAACATCTGCTTTTTTCGTAATGGAATCATTAATCGCAAATAAAATTGATTCACCTAGCCCAGGAACCTCGCTTTGATAATTGGAAAATACTTTTTGGCTGATGAGCTGGGATTCAGGAGCAACCCCTTTTACTTTTCCGTTCGCCCCAATAATTCCCGCCACATGGATACCATGCTGAGATTCCGATACGTCTTCCGTTGTTTGCGTACGGTCAGCCCAGTTAAATCCCGGGATCACCTTCTGGGAAGAGGCTGACTTTTGCATGGCCGAACGCTTATCATGCGGGGCAGGCAAATCGGGGTGGCGCGGATTGACTCCCGTATCGATCACGGAAACGAGCATTCCTTCCCCCTTTACCCCCACTTCCTCCCAAGCCTTCGTTGCCTCAATCATTTCCAGCGAATCGACAGGCGCAGATTTTAATTGCTCACCTCGCAGTAGCAGTTCTTGTCGTTGCCATTCATCTGCCTTCGTTTTATATTCCTTGTCCGCCTTGCCTGTATGTAATGGCTCGTGCATTTCCGCGAGATCCTGCAAAATCTGCATACGAATGGTCGCCGTTCCTTCAAACGCTGTTGTGCTGACAGTCGTTGCGGGAAGCAAAGCCAATATCAATCCAATGCTGCATACCTTTTTCTTCATCGTTTGCCCCCTTGCTGGAAGTCATTCCATTATGTTTTCAGTTTTCACTAGGAATCGCTTAGGTATTCCCTTCTTTTTGCGAAGGTTGACAAACGAAGTATTTTCAGACTATATTTAAGTACGTTAAATATTACATATCAAATATTCCCGATAACGAAGAAATAGATCAAATAAGGAGACGATACGAGCATGCCCTCCCCCTTAACAGATACACTTGAGCGCTTGCAGGAGGCGTTTCGTACCATAATGCGCACGATGGGAACGCAATTAGCCGAACCTGTCTCTGGTTTAACTGGCCCGCAATTCTACATTCTTCATCAGTTGGAACAGAAGGAAAAATGCACCGTTGGAGAATTGGCTGAATCAATGGGGGTCAAACCAAGCGCAATCACAGCAATGGTGGACCGTCTGGATAAACACGGTTTCGTCGCCCGTGACCGTGATGAGGAAGATCGCCGAGTGGTTTATATCAGTTTGCGTGATTCTGGCAAAAAAATTCTGCAAGTAGCCAAGCAGAATAGGAGAGAAAAGCTAAATAAAATGTTTTCTCACCTCAGCGAAGATGAACTCCAACACTTCGTCCTCCTTTTTGAAAAGCTCGCGATGGCGGCCGTCATCGAGACGAATTCCGAGAACTAAAACCAAAAAAAGGCGTGCATTCCGGATAACCGGTGCACGCCTTTTCTTCGTCTATTAGGAGAAGAAGAACTTCTTCACTGCATGTTTGGTTGTTTCTTTGTTCATGTGAGCGATCGAAGTTGTGAGCGGAATTCCTTTCGGACAAGCTTGTACGCAGTTTTGCGAGTTACCGCAATCACCGATACCGCCATCTTCCATCAGGGCTTCCAGACGCTCATGCTTGTTCATCATACCCGTTGGATGCTGGTTGAACAGACGAACCTGCGAAATCGCGAACGGACCGATGAACTCAGCCTTCGCATTCACGTTCGGGCAAGCTTCCAAGCAAACACCGCACGTCATGCACTTCGAAAGCTCGTACGCCCATTGACGCTCAACTTCCGGCATGCGAGGACCTGGTCCCAGATCATGCGTACCATCGATTGGAACCCATGCTTTTACGCGTTTCAACGCATCGAACATGCGGCTGCGGTCAATCGACAAGTCACGTTGTACAGGGAAGGTGCTCATTGGTTCGAGACGAATCGGCTGTTCGAGTTTATCTACCAGTGCCGAGCAAGCTTGGCGCGGTCTTCCGTTAATAACCATCGAGCACGCACCGCATACTTCTTCCAAGCAGTTCGATTCCCAGTTGACTGGAGACGTTTTTTGACCTTGTGCGTTGAGTGGATTACGTTGAATCTCCATCAAAGCACTGATCACGTTCATACCAGGACGGTAAGGAATTTTGAACTCTTCCTTGAACGGAGTGCTGTCAGGGCTATCTTGACGAGTGATAATCAAATGAATCAATTTTTCTGCCATGATCAGTTTCCTCCTCTCTTATTTCTTGTCAGACGTATAGTCACGTTTACGTGGTGCGATCAGGGATACGTCGATGTCTTCATAGTAGATTTCTGGCGCAGTCGTTTCTGCATTATACTTCGCCATTGTCGTCTTCATGAAGTTCTCGTCATCACGCTCTGGGAAATCAGGCTTGTAGTGAGCACCGCGGCTCTCATCGCGCTTAAGGGCACCGATCGTGATCGCACGGGACAGTACGAGCATGTTCCACAGATGACGGGTAAATGCCGCACCAGAGTTGCTCCATTTATTTGTATCGTTGATGTTGATTTTCTTGTAGCGTTCCATCAGTTCAACGATCTTATCATCCGTTCTTTGCAGACGGTCATTGTAACGTACTACCGTTACGTTGTCAGTCATCCACTCACCCAGTTCCTTGTGGATCAGGTAAGCATTTTCTGTTCCGTCCATTTTCAGGATGCTGTCGTATTTCGCTTGCTCTTGGCTAGCAAAGCCGTCGAAGAGCGTGGAAGACAGATCATCAGAGGATTTGTTCAAGCCTTTGATGTACTCGATCGCTTTTGGACCTGCAACCATACCACCGTAGATCGCGGACAAGAGGGAGTTTGCACCCAAACGGTTTGCACCGTGCTGAGAGTAATCGCACTCACCTGCTGCGAACAGACCAGGGATATTGGTCATTTGGTTGTAGTCTACCCACATACCGCCCATGGAATAGTGAACCGCAGGGAAAATCTTCATTGGAACTTTGCGTGGGTCATCCCCAACGAATTTTTCGTAAATCTCGATAATACCGCCCAATTTTACATCCAGTTCTTTTGGATCTTTGTGGGACAGGTCGAGGTATACCATGTTTTCGCCGTTGATACCCAGCTTCATATCTACGCAGACGGAGAAGATTTCGCGAGTCGCAATGTCACGCGGTACCAGGTTTCCGTATGCAGGGTATTTATCTTCCAGGAAGTACCAAGGCTTACCGTCTCTATACGTCCATACACGGCCACCTTCACCACGAGCAGACTCGGACATCAGACGCAGCTTGTCGTCGCCAGGGATTGCAGTTGGGTGAATTTGGATCATCTCACCATTGGAGTAGATAACCCCTTGTTGATACGCAGCAGAAGCTGCTGTACCTGTATTGATAATCGAGTTCGTCGATTTACCGAAGATGATACCAGGTCCGCCTGTTGCCAAAATAACGGCATCCGCACGGAAGGATTGAATTTCACCGGAACGCATGTTTTGCGCAGTAATCCCGCGACAGGTTCCTGCATCGTCCAAAACGGCTCCGAGGAAATCCCAATATTCGTACTTGGTTACCAGACCTTCAGCTTCATAACGGCGCACTTGCTCATCCAAAGCGTACAAAAGCTGTTGTCCAGTTGTCGCACCCGCAAAAGCGGTACGGTGATGCTTGGTTCCCCCGAAACGGCGGAAGTCCAACAGACCTTCTGGTGTACGGTTAAACATAACACCCATACGGTCCAACATGTAAATGATGCCAGGTGCTGCATCTGTCATTGCTTTTACAGGCGGTTGGTTAGCCAAGAAGTCTCCGCCATATACTGTATCATCGAAGTGCTCCCATGTGGAGTCGCCTTCCCCTTTGGTATTTACCGCACCGTTAATACCGCCCTGCGCACAGACAGAGTGGGAACGTTTTACCGGAACCAGGGAGAACAGCTGAACAGGAACGCCTTTTTCTGCTGCTTTGATGGTAGCCATCAAGCCGGCCAAACCTCCACCGACAATGATCAGTTTACCTTTTGCCATTGTTTATGTCCCCCTATCCCTACAGAATGAAAGCCGACATCGCACGTAAGCCGATGAAGGTTACAATTACGAATACGCCCAAAGTCAGGAATGTTGCAATGCGTTGGGAACGCGGCCCAACTGTAATTCCCCAGTGAACCAGGAAAGACCACAGTCCGTTGGAGAAGTGGAAAGTCGTGCTAATAATCCCGATTGTGTAGAATACGATCATTGCAGGACTGCTCAAAATGTTTGCCATCATGTCATAATCCACGTGTGCACCCAGTGCTTTTTGGATACGAGTTTCCCAAACGTGCCAAACAATAAAAATGAGGGTAATGACTCCTGTAACACGTTGCCACAAGAACATTTGATTTCGGAAGTAACCGAAGTTCCCTACGTTTTGCTTCGCTTGGAACGCAATGTAGAGACCGTAAACAGCATGAAACAGGATCGGGAGGTAGATCAAGGCAAATTCAAGTACTAACAGAAATGGAAGGCTTTCAATGAAGCCTACAGCCTGGTTGAAAGCTTCAGGTCCACGAGTCGCTTGATAGTTGGCTGTCAAGTGGAACACGAGGAAGAGCCCGATCGGAAACAAACCAAGAAGTGAGTGTAGCTTGTGACTGAGAAAGCTATGGCCTTTCGCCATACAATGGTCCCCCTTTCAATGTATGTAACTCTCAATTCTGTGAAAAACGTCAAGCGTCACCGCAAGCGGTCCAAAACGGTTTTCGACCGTTTTGATAGACCTTTCCCCAATATCCTAACCCATTGCCTCACCCATTAGACATAACAAAACCGCCACGATCATTTTATGAAGAGCGTCTTGACGCTGTTCACAAAAAGACTGCGTTCGCTAGATCACATGAATTTGTCGGAATGTGTCAAAATTCGAGAAAAAGTTGGGCAAAACTTTGACCAAATCCAATTGTACTCTTGTCGACACATAGCGTCAAGACAATCAATGTACTAAATACATTGATAGAATAACTTTGTTTAGTCCAGCTATTTTTTCTATTAAGATGTCATGAATGCGAGTCCCTCCTCATAATCTAGTACAGACAGGAGGGAAGCACATATGAAAGAGAAGGATCAGCTTGCAGCACTGTTGCCGCCAGAGACCATTCCCTATGCGGAAAGAATGAATATGCCCTATCTTGGCTATCATCTTCTACGCGAAACGCTGACTAGCACCCTGCTAGGTGATAGTGAAAACCATATTCTCTATTGGATCGGAAAAAATATGGGACGCAAAATCCCCATTCAATCTGCAACAGGCCCGATTATGCCTTTTATTCGGCTCGGTTTAGGCCAACTCGATGTCGTGGAGGAGTCCGGGCAAACTATCGTCTATTCGCTCACTCATTCCATTTTTAGCTATCAGTCTATTGAGAGACTAGGATGTAGTCTTTCTTTTGAGGCTGGAATCATCGCTGGTATGATTGAGCAGTGGAAAGACAAAGAAGTGTTCAGCAAAATCGAAATGGAAAGCTCCTCAGACATACGTATATCTGTACAAGTGGCTTCATGAAGAAAATGCCCCCTCTACCTACTAACAAAGGGAGAGGGAGCATCCATGTTTTATACTCCGTGCACGACCGCGGTTTCCTCGACATCTAAACCATATGCCGAATGAAGACTGCGAACAGCCAGCTCCGTCAAGGCTGCTGGAATGACACAAGAAACCTTGATATCAGACGTAGATACCATTTTAATAGAAATTTCTTTTTCTGCCAGGACGCGGAACATTTCGGCAGCTACCCCTGGATTGTTGATCATGCCTGAGCCAACAATTGATACTTTGGTCAAGCCTTCCTCAAAATCGACTTTTTCAAAGCCAAGCTCGTTTTTGTTTCTGTCCAGCGTATCCAGTGCTTTTTTCAGATCATCCGCTGCAACTGTAAAAGAAATGTTCGTAACAGACGCATCATAGGAGCTTTGGATAATGATATCGACGTTCACCTGATTGTCCGCCAGCGTATTGAACAAACGGGAGAGCGTCCCGACCTTGGCAGGCATGCCGACAACCGTGATTTTGGCTACATCTTCATCGTGTGCAACTCCACTTACTACTCTTCCTGTTTCCATGTTGGCAACCTCCTCAACGTACGTACCATCTTCGGCAGTAAAGCTGGAGCGGACGACCAGCCTTACCTTGTATTTTTTCGCAGCCTCTACTGACCTTGGATGAAGAACCCCTGCACCGAGGTTCGCCAGCTCCAGCATCTCATCATACGAGATCGTATCCAGCTTGCTCGCAGCTGGAACCACTCGCGGATCAGCTGTATACACCCCGGACACGTCTGTAAAGATTTCGCATTTCTCAGCGTTCAAGCTCGCTGCGAGTGTAACCGCAGATGTATCCGATCCACCGCGGCCGAGCGTCGTAATTTCACCTTCGTCACTGATCCCTTGGAATCCTGCCACGATTACCACACGACCTCGGCCGAGCTCGGATTGAATCCGCTCTGGATCAATCTGCTTGATCCGTGCTCTTCCGTGAATCGCCTCCGTGGTGATTCCAGCCTGCCCGCCCGTAAGAGAAATAGCGTCGTAGCCTTTTGTATGCAAGGCCATCGACAAAAGCGCGATCGATACCTGCTCCCCCGTGGTCAGCAGCATATCCATTTCACGCTCGGATGGGTATGCGCTAATCTGCTTGGCCATATCTACTAACACGTCAGTAGATTTGCCCATTGCAGAAACAACGACTACCACATCATGCCCTTCCTCTTTGTAGCTGATAATTCGATCCGCAACTCGTAAAATTCGCTCAATGGTACCTACAGAGGTGCCTCCATATTTCTGCACGATCAACCCCATGCGGCTTCTCTCCCTTTTTCTCATATCCAATGTTTGGTATTTATCTCGTATTGTATGGTTTTTACTATTCTCTCTATAAAGAAAAGTCTTGCATTTTTATTTTACAAAAAAGGCACCGACAAGGAATAAGACCTGCCGCTGCCTACTGTTTCGACATACCGGTTCCTCCCTCCCAATACACGCGGACAACGAAGCTTGACAGTCATCACCATCAAAACTCACATTGACACACCGTGAGATAGCTCTCCATCTGACAATTGGTCATTGTTCAGATGACAGTCCTGCATTTATTCAACGCAGACCCAGCATGGAGAAAAGCGGGTTTCCCTCCACACTTCGGCGAATTCCCCTTTCCCGTCCCCTTCACAGATTCCCGATCTCAGGGTGGTACTCTTGGTTTTCGCGCCTCTACCTCACTCCATAATGGAAGTGAGGCTAACTATTCTGTTTGAATCGGATTATATCATGAGTCTAAAAATGGATCAATTCCTTTTTAGAGGTTGTTCAAAAAGCTACATTTGTTATGTGTCCAGCTTGCGCAGATGCCCGATGATTTCTTTTGCCAGCTTGTCGCCGATCCCTAATTGGCGGAAGTCTTCGACGGTCGCCTCGCGCATTTTTTTCAACGAGCCAAAATGAGAGAACAACAGCTTGCGGCGCTTCTCACCAATACCCGGGATCTCATCCAACTGAGAGGAGAGCATCGTTTTCGTCCGGGATTGTCTGTGGAATGTAATAACAAAACGGTGGACTTCATCTTGGATGCGCTGCAACAAATAAAACTCATAGCTATCACGTCTAAGATTCACAGGCTCTGGCGGATCTCCGTACATGAGCTGAGCGGTGCGGTGCTTCTCGTCCTTCGCGAGTCCACAGACGGGAATATAGAGGCCTAGCTCGTTTTCCAACACATCCATAGCCGCACTGATTTGGCCTTTTCCACCATCGATCACTATCAGGTCGGGCATCGGCTGGTTTTCTTTCAGCAGGCGAGAGTAGCGACGGCGAACTACTTCGCGCATGGAGCCGTAATCATCTGGCCCTTCGACGGTTTTGATCTTGAATTTGCGGTATTCCTTTTTGTCAGGGCGACCGTCTGTAAACACAATCATCGCAGACACAGGCTCTGTTCCCTGAATGTTGGAGTTGTCAAACGCTTCAATTCGATGAGGAACCGGAATCCCTAAAATGTGACCCAGATTGTGTACCGCTTGGACTGTACGCGCATCGTCCTTGGACATCAGCGCGAATTTCTCCTCCAAAGCAATACGGGCGTTCTCGGAAGCCATCTTCACGAGCTCATGCTTTTTGCCTCTTTTCGGTGCATGGACTTTGATGCCCAGCCACTCACTCAAAAGCTCCGGTTCACTCTCTTGCGGGAGCAAAATTTCTTTTGGCAGAGCATTTTGCTTATCGTAGTAGAACTGGCTCACATAAGACATAAAGTCCTCGGTTTCGCTTCCATAGTATGGAAAGGAAGTCGTCTGACGCTCGATCATCTTCCCTTTTCGCATATAGAACACCTGAATGCACATCCAGCCTTTTTCCACAGCAAACCCGATAATGTCGCGATCTACCGTATCGGTGAACGTGATCTTCTGCTTCTCCATCACCGCTTCGATGCTCTTGATCTGATCGCGATATTCCTTGGCGCGTTCGAACTCCATGTTTTCTGAGGCTTGCAGCATTTTTTCCGTGAGAGTTTGCTTCATTTCCTCATGGCCACCATCGAGGAACCGGCTGATTTCGTCCACCAAACGCTGATTTTCCTCTGCCAATACCTCGTACACACAGGGCGCTAAACATTGTCCCAAATGGTAGTACAGACAAACCTGCTTGGGCATATTGCGGCATTTGCGTAACGGGTAGAGGCGATCCAGCAGCTTCTTCACCTCGGAGGCATCTCCGGCATTCGGATAGGGACCGAAATACTTGGCTTTATCTTTTAATACCTTACGGGTAATCTCCAGACGTGGCTGCGCCTCATTCGTAATTTTGATGTACGGATACGTCTTGTCGTCGCGGAGCATGACATTGTAACGCGGGTCGTGCTCCTTGATCAGGTTGCACTCAAGGATGAGCGCCTCAATCGCGGAGGATACCACAATGTACTCAAAGTCCACGATCTCACTGACCAACAGCTGCGTCTTCCCGTTATGACTGCCTGTAAAATAAGAGCGAACGCGGTTTTTCAGCACCTTGGCTTTTCCTACGTAAATGATTTCCCCGCTCGCATTTTTCATCAGGTAGCAGCCTGGCTTATCTGGCAGGACGGCCAGTTTATCTTTTAAGGAGCTGTTCATGGCTGCTCCCTCCTCTTTACTCTATATCTGTCTTGCATCTATTTGTTCTTGTGGATTGGCTTTTCCAATACATACAGTTCATCTTCTAAGGAACTCATCCGTTCCACCAGTAGCTTGCGGCTGTCTTGCACCCCTTGATTGTAATAGAAGGGGCCGAGCTCTTTCGAAAAAAAGGCAATCAACTCTTCCGTCTCCAAATTGCCGAGTGTCTCCGACCGTTCTTCTTTAAAATAGCGTTGTACTTGATGAACAAGATATTCCATTTGCTCTCTCGTCAATTTGGCTGGCATCGTATCCGGCTTCCTTCCCTTTTTCGCATCATAAGAGAATATACGTTCTATCCTTCATAGTACCATGGAATGATGACGAAAAAAACTGCCGCCTCATTCCATAGCGACAGTTTTTTATAGGCAGACCTAGTGCTTCCGGCCGCCCAAATATGCTTCTTTTACACGTTCGTCGTTTAACAACGCTTCTCCTGTGCCATCCAATACGATTTGCCCTGCCTCCAATACATACCCGTAATCAGCGATTTTGAGGGCCTGTTTGACATTTTGCTCCACGATGAGGACCGTTGTACCTTCCGCATTGATTTCTTTGATCACCTTGAAAATGTCCGCCACCACGATGGGAGCCAGGCCCATCGACGGCTCGTCCAAAAGCAGCAGCTTGGGTCGAGACATCAAAGCGCGAGCAATCGCTAGCATTTGCTGCTGACCGCCAGACATCGTCCCTCCCAATTGGGAAAGCCGTTCCCTAAGGATGGGGAACCAGGACATCATCTTCTCCATGTCGTCCTTGATGCCTTGTGCATCGTTGCGCTGGAATGCGCCCATCTCCAGGTTTTCCAGCACGGTCATCTTCCCGAGGATCGCACGCCCTTCTGGAACCAACGCCAATCCGGCTTTAACAATCTGATGGGGTTTCGAACCGTCTATGCGTTGACCACAAAACGTAATCGTCCCTGCTTCAGGCTTCAGTTGACCTGCGATCGTACGCATGGTTGTCGTTTTGCCCGCTCCGTTCGCCCCGATTAGCGAGACGATTTTGCCCTCAGGCACTTCCAGCGTTATCCCACGAATCGCCTTGATTTGACCATAGGAGGTCGTCAAGTTTTGTATGTTCAGCATCTTATTCGTCCTCCTTGCCGAGGTAAGCTTCAATCACATCCGAATTGTTTTGTACCTCTGCCGGGGTGCCGTCAGCAATTTTGACCCCAAAGTTGATACATACGACCTTTTCACACAGGTTCATGACCAAGCCCATATCGTGTTCGACCAACAGGACAGTCGTCCCGTCATCGCGAATTTTTTTGACCAGCTCCATGAGCGCTTTCGTCTCGGTCTCGATCATTCCAGCAGCAGGCTCGTCCAAAAGCAAGAGCTTTGGTTCAGTAGCCAGTGCCCGCGCAATCTCCAGACGCCGTTGTTGACCGTAAGCCAATGTATCCGAGCGCACATCAGCAATGTCAGACAAGCCTACGAATTCGAGGAGCTCCTCTGCTCTTTTGGTAACAGCCTTTTCTTCCGCACGTTGTCCGGGTGTTTTCAAAAGGGAAGCCCAGAATCCTGCCTTCATGCGCGAATGACATCCCACCTTCACGTTGTCCAGCGCACTCATGTGACCGAAGAGGCGAATATTTTGGAACGTCCTCGCAATCCCCATTTCGGTAATTTTGTTAGGCGCCACTCCATTTAGCTTTTGTCCGGCAAAAGAAAAGGTACCCGTGGTTGGTTCGAATATGCCCGTTGCCATATTGAAAATGGTCGTTTTTCCCGCACCATTCGGACCAATTAAGCCGACAATTTCGCCCTCTCCGACCGTAAAAGAAACGTCACGAAGAGCGGTGATGCCGCCAAAGCTTTTTCCTACGTTCGCAAGTTCCAGCAACATCCTATACTCCCCCCTTCGCTTCCTTGTCCGATGACTTGCCCCGACGACGCTTGAACAGCTTTTGGAACGTATCGGCACCGATCAAGCCATGCGGACGGAACGCCATTACACCAACCATGATCAAACCGTACATAAGCATTTTGTACTCGGCCAAACCACGCAGTACCTCCGGCAGCGCTGTCAAAACCAAGGCACCAAACAGCGGCCCCCATACCACTTCGCTGCCGCCGATCACGGCATAAGACAGAATCTCTACGACTTTATGATAGTTAAAATCATCTGGCGTAATGGTCGTCGTAATGTGGGCGAACAATCCTCCACATACACCAGCCAAAATTGAACCGATCACAAAAGCAAGCATCTTATAATAGTTGACTTGCAAACCCATCGCTCGTGCCGCCGTTTCATCTGCTTTGATCGCTTCAAAAGCACGCCCGAGACGCGAACGGTTCAGACGCAGCGTCAGGAAAAGAACAAAGGCAAACAGGAGCAGCATAAACACAAAGGTCGATAATGACTTCATTTGCATGACCGAAATACCAAAGGTTTGCGCTTTTAACCCCATTGCTTTTTCAAAATCGTACAAGTAATTGCCAATTGATTGAAGTCCGGTCAGTCCGAGGGCGCCATTTGTTATCTCCATATTGAGAAAAATAACGCGGATCACTTCACCAAAGCCAAGCGTAGCAATTGCCAGGTACAAGCCGTGGAGCTTCAATGTCGGAGCACCGATCAAGAGGGCAATCAGCCCTGCCGCTAGTCCTCCGATTATGATGGCGATAAACAGAGGCATATCCGCTTGCTTTGTCAAAATACTCGCCGTAAAAGCACCAATGCTCATAAAGCCCGCATGTCCCAAGGAAAGCTGGCCCGTCGAGAGTGTAATGTAAATACTGATCGCCAAAATACTGTTTAACAAGATAAAAGTCAGTACCTGTAAGTTATATGGATTGAGAATGTCCAATGTCTGCACCTCCCTTACGCTTTGCGTCCAAATAGTCCTTCCGGCTTCAAGAGCAAAATGAGAATGATCAAGCCAAAAGCAACCGCATCCCGATACGACGAGTCTCCGTACGCGACGGTAAACACCTCGATAATCCCGAGCAAAACGCCGCACACCATGGCCCCAGGAATACTGCCTACCCCGCCTAAGATCAAAACAGCCAAACCTTTAAAACCAAGCGTCATCCCCATCGTCGGAATGAGAGCAGAGTACGCCATCCCGATCAAGATACCAGCGACACCTCCCAGTGCCGACGCAAGCATGACGGTCACGACAATGACCATATTCGTGTTAATCCCCAAAAGATTTGCTGTATCCGTATTTTCAGCCGTCGCGCGAATCGCTTTTCCCATTTTCGTTTTTTGAATCCAAAAATGCAGGACGAACATCAGCAACACAGAAATCCCCAAAATAACGATATCGACGCTGCGAATTTGAACGAGCCCCAAGTCAAAAGTGGTATCCCCGAAGGATTGTGGGAACGCACGGGAGTCAGCACCGAAAAACTTGTGCATGGCTTCCTCCATCAAAATGGCAAATCCAATCGTACTGATCAAGGATGCCAGATGGGGTACATTTTTTTTACGAAGTGGGCGAAGCGCTGTATATTCCAGCACAAGACCCAAAATGGCCGATATCACAATCGCCACAATCATCGCTACCCCTAAAGGCATATTCAGACTGGTCATCAATACCAAGCCAACCAGTGATCCAAAAATAAAAATTTGGCCGTGTGCCATATTAATGATTCCCAAGACACCAAAAATGAGCGTATAGCCCAATGCAATCAATGAATAAGTGCTACCAACTGTCAAACCGTTGACTAATTGCTGCCAAAACAAATGCCTCACCTCACTGTTAAGTGGTTAACATCCCACGATGATTGAGTTATTCTCGCTGGATCAGCAAGCGAAGAACATGATCTGGTACTTTCTGATCCAGCGAGATAACGGATAGAAAAAGAAGCCCGGAGCGACCCCGGGCACAATCCTATTCAAACGGGACGAATTTGCCTTCATTTGCGACAACGACAACTGCATCACCAATTGGATTACGTTTCTCGTCAAAAGACAGTTTGCCGGATACACCTGTGAAGTCTTTCAGCTGAGCCAATTGTCCGCGCAACCCTTCGCGATCTGCTTTTCCTGCGGCAAGCAATGACTGCGACATGATGTACAGCGAGTCGTATGCTTGAGCTGCGAACTGGTCAGGCTTTTTGTTGTATTTGGCTTCGAATGCTTTTACGAAGGCTTGTACTTTATCATCTTTCTTTTCAGGGCTGAAAGGAGTCGCAACGATCAAGCCCTCAGCAGCTGGACCTGCAATTTCAAAAACTTTCGGATTATTGAAACCATTTCCACCGAGAATTGTCCCTGTAAAGCCTAACTCACGTGCTTTTTTGACAACCATGGAGCCTTCTTTGTACAAAGCCGACACAAGCAAAGCGTCTGGGTTTGTTTGTTTCAGCTTGGTCAATTGTGCCGAGAAGTCCACATCTCCATTTGCGAAAGTCGCTTCACCGGTAATCTCCAGGCCCAGCTTTTCAGCGGTTGCTTTCATGACCTTGTAACCATTCACGGAGAAGTCATCGTTAGAAGCGTGGATAAGTGCTACTTTTTTCAAACCATTTTTCTCCACAGCTGCTTTCATAGCTGTAGGGATCGCAATAGATTCAGGCAAAGAATTGCGGAACACATACTCCCCGATATCATTGATTCCTTCTGATGTGTTGGAGATACCAAAAATCGGAGTTTCGGCCTCGTTTGCAACTGGTCCTGCCGCAAACATTTCACCAGAAAGTGTCGGTCCGATGATCGCCACGACATTATCCTGATTAATCAGTTTATTTACCGCATTAATCGCGCCTTCTTTTTCTCCGGCGGAGTCTTCAAACTTCAGCTCGATCTTGAGCTTGCCCTTGTTCGCTTCATTCAGCTCGCCCAACGCCAGCTCCAATCCTGCTTTTTGTGCTTCTCCATAAGCCGCGCCAGATCCTGAGAGGAAACCAACGACACCGATTTTTGCTTGAATCTCTTGTCCGTCAGTGCTAGCGGCTTGCCCGGAGCCACCTTCTCCTGCAGCAGGAGCACTTGTATTTCCTCCGCTCGAACATCCGACCATCAATACCGCACCTAGCGAGATCGCCGCCAACGAGCGCATCAAATGAAATCCCTTCATTAGAAAAGCCCCCTTTATTCTCTAAATAAATTGAATATATGAAGTTTAATCAAAGTATTCTAAAAACGCAATTATTTTCGCTCAAGTAAACTTAATTTTTTGACAAACGATCGTTCAGAATTCCGTATCCAAACATAAAAAAGCGGCATATTGCTATGCCGCTTCACTCGTTGCTTTGCGATTACAGATGTTTGCCTACAGTTGCCATGAGCGCTTCTTTTGGTTGGAAGCCGATCACTTTGTCAACTGGTTGACCGTCTTTGAATACGATCAGCGTTGGGATGGACATTACACCAAAACGACCAGCAGAATCTGGGTTGTCATCCACGTTTACTTTGACGATTTTGAGCTGGGAGCCCACTTCACCGTCGATTTGCTCCAGTACAGGAGCGATCATTTTGCAAGGGCCGCACCATGGAGCCCAGAAGTCAACCAGGACTGTACCGCCTTGCTCTACTTCCTGGGAAAAGTTTTGGTCGGTAGCATTTACAATTGCCATGAGAAGTTACCTCCTTGAATTTCAATTGCTAAATAAAGGTTCCTAACGGTAATCAGTATATCATTCAAACACCAAATTGACTACGCCGCTCCACACTTTGCTCTACACTTCTCGCTTTAGTCTGTCCAGTCTGTCCGCACCTTATTGCCCTACTTGTTTTATCCGGTTGATCTCCCGTTCGTGGTCACTAACTTTCCGATGCAGCAGATCAAGGTCTGCATCGATATGTTTATTTTGGCGTTCTACTCTGTCCAATCGGCGCGTAGCGTCATCGCGGAATTCGTACATTTCATCACGAAAATCATACATCTCTTTCTTAAACTCGCGTAGCTCCTCCTGCGTTTCCTTAACCAATCGGTTATTCTCCGCCACCATGTGTATCAGTTGTTGCAAAGGCTGTTCGCTCATCCCGATCACCTCTCCTTACTGCTATTATACCAAGCAAGGAAAGCATAAAGTAAGCCTTGTGGACAAAAAAAGCGCCCCAAAAGGAGCGCCTAGTCATCATCTTTATGTTAAACCAACACTTTTTTAAACTCAGCCGTCAGTAATGGCAGCACTTCAAACAAGTCACCTACGATACCGTAATCAGCCACTTGGAAGATTGGCGCTTCCGGATCTTTGTTGATGGCAACAATGATTTTCGAGCTGGACATACCAGCCAAGTGCTGAATCGCTCCCGAAATCCCGCATGCGATATACAGATCAGGTGTAACAACCTTACCTGTCTGTCCGATCTGCATGGAGTAATCGCAATAGTCTGCGTCGCAAGCGCCACGAGATGCACCAACAGCTGCACCGAGTACTTCCGCCAGATCGTTCAACGGCTGGAAGCCTTCTGCACTCTTCACTCCGCGTCCACCGGAAATCACGACTTTTGCTTCGGAAAGGTCTACTTTGCCGCTTGTTTTTCTTACAACTTCTTTTACGATCGTGCGCAAATCTTTGATTTCCAAGTCAACTGGTACCACCACTGCCGTTTTCGAAGGGTCAGCCGCGCCGATAGCAATGTTGTTTGGACGAATCGTAATAAATGTTGTTCCATCAACGAATTTGCGTGTTTGCGTCGCTTTTCCTGCATAGATCGGGCGAACGAAGACAGGGCCCGCTTCTACACTTGTTACGTCCGAAACCAGACCGTAACCGAGTCGAGCTGCTACGCGAGGTGCAATGTCACGACCGATCGCGGTGTGACCCAAAACAACTGCATCTGGAGAAGCTAGCTCAATCAACTGCGTGAGTGCCTGCACATACGCATCTGGCGTGTACTGTGCCAATGCTGCATGATCAGCCGTATACACTGTGCTCGCACCATGCTGACCCAATGCCACTGCATGCGTTGCTGCATTTGCTCCGAATACACCTGCTACAATTTCGCCGCCCTCAGCCAATGCTTGTGCTGCAGTCAATGCTTCCAGCGACACGTTGCGAAGTTGTCCGTCACGTACTTCTGCCAATACAAGTACTTTTTTCATGGATATCCTCTCCCTCTCGCTTAGATCACTTTCGCTTCATTGCGCAACAGTTGCACCAATTCCGACGTTTGAGCTGCCAATTCGCCAGAGAGAATGCGACCCGCTTGTTTTTTCGGAGGCAATGTCTGATCGACGATTTCTGTCTTTGCTTTTACCTCATCCGCAGTAATTCCCAGATCGTCTGCGCCGAGTCTATCCAATGGTTTTTTCTTCGCTTTCATGATACCTGGGAGAGAAGGATAGCGCGGCTCATTGAGTCCTTGTTGAGCCGTAATCAAAACAGGAAGGCTCGTCTCCACGACTTCCAAGTCACCTTCTACATCGCGCTCTACGCGTACGTTCGTCCCGTCCACCTCTAGTTTCACAGCAGTCGATACATGGTTAATTCCCAGTTCTTCTGCCAGACGAGGACCGCCTTGGCCAGCCCCGGAGTCTACAGCCATTTGTCCACCAATGATGATATCGTAGCCAACCTTTTTCGCTACGGCAGCCAATACTTTGGCGATTGTGAATTCGTCTCCGAACAGAGACTCGTCATCCACCAAAACAGCCTTGTCTGCGCCCATTGCCAAAGCCGTACGCAGTGCACTTTCAGCACGGTCTGGGCCGACGCTGATCACGGTTACTTCGCCGCCATGATCTTCCTTGAGCTTGATTGCCTCTTCTACAGCGTACTCATCGTAGGGATTAATGATGAATTCAACGCCATCTTCGGAAATTTGTCCGTTTTGGATGACGATTTTTTCTTCTGTGTCAAACGTCTGTTTCAACACAACCACGATATTCATCAGGATGCCTCCTCCTTAGTGGTACCTCATACTTGTGAAGCTATATGCTTAACTACCGATCTGCAAATTGCGGTTTACGCTTTTCCAGAAAAGCAGTCACGCCTTCTTTTACGTCCTCCGTCGCGAATGCATCGCCAAAGAGCTTTGCTTCTTGCTCCAAGCCTTGTGACAAGGAAAGCTCAGTTGTGTTATGGATGGACGCTAGGGCAAACTTCATGGTAATCGCGCTCTTACTTGCGAAAACAGTCGCCAGCTTTTGCGCTTCTGCAAGCAACTGCTCTACGGGATAAACCGCTTCCACAAGACCGATCCGCAAAGCTTCCTCGCCACCGATCATCTCTGACGTGAGAATCATTTGTGTCGCTTTGCCACGACCAACCAGACGCGGTAGACGTTGCGTACCACCGTAGCCAGGAATGAGTCCGAGATTCAACTCAGGCAGCCCGAGCTTGGCTTCAGGTGCTGCGAAGCGGATATGGCATGCCAACGCAAGCTCCAATCCTCCGCCAAGGCAAGCGCCGTTAATTGCTGCAATGATTGGCTTCGGGAACGTTTCCAAGCGATTGAACAATGCTTGGCCCTTCTTCGCCAGTTCTTCCGCATTATCCCGATTCAGTTGGGTAAATTCTTTGATGTCCGCTCCTGCAATGAAAAACCGACCTTCGCCAGTCAAAACGATTGCTTTGATCTCATCGTTATTTTCCCACTGGTCCAAAAGTTCACTCAATTGACCGAGCACTGCTTGGCTGAGTGCGTTAGCAGGCGGGTTGCTAATCGTAACCGTAGCAACGCGATCAACGATCTCTACATTCCAATGCGACGCCATTCCTCTCCCCCCAAACTCTCCCCATATATAAATACTATCTCATTCCGAGCGATCGCTCAGTATTACTATTTCCATTGTAACAAACGTTTTCATGCAAAAAAAGCTTTTCTTTTCATTCTTTTCCCTTCATACCAAGCAGGAAGAGGTTATGAATGGAATCAACATAAGAGACAAGGTCGTACTTGCACTGTTTCATCACCCAAGATGTCGTCACTTCGTCCAGCGTTCCAAAAATCATTTTGCGCGTAATCCGTACCTCAAGATCGGATCGGAAAACGCCCTGTTCCATACCCGCTACGATCACTTCGTCAATGAGGTTAAAATACTGCTTCATCACGTTGCCGATTCCTTCACTAATGATCGGACTGGATTGGCGTAGCTCGATTTGCGTCACTTTTGCCAGATCCTGGTCCTTGGATAGCTGGCTCAAGTGTGCCTGAATGAGTACATACAGCTTTTGCTCAATGGTCGTCGCTTCCGAAATGTGTTTGCGGTTTGTCTCCACAAACTGGCCCATCTTTTCGTTAAACAGTGAAATCAAAATATCATCCTTGTTTTCAAAATAGAGGTATATGGTGCCGTCTGCTACCTTCGCCTCTTTCGCAATTTTCGATACCTGGGCACTGTAATAGCCCTGTCTGGCGATTACTCGAACAGCAGCATCAATAATGGCTTGATACTTTTCCCCCGTTTTCTTTGCCATAACTACCTCCATGTTTACTAACATTGATGATCAAATGAATGATTACTCATTCATAATTAGTGTAATACAGGGCCACTCCTCTGTCAATCGCAAGAGGTCAGCAAAAAAGGCCGCTTTCCGCCTGGGATCGCAAGCCTCAAAACATCAGCTACTAGCTCGTTTTGATTTCTTCCTGGGCTTCTCTTTTCTTCTTGTCTTCATCTTGTAATTGGCGACGCAATACTTTTCCGACCATGGTCTTGGGCAAGTCTGTACGAATCTCGTATTGTCTCGGAATCTTATAGGCGGCGAGTCTCTGTCTGCAATGCACTTCCAGATCCTCTTCACTCGCGAGCTGTCCATCCTTGAAAACGACGAATGCTTTGACTGTTTCGCCCCGGTACGGATCTGGGACACCGATGACTGCTGCCTCTTGGATGGCGGGATGCTCAAACAGCACTTCTTCTACTTCGCGCGGATAAATATTGAAGCCACCAGCTATAATCATGTCTTTTTTGCGATCTACGATATAAAAATAGCCGTTTTCGTCCATATAGCCCATATCTCCCGTCAAAAACCAGCCATCCTTTAATACGGCAGCGGTATCTTCTGGTCGATTCCAATAGCCGAGCATGACTTGAGGCCCTTTTACAGCCAACTCCCCGACCTCTCCTTGGGGCATCTCATCTCCCGTTGCCGTATCCACAATTCGGCAATCCGTATCTGGCCACGGCATTCCGATGCTGCCCGTAATGCCTTTTTCCCAAATGGGATTGGAATGTGTGACCGGAGAAGCCTCCGTCATCCCATAACCCTCTACCAGCTTGCCGCCCGTCAACTCTTCGAATTTGAGCTTGACTTCGATCGGCAACGGAGCTGATCCACTGACACATGCGTCGATGGAAGAAAGATCATGCTTCGTCAAGTCCGGGTGGTTGATTAAACCGATATACATGGTTGGTGCCCCTGGGAAAAGAGTAGGCTTACGCTTGTCGATCATTTCAAATATTTGTTTCACGTCGAATTTGGGAACGAGAATAATTTCTGCTGCGATACAAATGCCTTTGTTCATCACGGTAGTCATCCCATACACGTGGAACAGAGGGAGCACACACAAAATTCGTTCTTCTCCCTTTTTCAGCTTGTAAAGGACCGCTTGGCACTGGACTGCATTCGCAATGAGATTGGCGTGCGTTAGCATGACGCCTTTGGCAACACCTGTTGTCCCCCCTGTATACTGGAGGAGCGCGATATCCTGAGTCGGATCGACGGGTATTTCCACAGGCTTGGTAGCGCTTTCTTTTAGGACGGAAAGAAAAGGCTCAATATCAGCGCTGTATGTAACCTGCGGATTTTGTCCTTGTTTCTTCTGCACGAACGGATATAGCCATTTTTTCAATAAGGGAAGGAAATCGCCAATGCTTGTGATGATGATTCGTTGAAGTGAGGTAGATGCACGGACTTGGGTAACACGTTTGTACAACAAATCCAGTGTGATGATAGTCTCGGCGCCTGAATCGTTCATTTGGTGAATCAATTCTCGCTCGGTATACAGCGGGTTCGTCATAACCACGATGGCACCTGCAAAAAGCGCCCCGTAGTAGCTGATGACGGCTTGAGGAGTATTTGGCAGCATAATCGCCACGCGGTCACCTTTCTTTACACCGCGCTTGATCAATGCATTGGCAAATTGGTATGACAACTGCAAAAGCTCTCGATACGTAATGCTTTTTCCCATGAAATAGATCGCGTTACTGTCTGGATACATAGCTGCAGACTGCTCCAGAAAATGCGTCAAAGGAACACGGGGGTAATCCAATGACGGCGCAGTTTCGGGCGGGTAATTGGCAATCCAAGGCTTGGCATTTGACATGGTCATTCCCTCCATCCCTTAAATGGCCCTGCCTCTCCCTATGATCTACATTCATAATCTCTTCCTAATGACTATTGTATTCGAAACATATTCAATTTTCCAACTAAAATCACGGAATTTCCTTTTTTTAGGACAATACTATTCGACAAAAAAGGACAAAGCCCCTGATGAAAGCCGTGTCCTTTGCCCTTATGCTCTCCGTGTTTTACGGTGTTGCTTCCTTGATAATTTGCTGTCGTGCTCTTTCCCGTTCAGATGTGGGGACGAGATGATACCATCCAACGATTCCATTATGCCAAATGCGCTCATCCTGCCCGACCAATGTATCAGCTAGAATGGAGTTCGGAGTGCCATCGCCATAGGACAATAAAAGAGAGGCGATTTCCTGCTCCGTGAGATCCGTTTTCACATGCTGACCTAGTATTTCCATGAGTGAAAACGCCTTGGTATACACTTGGAGCGAGGTGCCTTTTGAAGCCAATGCTTTGAGAATCTCCTGCTGTCGGTCAATCCGCATGTAATCACTGTCTTCCTTGCCTACATCACTTTTTCGATAACGGGCGTAATCCAATGCCTGCTCTCCTGATAAAGTCTGAAGCCCTGGTTGAATGTCGATGTACGTGTCGTCGCTCGGATCGCTGTACTTCATTCGTTTCTTCACATCGACAGTGACACCTCCCAGCTCGTCCACAATCTGACGGAAGCCATCGAAATCTACGGAGATATACCGATCAATTTTTATATGTAAAAATTTTTCCAGTGACTCTTTCACCATCTTTGGGCCACCAAAAGCCATCGCATGGTTCACTTTGTCGTATCCTTTTCCCGGGAGCTCCATGTAACTGTCACGCGGAATCGCCAAAAGGTAGACGGATTGCTTCCCGGGATGAATCGCCGCAAGCATCATTGTATCTGAACGTGCACTTTCCCCGTCTCGACTATCCACACCAAGAAGCAGGGCGACGAAAGGCTTCAATGGTTCTGTTCCTGTCAAAAGATCACGTGGCGGAAGGGAAGCAGCTGCCTGTTTTGCGCTCCCTTTGGCTCCATCAATCGGAGCGTACCACTGATTTGTCATTTGCTTATATTGATAGGCACTGTAGGCAACCAGCAACAACGCCCCGATCGCCAAACAGGATAAGGTATGAAACGCAATCTGTTTTCCATGTCGCTTGAAAAATGACCATATAAACATGACAAAGCCTCCCCCTTTGCTTCCATTTTTAACAGGGGAGACTTCGTTTAAACCTATGGGCGTTCGACAACCATCGCCATACCCATCCCACCGCCTACACAAAGCGCAGCCAAGCCTCGTTTCAACTGTCGACGCTTCATTTCGTGCAGCAGGGTTACGACAATTCGGCAGCCAGTAGAACCCACAGGGTGACCCAACGCGATGCCGCTTCCGTTCACATTCGTTATTTCCCGTGGCAGCTCCAGCAGTTTTTCCACGGCAAGGTATTGCGCGGCAAAGGCTTCATTTACTTCGATCAGTTCGATATCTGCGAGCGTCAAACCGGCTTTTTCCAATGCACGCTTCACTGCTGGAACGGGTCCATATCCCATCAAATCAGGCTCCACCCCGGCAACTGCCCACGAGACAATTCTGCCGAGTGGTTCGATCCCGAGCTCTCTCGCTTTTCCTTCTTTCATCAAAACGGCGGCGGACGCTCCATCGTTGAGACCGGAGGAATTGCCTGGCGTCACGGTACCATTGTCACGAAAACTGGGTCTTAACTTCGCGAGACTTTCCAAGGTCACTCCCCTGCGAGGGAATTCGTCTTCCGTTACGATGATTTCTTCGGTGCGCTTTTTAACTGGGACCCCGATGATTTCCTCGCCAAACAAGCCGCTGTCTATAGCTCTGATCGCATTTTGCTGACTGCGCAAGGATATCTCATCCGACTCCTCGCGCGTGATCCCATAACGATCGACCAGACGTTCTGCCGTCTCGCCCATCAGGATTTGATGGTGAGGGTCTGTTAACAATTCCCACATCGCATCGGTCATTTCCCCATGTGTCAATCGTTTGCCCCAGCGAGCATTTTTCAGGACATACGGGGCGTTGCTCATGCTCTCTACACCGCCTGCCAAGACGATTTCACTGTCGCCTAAAAGAATTTGGGAAGCGCCGCTCACAATCGCTTGCATGCCGGATGCACATTGACGTTGAATCGTGTAACCCGTCACCTCTTTTCCCAAGCCCGCATCCAATGCTGCCACCCGTGCTATGTTTGGTTCGTCTGTCCGCTGAATGCAATTCCCTAAAATGACTTCATCGATCAGAGAAGCCTCCAGGCCAGATCGAGCCATGACACCACGAATGACGGTTTCTGCCAGTCTGCGAGCGCTTACATCTTTCAGGACGCCACCAAACGTACCGATTGGCGTACGTCCGGCAGCAGCGATGACAACCTGCTCCATTGATTTTCCCCTCCATTGAGTACCCGATTTTCTTTATTGTCTCACACGGAAGTTACAGGACGGTTCCCAGCAATGTTTTTCAATACAACGGTGACCCATTCGTCTTGTTGACTTTCTTTCTCTACTTGGAAGCCTGCCTGTTCAAATGTGGCGATGACAGCTTCCCGATTCCATTCAACTATTCCCGAGAGAATCAAAATTCCTTCAGGAGCCATTCGCTCCGTGATCACCGGAAGCATCGCGACATTTTCATCGCCTCCGATGTTGACCAGAATGACATCGGCTTGGTTAGGCAATTGGGACTTAACTGCGTCCTCGTTCGCATCCCCAATCACGACTTGTACTGCGTGGTCAGGAAGGTGGTTATTCGTCGCATTGACGAGAACCTGATACTCGCTTTGTGGATTAATATCCACTGCCCACACAGGATGCTTCGCTCCATTCAAAGCACAGTACAAAGAGAGAATTCCGGAGCCAGCTCCTACATCAATGACTTGCTTACCCTCCAGGTCCATTTCTTGCAAAAACAAAAGAATGTCCTGCGTCGTTCCATGATAGCCGGTTCCGAAGGCTGCACCTGGATCGATCCATAGAATATGCTGAGACGACTCCAACGCTGCGGGGTCCGTCCACGTTGGTGCCACCCACCAGTCGCCTATCTTGACTTCCCGGAACTCCTCTTTCCACGATTCGTTTTCTTCAGCAACGAGTTCTACTTCTTTTATGGTGACTTGTCCATTCCAGCGTTGAATGTAGGTCTTTAGGCGGTCTACATGCTCCTCTTCACGATCGTGTTGGGGTTCAAACAAATAGCCAACAAGTGGACCGTCTGTGTTTTCTGCGTAATCATATCCGTTTTCCGTTGTCAGAACTTCGATTTGCGGTTCGATCCAGCCAAGCGTGTAGGAGCTGGTCAAAACCTCTGCCACAAACAAATCCTCGATCTCTGATTCCACTAGTAATGTGTATTTGAGCCACATGCTTTCCATGATGAAAAATGCTCCTTCCCTTCTGCTGTCATTCGCCCCTATTCTTGCGGACATCTATTCACTCATATGTGGATGGCAAGGATGATAGAGAACATGGTATGATAGTAGAATGGACTATCACAACCGCAGGGAGGCTTACCATGTTTGACGAATTTTTTTACCGTCGCCGCAAAAATAAGGGGCTGTTCATCGTCATGATTGCCCTCATCGTTCTTGGCATCGGCATGTTCGGTATGGGTTTCCTCTATATGTTCTCGTAAGTCGGAACAACATCATTATACCCTACGAACCGTGCTGCACCCACTGTATCTGTCCAAACAATTGGGGCGTGAAGTTTTCTACTGTGGTTGCTTTACTTCCCCTTGTTTACTCGATTATACTTGAGAATGTATTTTTCCTGTACGTTTGATATAGAAAGAAGGTTCACTCCATGTCGCGAATTCTCATCTCCGGGTACTACGGCTTTAATAATGCCGGAGACGATGTGGTCCTGTACGGCATCATCAGCTCTCTTAAGCGGGAACAACCAAATATCTCTCTCGCCGTCCTGTCCAATCAGCCTGATCGGACTGCGGAACTGTTCGGGATTGAAGCCTATAACCGCTGGAGCTTTGGAACCATCGTCCGCGAGCTTTCGCGAAGTGACATGCTGGTGATGGGCGGCGGTACACTGATGCAGGATGTAACCAGTCCGCGCAGTGTCCTCTACTATTTGGGCATCGTCACCATTGCCAAGCTTTTAGGTAAACCCGTGGTCTTTTACGCACAAGGATTTGGCCCCATCCTCAAATCGCTCAGTCGCACGATGATTAAACGCGTGGTGAATCACGTCAACATCATCACGGTTCGCGACTACGAATCAGGGGAGGACTTCAAAGCCTGCGGCGTAAAAAAAGCCCCTATCTATATAACAGCTGACCCTGCTCTGACGATATCCCCAGACGATATTGCAGATCAACGGGGAAATGAGCTGCTCCATGGTATGTTTGATGATCCTTCCAAGCCTTTGGTCGCCATCTCTGTCCGGGACTGGAAGCAGGAACAGCAATTCAAACAGAAGATAGCCCGAGCAGCAGATTCGTTTATCATGCGCGGATGGAATGTTCTCTTCCTGCCGATGCATGTCCCTAGTGATTTGGCACCGTCTCAGGAAATCATGGACCAGATGAGCCAACCAGGAGCACGTCTTCTCGATGCGCCTGTAACTTTTCATGACATATGTCGGTATTGAAGCAATGTAATTACGTCGTTGGAATGCGGCTTCACTCTCTTATTCTTGCGTGCATGCTGCGAATCCCTTTTATCGGCATCTCCTACGATCCGAAAATCGATCGATTCGTCGAACGCGCTGGAATGCCCAATGCTGGTCACATTACTGAACTCGATGAAACTACACTTTTGACCTTGCTCGCTGAAAAGCTGGACAACCTTGATCACGAAATTGATGTGGTAACGAAGCATTCCCATCTGTTAGCGATCGAAGCTTCCAAAAGCAGTGAACTTGTTCTGCAGGCACTGCGTAAATAAGGCTGACCTGGAAAGGAGGACATCATGTCCTTTTCTTCACAAGTGTTACTTGGTTTAAATCGATTATTTCCTCTCCCCGTTCACCCTTTCAACCTAGCAAACAACGGGGAAATGAGCTATACCGAATGGCAATTTCAAAAAGGGGATCAAACCATTCAGTATTTCCTCCCCTTCCATTCACAGGAGCAAATGTTCCGTGACAAAACCGTTTTGGACATCGGCTGTGGCGGAGGAGGAAAAACCTGCTATTACGCCACCTTTGGCCCGAAAAAAATGATCGGCATCGACATCGTCCCCCACTACGCGGAGGAAGGGAATGAATTCGCGAAGAAAAAAGGACTGGATCATCTGGTCTCCTTCATGACTGGTGATGCCGCAAGAATGGACTTCCCAGACAACACGTTCGATACGATCATCATGAATGACGCGATGGAGCACGTTGGGGAACCGGAAAAGACGCTGGAAGAATGCTTTCGGGTATTGAAGCCTGGCGGGCATCTCTACATCAATTTTCCGCCGTATTATCATCCATACGGTGCCCATTTGTCAGATGCGATCGGTATTCCTTGGGTGCATGCTCTCTTCTCGGACCAAGCCTTGATTGATGCCTATAAAAAGCTAGTCCGTGACTTGCCAGATGGTTCTGACCGGATTGCTTTTCGTTTTGACAAGCTTCCTGATGGCAGAGATACGATCTCGTACATCAATCGCATGACGATCAAACGGTTTCGAAAAATTCAACAAGGCGTGGTACAACCTGCGGTTTACCAGCAAGAGATTCCGTTGCGCAATCAGTTGCAGTCCTTGGCGAAATTATCTGCTACCCGTGAGTTTTTCGTAAAAATGGTCGTATGTGTGTATCAAAAAGCGAAATAAGCAAAATCACATAAAACCCCTTTCTCCGTTTGTGGGACTGACCCCATAACGTAAGACAAATCAAAACACCTTCAAGAGAATGCGACC
>NZ_JBEAES010000043.1:0-41396 GCF_050477165.1 Brevibacillus sp. FIR094 | reverse complement strand
AATCATTTAATGATAGACTCATTAACGCTTTCGCTGTTCAGTTTTCAAAGAGCATGTCATTCTTTTCTTTCGTCGTTAACGCTTGTGGCGCCGACCTTTTAAACTATATCAGATCTTCTTTTGAAAATCAAGGGTTATTTTTAGGAGTTTGAAGTTTTTTTCATTCTCTCTAAAATTCCCTTCAAAAGCGACAAGAGTTATCATACCAAGCCGGGAGCAAAAACGCAAGCATTATTACCTAGAATTTTATCCCATCCCCTGTTTATCCAGAACAGACAACAATTCTCCCATAGAACCAATAACCATTCGCGGCATAAAAAGCTCTGGAATCTCTGACAATAATGGATTCTTGCACTCCCTCCTCCACTTCTCCAAACAAAACAAACGCATTCTGTGATCCTTTGCACGTATCTGTGGTTGGAGCCTCAACAATTCCTCTGGCAATTTTCGCTCTATTAATATAGAAGTTACATGACTGCGGTTAGCAAGTTGAATGTCATGATCCAAACGATCTCCTACATGAGCAATTACTTCTCCCAGCAATTTTTGCAAAACAACTGGGTCAGGCTTGCCAGTACCAGCTCGTTCTGGCGTAATGATCTCATCAAAGTAATCCAGTAAGCCTAATGCCTCCATTACTGGTGCCTGAAACTTGTAAAAGCCATTCGTAACCACTGCAAGGGAAAAACCCTGCTTCTTTGTCTCCTCGAGCATCTGGAGAATTCCATCCTCGAGCAAATTAACCTTGGGCATTACAGAGTGTTTCCGAACCAACGATTCAATATCAATCTTTTTTTCTATACACAATGCATTGCATCTACTAACAAGGATATCATCCCAATCATACGCTTCTACGTAGCGTTCTTGGGACATGCGCCGCTCATGCTCGGTTACCATTTCTGAAACAATGTCGTACTCTCTTCCTAACTGTCTGGAGATTACACGCGCAATCTCCGGAAATACCCACGCTCCAAATGGGTTTTGCATCAAGGTTCCATCCAGATCAAAGCTAATCCAGCGTTTGCTCATTTTATCGCCCCCAACGTAAATCCTTCGATGAATAGTGTAAGCACGCTTAACGGAATGGTGCTAAAAGAAGTCATCCCACACTCCGATCAAATGAGCTATCCTCGGGATCACCAGCACATAAAAAAAGAGACAGACGATTTGTCTGCCTCTCTTTGAAGAAAACGGCGAGCCGCTTTCTTACATCATGCCCATACCGCCCATGCCACCCATATCTGGCATGCCCATAGGAGCTTTGTTTTCTTCTGGTTTGTCAGCAATTACTGCTTCTGTAGTCAGGAACATAGCCGCTACAGATGCAGCGTTGGACAGTGCGGAGCGAGTAACTTTCGCCGCGTCAACGATACCAGCTTCGAGCATGTTTACATACTCTTCAGTAGCTGCGTTGAAACCGATGCCCACTGCTTCTTTTTTCAGACGCTCTACGATTACAGAACCTTCGAGTCCTGCGTTCGCTGCGATTTGACGAACTGGCTCTTCGAGGGAGCGGAGTACGATTTGTACACCAACTGCTTCTTCGCCATCTACTTTAACGCCTTCAACAGCTTTGATTGCGTTGATGAGAGTAGTACCACCACCAGGAACGATACCCTCTTCTACTGCAGCGCGAGTAGAGTTCAGTGCGTCCTCGATGCGGAGCTTCTTCTCTTTCAATTCTGTTTCTGTAGCTGCACCAACTTTGATTACTGCTACACCGCCAGCCAGTTTAGCCAAACGCTCTTGCAGTTTTTCGCGATCGAAATCGGAAGTGGTGTCTTCGATTTGTTGACGGATTTGAGTTACGCGGCCCTCAATGGAAGCTTTGTCGCCAGCACCTTCAACAACAGTTGTGTTTTCTTTTGTAACCACGATTTTGCTTGCGCGGCCCAATTGCTCCAGCTTAGTGGATTTCAGGTCCAGACCCAGCTCTTCTGTGATCACTTCGCCACCAGTCAGAGCAGCGATGTCTTGCAGCATAGCTTTGCGGCGATCGCCGAAGCCAGGTGCTTTAACCGCTACAGCTGTGAAGGTACCACGCAGTTTGTTCACTACGAGAGTAGCGAGCGCTTCGCCTTCAACATCTTCAGCGATAATCAGGAGTGGTTTGCCGCTTTGTACAACTTGCTCAAGTACAGGCAGAACTTCCTGGATGTTGGAGATTTTTTTGTCAGTGATCAGGATGTAAGGGTTGTTCAGAACCGCTTCCATCTTGTCAGTGTCAGTGATCATGTAAGGGGAAGCGTAGCCACGGTCAAATTGCATACCTTCTACTACTTCCAGCTCTGTTACGAATCCTTTGGATTCTTCAACAGTGATTACACCATCTTTGCCCACTTTTTCCATTGCTTCTGCGATCAAGTTACCTACTTCTGGATCGTCAGCGGAAATAGCAGCTACTTGCGCGATAGAGGATTTGTTCTCAACCGGCTTCGCGATGGATTTGATTTCTTCTACAGCTGCACGAACTGCTTTTTCCATACCACGACGGATAACCATTGGGTTAGCGCCAGCAGTTACGTTTTTCAGACCTTCACGGATCATAGCTGCAGCAAGTACAGTTGCAGTTGTTGTACCGTCACCAGCGATGTCGTTGGTTTTGGTAGCAACTTCTTTAACCAGTTGCGCACCCATGTTTTCGTAAGCGTCTTCCAGCTCGATTTCTTTCGCAATGGTAACACCGTCGTTAGTGATCAACGGAGAACCGAATTTTTTCTCAAGAACCACGTTGCGGCCTTTTGGACCGAGGGTTACTTTAACCGCATTTGCCAAAGTTTCAACACCGCGGAGCATGGAACGGCGAGCGTCTTCAGAGAATTTGACTTGTTTAGCCATCTAAACTCAACCTCCTGTTATGTGTTTATTCGTTCGACTTCCTATGTTAAGAGCCTTAACCGATGATCGCGAGGATATCGGATTCGCGCAGCACGAGGTATTCTTTGTTGTCTACCTTTACTTCAGTACCAGCGTATTTGGAGAAGATTACTTTATCGCCTTCTTTTACTTCCAAAGCGATGCGCTCGCCGTTGTCAGCAACACGGCCAGAACCTACTGCGATTACGCGGCCTTCTTGCGGTTTTTCCTTTGCAGAATCAGGCAAAACGATACCGCTTGCAGTCGTTTCGTCTTTGGAGATAGCTTCGATTACCACACGGTCACCCAATGGCTTAAGCACTAAAAACACCCTCCTCAAAAAATGTAGGTAAACAATATTTCTGTTGTTAGCACTCGACTGTTATGAGTGCTAACACCCAATTCCTATAATAATGAATCACTATGTACTTTGCAAGTAGTTTCCCTCACTTTTTTCCATCTGGAACTGCTTGACTACTCTTCCTCCTATTAAATTGCATTCTCTAGCAAAAAGGTTCTAGTATTCGGACACGCTCATATAAATGAAACATAGAATCAGGCAAGCTCGCCAAGGAGGGAATTGTTCCATGCACAAATGGCTCTGGATTGGCTTAATTGCCCTGGGAGTCTTGGGAATCAGCCATCTCTTCACTTCGGATACTACTTCCTTTATACGGGTCAATCTTAACCCAGCCTCCATCTATTGGGATGGCCGTGAAATCGTCGCAAGCGAAAAGCCCGGGTACTACACGGAGGAAGGCAAGGAAATACCTACTTCCTTCGAATACGAAGGAACACTATATGTACCGCTGCCCATGATCAGTCGCCACTTGAATAAGCCTATCGGTTGGGATGAAACTTCCCAAACTGCCTGGGTCGGTCAAGCTCCTGTATTCTCTAGCGGACAGCCTGAAAAACAGCCTACACCCGATGCAGTTCCTGCCTCTCTGCCGCTTCCCCAAAAGCCTGTATCAACCAAACCACCTGCAGCACCCATTCGAGAGGAGAAGCCTAACACGATTTTTGACATAGCTCTCGGCATGTCTTCTGAGGAAGTACACAAGCTATTAGGTGAGCCTGCCCGCAAAGAGCCAAGCATTCTCGGCTATCAATGGTGGGTGTACAATCGCGAGCCTGCCCGATACATGCAAGTCGGCATCGCAAATAACAAAGTCGTCGATGTGTACTCGCTCGCTCCGACAGCAAAGCTCGGAAACATCGGAGTCGGCACCAGCCAGCAATCACTCGAGCGTCAGTTGAATGTACAAAACATTGTTTCTTTCTCTTTTCAGGGGGCACAAATCCAGATTACCAATCAAAAGCAGCAACGGCCTCTCGTCATGAAAGACGGCACCCCCTACCTTTTTTACTTGGACAAGCAGAATGGCAACAAGGTCACCGCCGTACGTATGATGGAAACACAAATGTTATTGCGCGGCAGTTTTTACGAAACGAAATGGACCTATCAAGGTCAGGCACCCAATTTTGATCCCCCGCCGCTTCGTGTTGGTGATCGAGAACAGGTCAATGCTGCATCTGAGCGGCAAATCCTCGATCTGGTCAATGTCTCCCGCTATCGATACAAGCTTCCGCCCCTCCAATGGAACGAAAAAGCTGCCGATGTGGCACGAAAACACAGCATGGACATGGAGGGCAACAATTTCTTCGATCACATCTCTGCGACTACCGGGAGTAATCCATTTGACCGCATGAAAAATGCCTCTCTCGCTTACAGCATGGCTGGTGAGAATATTGCAGCCGGCTACACGGATGCCATCGAAGCCCATGAAGGCTGGATGAACAGTCCAGGCCATCGCAAAAACGTACTCGAAAAAGGCTTCACCCAGTTAGGAGTGGGCGTATTTACAGACTACTTCACTCAAACCTTCCTCACTCCCAGAAAATAATCGAAAAACCCGGTTTCGTCGCTTTTTATGGACGACCGGGCTTATTTATGCAAGAAGCAGCGCCACTTTATGGCAATTTCACATGCTCCCTCAGATGGTCAACTTTTTCGGTAAACTCCACAACGACCGTCTCATATTCTTTCGTGTGCAGAATCAGCCACGGACGACGCTCCCCTTTTTTGGGCATGATGACAAACATCTCTGCAATCATCGCATCGAGATTAGCTGACTTTAGCTTTATCGGCTTTGGGGGGACTAGCGGAATTTTCACGATCATAGCGGAATCCAATGATGGATTAAACTCCAAGACCCGCCCGCTCACACTCTGCAAAATCTGCTGAGCTTCCTCCTGAAAGCCATCTGTATTTTCAAAGTTAGCCACAACGCGCTGCTTGTCCGTATCAAACAGTTCGATGGGCTCCCCCAGCCCAGCGGCATTAGCAGTACTCCCTGAAAAGAGTAACGCCAAACATACGATCAGCCACATATTCAGCACCTCCCGGATCATAACGTCCGTAGTATTTCCAAATTTCTGCTGAAATACAAAAAAGTCCTCTGCCACTCGGGACAGAAGACTTTTCTCATGCTCATTATTGAACGGGTTCGTTTGTTTCCAGACTGCCGTATTCTTGTTCCCACGCTTCTTGTTCTTTCAATTGCTTGCGATAAACAATACGGGATAGCCAAATGCTCAGCTCGTACAAAAGCAGCAAAGGGATGATCACGAGAATATCGCTGACAATCTCAGGAGGCGTCAAGGTAATCCCGACGACAGCCAGTGCAAAGTAAGCGTAGCGTCGTGCTTTTGCCAGCCTCATTGGATTGAGGATGCGCAGTCTCGTCAGGAACATGACGATTATCGGCAACTGGAACAGTATCCCGAACGGAATGACCATATTAAACATGAAGCCAAAGTATTGCGCGATTCCGTAGTTCGGGTCTGCGCCCATCGACGCTGTAATACTGGTCATAAACTGCATGACCATCGGGAAAACGACGTAGTAGCCAAACAGGATACCAACGATAAACAGAAAACAAGCCGCCGGGATGAAGTAAAGCGTCCCGCGCTTCTCCTGTACTTCCATCCCTGGCGAAACAAAACGCCAAACGTGATAAAGTGCTACAGGCAGTGTGATGACAGCGCCCACTATGAAGGCAACCTGCATGTAAACACGAAGTGCGTCTGACGGATGCAACGAGACAATGGGCACGCCATCCGCAATCGGTTCTTGCTTTAAATAATCCACGAGTGGACCGGCGAGGAAAAAACCGACGATCAATGCGACAATAAACACGGCCAGCACCCATATGATGCGCTTGCGCAGTTCCGTCAGGTGTTCTACCACTGTCATTTCCTGATCCTTCACGGTAACCACCAACCTTACCTGTTACGCGTTCTTCTGCTCTTTTTCCATTTGCAGGCGCTCTAGCTCCAGCTTTTCGCGGATCTCTTTTTCCAAGCGCTCGCGTTCCATTTTTTCACGAACTTCGCGTTCAATTCGCTCCCGCTCCGTTGCTTCCTTCTCATCGACAGCAGGCGTTGTTTTGGCAGACGCTTCTTTGGAGGCCAGCTCCTTGCGCTTTTTCTCCTCATCGTCGTCTTCATCGTCGCTTGTCAGGCTACGCGTAGCATTTTTGAATTCTTTCAAAGTATGACCTACCGCACGCCCCAATTCTGGAAGCTTTTTCGGACCGAAAAGCACCAAGGCTAAAACTAAAATTAAGATTAATCCAGGAATCCCGATTGAGCTCATACGTGTTCACTCCTTTTTCTTGTGAAGTCGTTTGCTTTTCGTTATTTGCCAGTCTAACCAGCTAGCACTTTCGTAAACCACCATATCCGAGTCTTGTCATATCGGATGCCACAATTCGCTCCCCAGCCAAAATGCGCGGCAAAAATACATCAAAGGAAGTAAACGTCTCATGCATGACCGCTCCCGGCAATCCGAGAATTGGTACTTCGCCTTTGTAAGCAACCATCAGCATGGAGCCCGGCAGCATCGGCGTACCGTAGCGTACTACTTCCGCTCCTACTCCCGCAATCGCTCCCGGCGTGCGATCATCTGGATCGACAGACATGCCCCCCGTGACCAAGATCAGATCGACCCCTTCATCGAGGAACGAATGAATCTGTTGTTCGATCGCTTCCTTGTCATCCGGCGCAAACCGCTGGTCAACGAGAGTAGAGCCGAGAGCTTCTACCTTGTTTCGAATGACAGGACCGAACTTGTCTGCAATCCTGCCAGAGAAAACTTCTCCCCCTGTCGTAACAAGTCCCACTCTTTTATCCTGAAACGTTTTTACTTGGACAATCGGTTCGTCAAACTGTTTGGCCAGTTGCTCCAGCTCAATGATTCGAGACTCTTCCATAATTAACGGGATGATTCTCGTAGCCGCCAAGGTATGTCCCGGATGTACAACCTGATCGCCGTAAATCGTGGAGAACGCAATTCCTTCGAGCTTGTTCAACGCATGGACAGCTTCCTCGTTGATTTTGGCTAAACCTGTTCTCGCGGCCTTCATCGACACCTTGCCTTCATAAGGAGGTGTCAAGGTCAAGCCTTGTCCGGAAACAGCCTTCGCAATACGAATGCCCGCTTCTTCCTCATGGATGTAGCCTTCTGGCATCTCTAGTACGTAAATATGCTCTTTGCCAATGGACAACAGCGGCTCAATATCCGCCTCGGTGACAACATGTCCTTTTTTGAACAAGCGTCCTTTGAATTCTCCAGGCAAAATTTGCGTCATATCGTGAGGAAGCATCATGCCGATCGCTTCACGCACTGGCACTTCCCGCATCTGAGGTTTTTCTACCAATGCAATCCTCCCCAATCTTCGTTTGCTTCTCCCGTTCCTTGCAAAATGTGCAAAGCATCGGACAGCATATCGCCAATCGCATTGAAACAGATTTCTACGCCTTTCGGATTACCAGGAAGGTTGATAATCAGCGAATTACCCCTGGTTCCCGCAACTGCACGGGTCAACATCGCCCGTCGGGATTGCTTCAAACCAGCACGGCGCATTTCTTCGGCCAAGCCTGGAACTGGTCTGTCAATAACCCACGCGGTCACTTCTGGTGTAACGTCACGCGGGCTAAGTCCTGTGCCCCCCGTAACAATCAACAGATCGCATTTTTCGCGGTCTACGAGCTCAATCATATGTTCTTGCAAATCTTCCATATCATCACTAACGGCACGGTATACAGCGACATCTACGTGAAGCCATTCCCTTGTCAGATGACGAACGATTGGCATACGATCGTCCACACGATCTCCTCTGGCAATCGAATCACTTGCAGAAATAACGCCTACCTTCCATTTGCTCACGATACATTCCTCCGGTTTCTCATTCGATAGTATTGTACACTTTTCTGTCAAAAACGTCTCGTCGTTTTTCCTTGGCGGATAGCACCATTCGCTACAGTAGAAGGCATGACAAAGCTACTGACACAAAACATTCAAAAATGCAGAAGACCTTTTTCGGTGACAACTGCATCTAGCAAAACATCATGAGACTCTAAGGGTACATGCTCCACAACCTGTATAAAGAAACCGACTCCAACTAAGAACGGGAGCTTTTTCAGCGTTGCCAGAAAGCGGTCATAATAACCACCGCCATACCCCATTCGCCCGCCCTTGCTGTCAAAAGCAACACCGGGAACAATGATCGCATCCAAGTGTGATACGTCCGCTTCCTCTGCCAGGGCAGGGTCTGGCTCCCAAATCCCGTAGACTCCTTGCTTTAGCATGTGCGGTCCCGTATACCGATAGGGAATGAGACGTCTCTCGGCAACATTGGTGAGCGGTAGCCATATGTCTTGGCCTCGCTTTTTTGCCTCATGTAGAAAGGACAGAATATCCAATTCATCGCCAAAAGGATGGAAAGCCATGATTGCTTTGGCATCAGCCAGCCTTTCATGAGAAAGCAAATGATTGCATACTTCTCTGGAAAGCTGCTCGCGTTCCTTTGCAGACATGGACTTGCGGCTCTCCAAAATATGGCTTCGCAGCTGTTTTTTATTCGTTTTTGGGTCCATGACAACCTCTTCCCTCTTTCGTCACGTACTTGGGACATTCCCACGAGGCTTGTCCCATGCGCTCTCTCTAGGCTACACTGGCATTAGTATATAAAGAGGTGAATCCGATGATTTTGCTACAAGCTGAACATATAGAAAAAACGTATGGTATCGAAACCATTCTACAAGACATCTCCCTGCAAATTCAAACCGGGGAACGGGTTGGTCTGGTTGGCGTAAACGGTGCAGGCAAATCGACGCTGATGAAGATCCTTGCCGGCGAGCTAAGCTACGACAAAGGAATCATCCGTATTCCAAAGGATGTTACACTTGGGTATTTGGCACAAAACAGTGGCCTTGAATCAGAACGATCCATTTGGGATGAGTTGCTCTCCGTATTTTCCCATCTACAAAAAGAAGAGCTGGAGCTTCGAGAGCTCGAGGCCAAAATGGGCGATCCGGCTATTCTCGCTGATGAGAAGCGTTACCAGCAACTGTTGGAAAATTACTCTCACCGCTCGGAAGCCTTTAAGGAAAAGGGCGGCTACAGCTACGAAGGTGCGATTCGTGGGGTTTTGCACGGCCTGCGCTTTGCGGACTTCGATTACACGACGCAGATCCGCACATTGAGCGGCGGACAAAAGACTCGTCTGGCATTAGCCAAGCTGCTGCTCCAATCTCCCACCATACTCCTACTCGATGAGCCGACGAACTACCTGGACATCGAGACGCTGACCTGGCTGGAGACGTATTTGCAAAACTATCAGGGCGCCATTCTCGTAGTTTCCCATGACCGTTACTTCCTGGACAAGCTCGTGACCGTTGTCTATGAAATCGAACGGACACGCGCTACCCGTTATGTCGGTAACTACAGCCGCTTCCTCGATGAAAAGGCGGCTCGACTCGAACAGGATTTGAAGCGATTCGATAAGCAGCAGGAAGAGATCGCCAAGCTGGAGGATTTCATCGCGCGAAACATTGCGCGGGCTACGACGACTAAACGAGCGCAGAGCCGACGAAAGACGTTGGAAAAGATTGACCGCTTGGACAAGCCGATTATGAACAACAAATCTGTCCACTTCTCCTTTGATGTGGCAAAAATGAGCGGCACCATTGTGATGAAAGCAAACAACGTCGCGATTGGCTACCCGGATGCTGTCCTTTCTCAGGGCCTTACGTTTGAAATCGAGCGCGAGGAACGTGTGGCCTTGGTCGGTCCCAATGGTATCGGGAAATCGACTCTGTTAAAAACGATTGTGGAACAGTTGCCTAAGCTGCGCGGCGATATTCATTTCGGAAGCAATGTAACAATCGGATACTACGACCAGGAGCATCGTAACCTGAACGAACGAAATACAGTGCTCGGCGAGATTTGGGATGAGTACCCGAACATGCTGGAAAAGGACGTCCGCACCTTGCTTGGCAACTTCTTGTTTAGCGGTGATGATGTACAAAAGAAGATCAGCGACCTGTCTGGAGGAGAGCGTGCACGCGTCTCTCTGGCAAAGCTCATGCTGAAGCAAGCAAACTTCCTGATCTTCGACGAGCCAACGAACCACTTGGATATTTTCAGCAAAGAAGTGCTTGAGAACGCCCTCTACGATTATCCGGGTACGATCCTGTTCGTCTCCCATGACCGTTACTTCTTAAACAAGATTGCCACCCGCGTCCTAGAGCTGACAGGTGATGGCGTGACCAGCTATTTGGGTAACTATGATTACTTCGTGGAGAAAAAGCAGGAACTGGAAGAGCTCGCAGCCGAACAAGCAGCGCAGCCCGCAAAAAAACAAGGCGGTACCGTGGCGGCACAGCCTGAGAAATCCTCTTATGAGCTAGATAAGGAAGCGAAACGTCGCGAACGTCAACGTCAGCGCCGCTTGGAAGAGATTGAGGTCACGATCCAAAAACGAGAAGCTGACATTGTCAAATGGGAAGAAGAACTCTGTCTCCCGGAAATTTATAGCGATCATGTGCAGGCAAAAGAACACAACGATCAAATCCATGCTGCCAAAGAAGAACTGGAGCAGTTATATGACGAGTGGAGCGCGCTATCAGAAGAGTAGCCCCTCTTCACGTAGAACAGCGCTCCTGCGCAGGCTCCTCCAAGGCGGCATAGAGAGCAGGAACCACCAGAAAGGTAATACAGGTAGCTGCAGTGACGATGCCTGAGTCATTGAGGATTAGCCCAGCCAGTGCGCCGACAATGACACCAGCAAAGCCTTTGACCAAGTAAGGCGTGTCCTTCGCCAGATGGTGCAAAAAACGGTCGTTTTTCAAGGTGAGAACGCCTAGAGCAATCAAGGAGACGACAAATGCTTTGCTCCAAATGGAAATGCGAATCAAGCGGAGATTCATCGCCAACTTGCGTTCAATCATCTGCCCTACCTCAGACCATTCACCATGTACAATCTGCTGAGAAAGCCGTCCGACATGGGTCAAGGGCTGATCTGACATGAGACTGATCGCCATCAAACTGCATACACCCATAACCAGGCCGCCTGCCGACAGCAGGAGGCCTTTTTTGCCGATTCGCCAACCCTCAAGACGTGACAATGCCACGGTAAATCCGATCAGCCCCGCAAGAAATCCGCCTGCATCCGTTCCCAAGTTCGGTGCTACCATGTAATAAAGCACGACACTGTATATGGCTGCGGAAACAGCAGGTAACCATTTATTTTCCCGACTCAGACCCTTTTGTCCCCCACGCATTCTTTCGTACAGCGAAGCCACAAGCATGATCGTGCTGCCGATCAGGACCCCTTCGTATTCATTTCCTAGCCCGTAAAACCTCGCTCCGATTACCGGATCATACCCGAGGTACGATTGCCGCATCAAATGAGCGCCAGTCCATCCATCCACGAGCAGAATGGCTGTCGTCACTCCGCTAACCGTCATCACGATTCGCGGGAGAGCATGGGCTTCCTGCCAAAAGGCCGCGATCAGAGCAGTCATGATGAGCACGCCCAAGACTACCGCTCCAGAAACTTGCCAGTCGAGCAGGCTCTCTGCCAAAAGCAATGCGGGAAACCATAATAAAGCCAGCAACGCCAGACGTATTCCTCTACGAAGCCGCAAAAGTCCCGCCCCTTCTCTCTTCCGCCCAAACCACCAAAGAACGACTGCACACCCTACAATGACAATCTGCAGCATGACGTAGGTATAGAGCACTGCTGGCCGTGTCGCATACGTATGATGAATTTCGCCTACCTGATTCTGAAGGGCAGTGAGACCATTCCCTTTTTCGATACGTATGACATGACCAGCCAAGCCTTTTGGTATGTGGACGTCCAGCCAAGTCAGTACAGTTGGTACCATATCCAGTCCACTGACTAATCCCGACTGCCTCGTGGTAGCTGATGTCAAAACTCCACTCGCTTTCTCTCCCCAAATGAACACTGGAGGTAAGAGAGCCTTTTCTTTTGTCGCCACATGATTGACGGCTGGCGATGCCAATACAATGCGTTGGTGTGGTTTACGTTCCACAAGGAGCTGGTCAAGGAAAAGGGACAAGTCGCGCAAAACGCGCTGATACTGCAGGGTAAACTGACCTGGGTCCATATCCGCACTCAGCTGGTATAACCGAGATAAATCTGAGAGTTGAGCAATGATCAATCCCGATTGACTCTCGCTGTGAATTTTCTCAAGCAGGTAAGCGTAGTTTGTCTTGATCCCGTACGGATAGCCACGAAGGAGCTCCATGCTTTTTGTAGAAATGTCCCCTGTCGGAACCCTTCCTTGCTGATCCATCGCAAACAAAACAGCATGTCTCTGTCGGGTATCCTCATAGTCACCGTTTCCATATAAAGAGACCTGAATGTTGTTTGCAGCAAGTACGGTCCCAAGGAGCCCGATTTGCGCAGAGTAAGGTTTCTCCCGATTATCTGCCAAGAGCCGAAAAATACCCGGAAAAATAATCGAGGAGCGCGCCATCTCCTGCGTCTGATCACTGCCCAGCTCTTGCGCCCGTTCACCGGCTGTTTCCCTGGACGAGAGCACTTCATACGGATGATAGCCTGTCCCGCTCTTTTCAGAGTAAAGCGCTTGACCACCGCTCCCCATGAGCAGGTAGCCGTTTGCGGCTGTGCGCGATCCGGGTGTTCTTATGGACAGAGCCCCAGCTCCTGCAGCATCCAACCATTTATCCACAGTAGATAACTTTTTTAGCTGCTCCAGATCATGAAACGACATTCCCTCCACAAACAGCATGATGACTCGTGGTTTTTCCTTTGCTATCAATGGTTTTCCTATATTTGTAGCTAGAAACAATATCAGGAATAACAAGCAAATCAGCGCGAGTTTCTTTCTCACGAGTCTCCCTCCTGTTGATAACTCGACTTTTTTATCCACATTTTCCACAGAACAATCCACAGAGTGCATGCGGTTTTCCCGGTCATTTTCTCGTGTTATCACCAGTATTCACAGGAGTATATGTGAACAATCCAGAAAGTTATCCTATGATGTGGATAAATCAAGGGGTGTAATACGTTCTGGAGGGGAAAACGTGAATCCCCCTTGTGGGGCGTAGTCCGAAACGTAGAATGGAATGCGCTTCTTCCCCCCACTACAGCCGCTCGTTTACACAAACAAAAAAAGCATCTCTGATTTAACTTCAGAGATGCTTTTCATCCATTCACTCTATTGCTCAGAAAGCGACAAGCTTGGGACTCCGTTCAAATCAAGCCCCTCAAACTGTCCTCTTTCATACTTGATAAAGCCTGCCGCCGCAATCATCGCCGCGTTATCCGTGCATAGCGTGAACGGTGGAATCACCAACGGAATTCCTTCTGCCTCGCACCTTGCTTGCAATCGCTCACGCAATCCGCGATTTGCCGCGACGCCGCCTGCCAGCAATACCTGCTTCGCTCCATGAGAACGAGCTGCCCGAATCGTCTTTTCTACGAGCACTTCTGTTACGGAGTCTTGGAAGCTCGCAGCCAGATTCGCCGGTTCGATCGTCTCTCCTCGCTGAGCTGCATTATGCAAAGTATTGAGCACCGCTGACTTCAATCCACTGAAGCTGAAATCGTAGGAGTCTGGCTCCAGCCATGAACGAGGGAGCGGTACATTTGCTTCCCCTTCATGTGCGAGGCGATCAATATGAGGTCCTCCTGGATACGGCATATTCAGCGCTCGTGCTACCTTGTCATACGCTTCCCCTGCAGCATCATCTCGCGTTTCCCCTAAAATCTCGAACTGACCGTGCTCCTTCATCCAGACAAGCTCTGTATGCCCGCCCGATACGACGAGTGCGATCAGCGGAAACTCCATTTCTTGCACCAGACGATTCGCGTAAATATGACCCGCGATATGATGCACACCAATCAGCGGGATGCCTCTGGCCATAGAAATAGCTTTTGCTGCTGCTACGCCAACTAACAGGGCTCCGACAAGCCCAGGCCCGTACGTCACCGCAATTGCCTGGATGTCATCCAACGTTTTCCCAGCCTCAGTTAGGGCCTCTTCGATGGTAAGCGTAATATTCTCTACATGTCTGCGTGAAGCCACCTCCGGCACGACTCCGCCAAACCTTTTGTGGATATCGGCTTGGGAAGCGATGACGTTCGACAGCACTTCTCGGCCATCACAGATGACAGCAGCCGATGTCTCGTCGCAGCTTGTTTCAATTCCTAAAATATAAGTAGGAGCACCTAATTCCCTGTGTGCTTCGTATTTTTGCTGTATGCGCTTCTCGTAGCGCGACGTATACGTCTTGTTCATTACAATGTCACCCACATAATGATTGCGTCCTCATTGTTATCCGAATAATATCCCTTGCGCCGCCCATGTTCTTTAAAGCCGAGCTTGATATACATGTTCCGCGCGACTGTGTTCGAAGGTCGAACTTCCAGCGTCATGCTATGTGCACCCTGCATCTTGGCAACACCCATCATTTTGATCATCAGTGCCAATCCAACCTTTTTTCCACGATATAGCGGATGGACGGCGATATTTGTAATATGTGCCTCATCGATCACGATCCACATGCCGCAGTAGGCGATAATCCGATTTTGGTGAGCGACGACTACATAGCGTGCATTTGGATTTCTCGTCAGCTCGTTGACAAATGCATCATGCGGCCATGGAGTCGTAAAAGCTAAGCGCTCCAGCTCTGCCACAGCCCCAACGTCCTGCATCATCATATAACGATATTCCAAATCGATTGGTTGACTCATGCTTTTACTCCTTTACGGCCCCCGCCTGCTTCTGGGCAAGCCACTTCGCTTCTGCTTCTGCCAGTTGCAAATACTCTGGAACCAGTTCATGCGCATTTCCGCCGTCTTGAAGCTTGCGCAGTGCCACATAGCCGATATGGGCAGCCCGCGGGTGATTAAACGCTGGGGAAGCAAATTGCGCCTGATTTCCGAGCTCCTGCACAATCGTCTCCCGATGTAGCCTTACATCTTCACCCAAGAACACGATCGGCTCTCCTTGTGCTTGATCTCGCAACAGTGGCAGCCATTCTCGCAACAGGATGATTTGTTCTGTGGACTGCGCTTGCACCGCCTCCATGCCATGGGAACGATAACAGCCAGTATACACTTGACCTCTGCGCGCATCGAACAGCGGTACAATCAATCCAGAGAAGCCCGTGGCATTCATGGCAATTACCTCCAGACTGGATACACCAATGACTGGCACATTCAGTGACCAAGCCATGCTTTTCGCAGAGGCAACACCGATTCTCACTCCCGTGTACGAGCCCGGTCCGTTTGCCACCCCGAAGCCGCTGAGTTCCTCTGGCGCTGTTCCTGTTGCATCGAGCAGTTCACTGACGCAGTCCATCATACGCACGGAATGGTTTTTTTGCTGGTTCGTCGTCATTTCTGCCAAGACCCGCTCTTCCTCTACCACAGCTACACTTAGCACCAGATTCGATGTATCAATCGCCAGTACGCGCATCAAAATCAAACTCCTCACACAATTTCACATAACGATTCCCTTGAGGAACCAGCTCGATCATCCGCTGTTCCTCCCCATCTCTACGCAGGAAGACGGTCATCCGATCTGTCGGTAGGACATCCTCGATCAAAGAGGCCCACTCTACGACACAGACACCTTCTCCAAAAAAGTAATCGTCCAGACCAAGAGAGTCTGGGTCATCGCCTACCCGGTAGACATCCATATGATAAAGCGGCAAGCGCCCCTGATATTCTTTTATGATAGTAAAGGTCGGACTGTTCACTACTTGTCGGACACCTAGTCCTTTGGCCAACCCCTGGGTAAAAGTCGTCTTCCCCGCTCCCAGATCTCCCTCCATCGCGAGGAAGTCACCTGGCTCAAGCAGACCTGCCAGTTGCTCGGCAAAGCGCTGCGTCTCCTGCGCTCCCGTGAGCCTCCATGTATAGCTCATCTCTTTCATCCACTCCTAAAATGGTTGAATCCCGCTTTGGGCAACGGGAGCTGTTGATCATCGCGCCGAAGCATCAATTCTGGCTCATGCGTTTTTCCTACCACCTCACCGATGACAGTAAAGGGTACACCACTAGCGGCAAATTGCTTGCTTACGGCTTCGTAGTGACTTTTCGCAAGCGTTCCGACCAATTGATAATCTTCACCGCCATAGAAAGCCCATTCCAGCGGATCTTTTTCTACGTGCCGTGCATACTCCCGAACTTCGTCATGGATCGGTACCGTTGCAGCATCGACCAAAATCGATACGCCGCTCGCCTCGGCAATCTCCCACAGCTCTGATGCAAGTCCATCACTTACATCATTCAGCGCGCTGCATGCCCCTGATTCCAGGAGCAGTCTGCCTGCTTTTATTTGGGCAACGGGACGCTGATGAGCATCCATCAATGTCTTCCAAGGTAAAGAGACGCCTCTTTCAGCAGTCTCGCCTTTCAGAAGAAAATGTAGTCCTGCTGCTGAAGTTCCGACATGCCCTGTAACAAAAACAAGCTGCCCAGGCTTTGCCTGTGAACGACGAATGGCACGCCCTTTTTCCACCTCACCCAATACGGTGACACTCAGGTGTAGGGCATCAGGCGCAGAAACGGTATCACCACCAATGACACGAACTCCATATACCTGACAAGCCTCGTAAATACCTTCATAAATTTGCTGGCATTCGTCAGGCGTCCATTGCGGACTTACCGCGATACTGACAAGCGCATATCGAGCAACCCCGCCCATCGCTGCAACATCGCTCACATTGCTGATAACAGCCTTATATCCGATATCACTAGGATTCATCGTTTTCTTCAAAAAATGAACCGTCTCCACCATCGCATCGCAACAAGCCACGACTTCCATTTCTGGCGCTGGGGAGAAGACAGCGGCATCATCCCCTATCCCGACGGTCAAACCGTTCCCTTCCTGCCCCGCAGAACGACTCGTCCATTGCCGGATCAGGGAAAATTCGTCGTGTGCCACTTCAAACGCTCCTTTTTCTTCGCGGAAAACATTTTTCGTCTGTTCATTATACCCCTGCTGTCAAAAGACGCGCAAGAAAGCTCAACTGCCTTTGACTCTTTACGTCACAAGCTCGCTCAGCAGCAGCTTTCCTTTGCAGCGTCCGCAACGATAGCGGCTCGGGTCCATCTTTCGTTTGCGTTTGTAGCTCATGCCACATGCTTTGCAAACCAGCTCGTAGCGGTAAGGCAGGGTTGTCCGACCGTTTCCTACCTGTTGGCAGTATCGGCTTCCTCCAACATGGCGCAGAAGCATTTGAAAATCCCGATCCGCGTGACGATACCCGCGCTTTTCTATGTGCAAATGATAATGGCAAAGTTCATGCTTGATGATCGCAATCAATTCCTCCACACCATGCTCCTGCAAATGCTTCGGATTCAATTCAATATCATGCGAGCGCAGCAAGTACCTTCCGCCAGTCGTACGCAATCTGCTGTTAAAGCGGGCCTGATGGCGAAAGGGCTTGGCAAAAAATTCGCTGGATATCTGCTCTACCAGCATTTGCAGTTCCGAATCGGTCATCTTATCTCCTCCGCTTCCTTCCTTTCACCATAGCAGTTCCAGTTGAAAAGTGCCAGACAGATAGGCTACACTGAGTGCAAATAAACGATCTTGTCAGAATGGTGGAGGAGCTCATGCGCTATTTGTTGTTGCAGTCCCGTGACGGACTACAGTTTGTCTCGTTGCCCGAAACGCATATGTACCAATTAATCGCTCTATTGAAACGACTTTACAAGGAAATTGACAAATTGACGATCACAGAGCTCCCGGAATTGCCTACGGTTCTGGCAGACTGTGCGGATGTGGAACGGTTAGAGAGCGAGCTTTCGATCGTGGATGGTTTGGAGTACGTCAGTGGTCTGGAGCGCCGCTTCGCTGCCCTGCAAGAGACCGAGTATCCACTCATCTCTTTATTGACAGAGATCCGTGCCCTGCAAGCCCAATTGGAGTATTTGCACGAAGAAGAAGAGTAAATGAAAATTCTAGGCACCTCCTGCTCGTCTCTGCGCATACATTGCCTATAGACGAATATCTCCAGGAGGTACTTTCATGCCACAATGGATGCGCAGGCAGTTGCAACGTGCCTTTAATGGAAAGGACGTTCGCCAAATTCGTGTGCTCAACAGTTGCTGGTTCTTATATTTAGAAAAAAACGGCGGCCGCCCTGACTGACAGGGGGCCGCCTTTTAGTTCATGTTTAAGTGTAGCGAGAATCTTATCCTTCCGTTGGTGCGATCATGGTCATCCCTACACGCTGACGTTTCTCGTCAATTTCTACTACCCACACATCTACGATATCGCCAACGGTCACCACTTCAAGCGGATGCTTCACAAAACCCTTCTTCAAACGGGAAATGTGCACGAGACCGTCGTTTTTCAGACCGATATCCACAAACGCTCCGAAGTCGACCACGTTGCGCACAGTACCTTGCAGCTTCATGCCCACACTCAGATCAGTCAGCTGAAGGACATCACTTCGCAAGAGTGGTTTTGGTAGCTCGTCACGCGGGTCACGACCAGGACGCAAGAGGCTGTCCACAATGTCTTGCAACGTTGGCTCGCCAATCCCGAGCTTTGCAGCGGTCTCTTTTACATCCAAAGACTGCACGCGTTCCTTGCAGTTCTCACTGCCAATCTCCTGAGCGCTAATGCCAAGCATCGACAATAACTGGTGGGTTGCATCGTATGTTTCCGGGTGAATCGGTGTTTTGTCCAGTGGATTCGCTCCATCCATCACGCGAAGAAACCCGATACACTGCTCGTACGTTTTAGCACCCAAGCGCGGAACCGCCTTCAACTGGGAGCGCTCCGTGAACTTCCCGATCTCGTCCCGTTTTTTCACGATATTCCCCGCCACTTGACGGCTGATCCCTGATACATACTGCAATAGAGAAGAAGAAGCGGTATTCACATCTACTCCGACATGGTTTACCGCAGACTCAACCACAAACTGCAGACTGTCTGCCAGCCGCGATTGGGAAACATCGTGCTGGTATTGGCCAACTCCGACGGACTTCGGATCGATTTTGACCAGCTCAGCGAGCGGGTCCTGCAAGCGACGTGCGATCGAAGCTGCACTTCGCTCTGCTACATCCAAGTCCGGGAATTCTTCCTTGGCCAGCGTGGAAGCAGAATACACAGATGCACCTGCCTCGTTCACGATGATGTACATTACTTCTCGCTTCAGCTCTTTCAGCAGTGTGGCAATGAACTGTTCTGTCTCGCGCGAAGCAGTACCGTTGCCAATCGCGACAACCGTAACTCTATAGGTTTCGATCAACTGCTTCACTTTCGCTGTAGCTTCTGCCACTTTATTGGCCGGAGGGGTCGGATAAACAACGGCAACCTCCAGCAGTTTGCCGGTTTCGTCTACAACGGCGAGCTTACAGCCTGTCCGAAACGCCGGATCGACCCCAAGTACGACTTTACCTTTTACAGGCGGTTGAAGCAGCAAATTGCGCAGGTTTTCTGCAAAGATGTGAATGGCACGTTCCTCGGCTACCTCTGTCAGCTCTGCGCGCACCTCTCGTTCAATAGAAGGAGCAATTAGACGTTTATACGCGTCCTCGACTGTCAATGCCAGCAGATCGCGGGCAACTGTATCACGAGGAATCCTGCGTTTTTGCATCCAAGCCAAAATCTCTGCGACAGGCGCTTCAATGGAAACCTTCAAAATGCCTTCATTTTCTCCCCGATTGATGGCCAGTACCCGATGTGGAACGACCTTTTTCAGAGGCTCACTATATGCGTAATACATTTGGTATACATTTTTCTCGTCTGCTTCTTCGGCTTTCTGCTCAGTCAAAAGCAATCCTTTTTGCACGGAGCGTTGACGAACCCACTGGCGAATTTCTGGGTCATCAGACAGAAGTTCCGCCACGATGTCCATTGCTCCTTGCAGAGCTTGCTCGATCGTCTCTACGCCTTTTTCCGGGTTGATATATGGTTTTGCTTCTTCTTTCGGATTCCCGGTTCTCGGTAAACTCATGAGGTAGTTGGCAAGTGGCTCTAGTCCCTTCTCCTTGGCCATGGTTGCACGCGTGCGGCGTTTTTGGCGGTAAGGGCGGTACAGGTCCTCTACCTCTTGCAGCTTGGTCGCACGCTCAATAGCTGTGCGCAGCTCATCCGTCAGCTTGCCTTGCTCATCGATGAGCCGAACGACTTCTTCCTTCCGCACTGACAGGTTGCGTAAATAGCGAACGCGTTCCTCAATCGCTCGAATTTGTGTTTCATCTAGCTGCCCCGTCATTTCTTTGCGGTAGCGGGCAATAAAAGGAACCGTGTTTCCTTCATCCAGGAGGGCAACCGTGCGCTCCACCTGGTGAGGTTTGACACCCGTATCTTGGGCGATTGTCTGGATCATCAACGTAAGCTCCATACCTGTCCTCCTGCGCTCATTCTTCGTCGTTTATTGTACCACATTTGCTAACAAGGACTGGAAAAAGGGAAGAAAAAAGAGGAGCCACTTGGCCCCTCTACGTCACGGTTTCCAGCTGTTCCACTTTCAATGCTTCTCTCAGCTTGCCCAACGCCCTGCGCTGAAGGCGGGAGATATGCATCTGCGACATCCCCATGATGTCCCCAGCTTGCTTCTGACTCAAATTTTGATAAAAAGTTAATTGAATGATTTCTTTTTCACGGTGATCCAAAACTTGCAGGGCCCGCTCCAGCATCAGATTCTGCTCGACTGCTCCGTACCCTTCTTCCTTCGTCCCTACTAGGTCGAGTAAAGAAATGGTGTTTCCGTCCAGATCCGCTTCCAGCTCGCTGTCCATAGAGAGAGAATGATAACTGCGGCCCATCTCCAAGGTTTCCAGAATCGCTTCCTCTGTAACGCCTAGGCTGTTGGCAATGTCCGCAATTTGGGGAGATCGCTGCAGCTTGATCGTGAGCTCGTCGACCACCCGTTTGATCTTCGGGCTCAGCTCCTTTACTCTGCGCGGAACATAGACACTCCAAGTCTTGTCCCGAATATAGCGCTTAATCTCTCCCACAATGGTCGGGATCGCAAAGCTCTCAAATGTCCGCTCAAAACTAGGGTCGAACCGACGAAAGGAAGCAAGCAGGCCGATTAATCCGACTTGCACGAGGTCTTCGTACATGACTTGTCCGCGAACAAACTTCTTCGCTAACGATTCCACAAGAGGAGTATAGGCCCTCACCAGTTGTTCCTGTATCGCAGGATCTTTTGTTTCACCATACAGCTGGATGAGCTCCTTCAACTCCTCTGGACTATATTTCTGCTTCCGAGATTGTCCAGTCATTGCCAGCCACCCCATCCTGCCGAACATACTTGGTCATGGAGACTACCACCCCTGATTCAGAACGAGTCTCCACTTCATCCATAAGCGTGTGAATGAGATAGAGCCCGAGCCCGCCCTCATCCAAATCCTCTAGGCTTTTCCCTGCATAAATCGGCGTCAGTTGCTCAGCAATGAGCTCATTTGAAAATCCTACTCCCTGATCGCTTACCTCGATCACCAACCGATCTTCATAAACGTGGCATTGGATATGAATGGAGCCAGGATTCTCTGTTTCCTTGTATGCATGTCTTACTACATTCGTGCATGCTTCTCCGACGGCAAGCTTGATATCCTCAATCTCTTCATAAGAAAAGCCCATACGGTTGGCTATACCGGATACAGTCAGACGCGCTACTCCCAAATACTCCGCCTTGCTTGGCAGGGTCATTTGAATCACGTCTGCCTGAGGTCGATTTGGACCCATTACTCGCTCTCTCCTTTGCGGATGGCAATATGATCGTATAAGCCAGTGATGCGAAATAGCCTTTCCACACGCGGAGACAATTTGTGCACCTCAAATGTACGATTTCGTTGGATGCACTCTTTCATAATCCCGATGAAAATTCCGATTCCGGTACTGTCCATGTATTCTACCGCTTCCAAATCAACCGTAATGCGATTGATATCCGGCTTGGTGACGAGTGACATGAGTGTTTCCTTTACTTTCGGCGCTGTAAAAGCATCAATATCTCCACCAAGGACCACTCGGTGCTCAGTTTCAAGGCTTGTTGTCTTAATTAGCAGGTCCATCTGCGTCTACCCCCCGTACGTTGCTTAGGTTCTTCGAAGTACAATCATGGTGTAATCATCCAGCAGGTCAAATTGGGAGAGCAGAAGTAGTCTATTGTACAGGCCGTTTGCCATCTTTTGGGCAGATTCGCCCACCTCTTTTTGCAAATGGTGTACAAGCTCTTCCCTTTGCAAATAATATCGGTTATTTTTGCATTCTGTTACACCATCCGTCAGAAGAATCAGAACATCATTGATTTCTAAATGAATCTCCTGAACCTCGTACTCACTGTTTGGGCATAAACCGAGTGCATTCCCTTGCCCTTCGAGATCGTAGAACTTCCCTTCGGCCGACCTGTACAAAAATCCTGGCTCGTGTCCTGCCATCGCATAACGGAAACAGTGTTCCTTCGATTCGTAACTGCCAAACAGCATCGTCACAAACATGCTCGGATCAATATTTCTTCCCACAATCCGGTTTAAATGGTGCAGCATTTCATCGGGACCCAGCTCCATTTGTCCAAGGCTGTCTATCGCATATTTCACCATCGACATACACATTGCAGCAGGCATTCCTTTTCCAGTAATGTCTGCTATGGCGAGGCCAAAACGCCCTTCACTTTGCTCAATGAAGTCGTAATAGTCGCCCGAAATTTGTTTCGCTGCAATACTTACTACGCCAATCTCCAGATCTGGATAGACTGGAACCTCACTTGGTAAAAGTGATTGCTGCATTGCTTTCGCCACGGCTATTTCTGATTCCATCTGCTGATGCCTGTTGCGCCAGCTGTTTACGGATCGGTGCTCGTTCCCATATTCAATCATGACCTCTGTCAAAATGGAGAAGGAGGAGCGTACAAACTCTGGCACTTCCCCGAGCTGCTCAAGCGCTCGCGCATGCAGATCCGTTATTTCTTCTGGTGAAATATCTTGAGAAAGCATCCATTTGCCCAACTGCTGGGCTCCGTAAAGCTGGTCCTCCCCTTGAGCACTCAGGTAATCCCGAAGAATTTTTACATACTCTTCCTGGAAGCTCCGGGTTACCATTTATCTCATTCCTCCTTTGCTTGATCGCTCCACTTCACAACAACGACACGCGTCCCTTCTCCCAGGGTACTGTGGATTTCAAATTCATCCATCATGCGCCTGACACCCGGCAATCCGGCCCCGAGGGCACCCGAAGTCGAATAGCCATCATCTAACGCCTGGCGAATATCAGGAATCCCTGGTCCGCTGTCATTCGCTGTTATTTGCAAGCCGATCACTCCTTCGCGCTCAATCGGCGAAATGGTGATCGTCCCCGTACCCGCATACAAATAAATATTGCGAGCCAATTCAGAGATTGACGTGGCGATGCGGGACTGCGTGATCGTGCCAAAGCCAAACAACTTCGACATATTTCTCCCCACTTGCCGCGCCGTCACGATGTCTGATTCTTGTTCTATATTGATTGTCTCAGGAGAATAGTCTGCCACAACCAAAAAAACCCCTTCCGCCTCGCTTGGTAGGTAGAAATGAGTTTTTTCTCTACCTCGAAAATAAATCATATTGTGTCACATTTTGTCTTAAAATCTCTTTTCGAACAGTTCGCTGTTCACCTATAAAATCCCTGCAAATCTGACAGCAAAAAACCACTTGCTTCACTCAAGTGGCTTTTCCTATCAAATAGTCTGATCTTTTTTTTTCACACGTTAAAAATCAATGAGTCCTAAACTGATTTGCAAGGATTCATTAACCCGATCCATCATCTCGTCATCGAGATGCGTTATTTTATCAGTTAGACGTTGTTTGTCAATGGTTCGTATTTGTTCCAACAGAATGACGGAGTCACGATCAAATCCATAAGTTTTTGCGTCAATTTCCACATGCGTAGGCAGCTTCGCCTTTTGAATCTGCGCCGTAATGGCTGCGACGATGACCGTCGGACTAAATCGATTTCCAATGTCGTTTTGAATGACTAAAACAGGCCGTACGCCTCCTTGCTCAGAGCCAACGACCGGGGACAGGTCCGCGAAAAACACATCGCCACGTTTGACAATCACCAGTCACACCCCGCTAACTAAGCGGACAAGAGTATGGTCAGCCTCTTCTTCAGCGCCAAAAGCCTCCGATGCCATATTCAGATTGATCTTCGCCATCTCCATGTACCCTTTTTGCATAGTCTCACGGATTGTGCGTTTTTTTCGCTCTTTCAAATACAAATGCATCGCTTGACGAATAAACTCGCTGCGATTGGATTTTTCCTTTTGAATAACGCCATCCACTTCCTGAAGCAAGTGTTGTGGCAAGCTGATCATGATGCGTTTCGTGTTTGACTTCGACAAGACAAATCCACCTCCAACCATGACCGTAACTTCCATCCGCAATGCTGGTTCTAGAAAGAACAGCCAATATGAACAATACCATTATGTCGAATCCATTGCAAAAATATACCTACTGTCGCTTTTTCGGTGTGAAAACGTGAGTGTAAACAATCCAAAGGTGCAGGTGAAGACTTCGTTTACCCAAAAAAGCCAGCTTTTTCGCTTAACTAGTATTCGTGTTCCACGGGAAAATTCCTGCTGATTTTCCTTGCTAGATATTTACATTTTCACGGGACGAGTGCTTCATCGTCAATGGGTGAAATACGTCCGTTACTTTCTGGTCGCGCAAATAGAGGCGCGGAATTCGGTAATTCAGCATACAAGGAACCTCGTAATTAATTGTTCCCAGCAAATCGGCAATTTCATCCAAGGAGATTTCCTCGTCCCCCTGCTTTCCGTACAAGACGACCTCATCATTGACCGCTGCTTCTGTCGAATTCAGGCTGACCATGATTTGGTCCATGCAAACTCTGCCTGCAATCGGGTAGCGCGATCCGTTGTACAACACCTCACCACGATTGGACAAAAGGCGAGAATAGCCATCTGCGTATCCGATCGGCAGCGTTGCAATCCACTCGTCAGGCTTTGCTACATACGTAGCACCATAGCTGACCGTGAATGGCTCATCTGCCTTCTTCACGTGGGCAATTCTGGTCTTGAGCGCCAGGGCGGGGGCAAGAATGACATCCGCACGTTCTTTCATGTACAAAGAAGGATACAATCCGTATAAACCTATGCCTAAACGAATCGTATCATACCCCCAATCGGGAAATGCGATAGCCGCAGCCGTATTGCAGCAATGAACAGTCGGCAATGTTTTATTTGCTTCACGCAGTGCTTGCAAAAAGGATTGAAACAAGTCGTGTTGTCGTCGCACATGGGTTGTATCTGGTTCATCCGCGCAGGCAAAATGCGTAAAAATGCCTGTCCACTTAAGCTTTGAGCATTCTTCAAGGGCACCTACAACCGCAAGCAAAGCTTCCTTTGTCCGTACGCCCAAACGTCCCATGCCCGTATCGATCTTTACATGAACCCCGACAGGCTTGTGATCGTTTTTCTGAAGAATGTCGTTCGCTTTCGTGATCCATTCGACGCTGTAAGCGGTTAACTCCACATCCAGCTCGCTTGCAGTGACAATGGATTCGACAGGTGTGTATCCCAACACTAAAATCGGCGCTGTGATCCCTGCCCTGCGCAAAATAAGCGCTTCATCGAGCAATGCGACTGCAAGTGAATCTGCCCCGCTCGCCAACGCTTCTTTTCCAACATGGACAGCGCCATGACCATACCCATCTGCTTTCACAACAGCCATAATACCCGTTTTTTCTGGCAAATGGCGTTTGAATGTCTCGAGGTTTGCCCGGATGGCATCCAAATCAACCTCTACCCAAGTGTCACGACAAAACGATTTCATTCCTATCTCCTCTTGTTCCCTTTTTTATAGTAAAACAAGCGTTCATTTAAATGACTGAGAAATTGCCTGGAAACCATCAGTGATTCCTTTTTGCCGCCTACACGATAAAAATGACGGCCTTCATAAATTTGCTCGACTTCAGACAGCGGGTAGCTCTTTTCCTGTCCTGACATGGATATAATCAGGTGGGTCTTGGTCAGCTTGTACACCGGACGGAAAATCGATTTGTACAGAAACGGAGACAATCCAACAACAGCAATGGCAATGGCAAAGACAAGCACTTTGAATCTCGTGTCATTGGTCGGGAAAAATTGAGAGAGAATCATCATCCCCAGCACAAACATGACAGTCTCGTTAATGCGCATTTTCCAGCTTTTTCGCAGGAGCATGTCTTTGTAGGTCGATGCTTCCTCGTACAAAACTTCGTTAGACGGTTTCTTCATGTAAAGCATGCCACCTCATTCAATAAGTTACTCTGAATGTATCGTGTTTTCCCGTTATGTGTCAATTCGCGGATTGTCCTTTCACCTCATTCGCACGTTGGTTTTTATGTACAAATCGGCCCTCATCGACCAATCCCGAGAAAATAAAAAAGCAGATGGGATTAGCTCCCACCTGCTGACTGTTCTACTTGGTTTTCTCCTGGTCTTTTCCCTCTTTTTCATGTCTTGGGAAAACGACTTTTTCAAAGCTGCCATCCACCATCTTTTGCACCATCGCAGTCAATTCCTCGCTGCGCTTGTCGGCTTGCTCCTGTGTGAGCTTGCCTGCCTTTACTGCTTCTTTCAGCTTGGCTTCGTGCTGACCTACCATGAGCTCAATGACGTCATCCACTTCTACACCTTGCTCCTTGGCGATGGTCGCCAACGATTTTCCTGCCTTTTGCTCATCCTTCAGCTTGTCTGCATCCAGCTTCAGGAGGGACAGTAGTTCTTCGTTTTTCTCAATGCCCATTCCTTTACCCGGTCCACGTCCGTGATGTGTGTTTTGCACCATGTCTTTTACCCGCTCACTAGCATTCTTATTCATTTTGTCGGCTTGTTCCTGTTTCAGCTTCCCGGCGGTTACCGCCTCTTTCAACTTGGCTTCTTGTTGTTTCACCAACAGCGCTACCAGATCATCCACGGATACTCCTTGGGCTTCTGCGATGGCAGCCAATGATTTGTCCGCTTTCAGCTCTTCTTGGAGTTTAGTGGCATCCAGCTTCAAGAGGGACAGCAGTTCTTCGTTTTTCTCGAAGCCCATTCCTTTACCCGGCCCACGTCCGTGATGCGTATTTTGCACCATGTCTTTTACTCGTTCGCTCGCTTTTTCATTCATCTTGTCGGCTTGCTCCTGCGTGAGCTTGCCTGCCGCTACCGCCTCTTTCAGCTGGGTTTCCTGTTGTTTTACCAACAGAGACACCAGATCATCCACAGATACGCCTTGGGCTTCTGCGATAGCAGCCAGCGATTTGTCCGCTTTCAGCTCTTTCTGGAGTTTATCGGCGTCCAGTTTCAAGAGGGACAACAGTTCTTCGTTTTTCTCGAAGCCACCGATGAAGACTCCTTTGCCGAAGCCCTTATCTGGTTTCGTGTTTTCTACCTGTTCTTTTACGCGATCGCTCAGATTTTCAGACAGCTTATCTGCTTGCTCCTGCGTTAGCTTGCCTGCTGTTACTGCTTCCTTCAGTTTGGTCTCTTGCTGTTCAACCAGGAGTGCCACGACATCTGCGGTGTCAACTCCTTGGGCTTGTGCAATCGCTGCGAGTGTTTTCCCTGCCGCAAGCTCTTCTTTCAGCTTGTCAGCATCCAGCTTCAACAACGAGAGCAGCTCTGTATTTTCTTTGAAACCCACTCCACCGTGGTGGCCCATTTTGCCTGTTTTGAATTTTACTTCTGCCGGTTTATTTAAGGAAGTTTTTTGTGCTGAATCGGCTGCCATTGCTCCGCCTATGCTACCCAGACTCAGAACCACTGCCATCGTTCCCATCAGCATTCCCATTTTCGCTTTGCTAAACATATACACTCAACCCTTTCATTTGCTAGTGGTGTGTGCTGCCTCTTTGGTACAAGACCAAGTGTACATGGGTATTTTTAGATTCCCGTTTGAGAAAAAAGGAAAACTTGAGGGAAAATCGTAAAAAACTATGGAGGGCATTTTGGTTTGAGTCAACATGGTGGAGGAAAGAAAAAGCACAGTTCTCTTCGACTCTGACACGCCAGCAGGGGGATTCGCTGGCCGTCTCCACTGCAAAAAGAGGATCGTCGAGCCAAAGCCACCCTACGGGCGGATGCTTCGCTAGGAAGAAGTGTTCGACAAGCGTGGTCCTCTTTTTGTAGTTCCGACTGGGTAGACGTTGTCAAGGTCTGCGAGCCCTGTGCTTTTTCTTTTCGCCAGCTTTTTTGATTCATCGCTTTTTTTAAAACTTAGGAAGATCATCCTTTGAGTAGTGGGACAAAGCCACTTGGGAAGAAGTGCATTTCCAGTTCAAGCGCCTCCGGAGCGGACAGTTTAACTCCTTGCAGGGCGTAGGCCGAAGCGTAGACTGGAAATGCGCTTCTTCCCCTCCACCGCAGCCACTTTCCCAGAAGACAGCAAAAGAGGACGGCATTCACCGTCCCCTCTCCCACACTTTTATTTTGCGCTGAGACCATATGTCGACTGTGCGACATTCACCATTTCTTCCTCAGGCAGATCCCCCGCGATTGTATATTCGATGCCGTCTAGCTCCCATGTCAGCAGTCGTTGATTTTCACCTGTCTGCGCAAGCACACCAACCGTAAAGCCGAGGTTCACAGGCATCCCTTGCTCATACGACACAGATGCTGCTGTCGGACGCCCTTCGATTACCTTGTAATTGTAGGCCCCTTTGTAGGTCAAGATGACTTTTCTCTCCCCATCACGGGTAACCGGCTCGATATCTCCTTGCTTAACCCCTTCTGGCATATACGTAGGGACGATGACACCGAATTGGCTGTTCGGCTGTTTCACGACCTGTCCATTTGCTTGCGCCATTGTTGGGATCGTTGTCAACGAGCTTGTTGTCATGTTGCGCTCTTTGTCAAAGGAGTCTTTGTCAAACATAGGGTTGAACGAAAAATCAGTGAAATCAATCCGTACGAGCGGATTCATGCTAGCATCCATAATTTCGGCGTGCGTCGGTTTGAAATCTTCTGTCAGCCAAATTTTTTGCTTGGTCAAAGAACGATTGCCGCTGTAGTTCGCTTTCACTTCGAATACATACTGTTTTTCTTCCATCTTCATTTGGCGTTCAGTGTCATCGATAATGCTCTTGGCCAGCGTTTCGTATAGATACAACGGTCCGTTGTTCTCAGGCCAGCCACTTTGGAAGCGGAAGCTCTTGTTCAGATGCGGGGTCAGTACAAAGACTCCCTCATTGTTTCGCAAGATGATTTGTGTAATGCCACGCTGCTTCGAGGTGAGAGCTACCCGATAGTTGGTTGGCTTTTCATACCAGACCTGAACATCGTACTCCATGGGGGTAGAGCCTGTCTGCATGGTCAAAACAGCCTGAGACTTGTACCCAGTCATTTTTCCCAGCGTACCGTTCAGGTCGCTCACCACATCTTCTGGTGTTTTTTGACCGAAACAACCGCCGAGGAACAGGGTGAAAACCAACAATAACACCAGTGGTAAAGCTACCCGTTTCATTCAATGAACTCCTCCTTGTCAATATTTTCGACAAAGAAGGGCATCCCTGTCTATTTCCTGGGAAATCTGTCAGTCTCTCGCCCATGCAGCGCACATCGTGTCAATGGTTGCAAATGAATACGAAGTTGGCGATATATCGCTTGGATCGGCTACAGACTTAGCCTTCCTGTGTAAGAGCAGGTAGTCCCTCCTGATCTACGCGATATAAATGTATGTCCATCCTCGTCCCAATATGCAGACAAGTTTATCGAAGGTATTCAAAACATCTATCGTTCTTCTACAATGACTTGCGCAATCGCATGCGTTTGGCTATGCGAAATACTCACATGAATATGAACGCGAGCGGGGTCCAGATCGAGTTTACTGTACACCTCATGCTTTATAGTCATGATCGGCTTACCCAAATTGTTCGGGAGGATTTCCATATCCAAAAAGCTGAGTACGGCACCAATGCCTGTGCCAAGAGCCTTTGCTCCCGCTTCCTTGGCTGCAAATCTGCCTGCAACCATTTCCGCCTGTCTCGTCTCTGTCTTTCCATGCAGGAGCTGTTGTTCATCTGTGGTCAAAAAGTGTTTGATCGCACGCTCTTGTCTTTTTATCAAAGTAGCGATGCGCTCTATTTCCACTATGTCTACGCCTGTTCCAATGATCATGAGCAATTGCCTCCTAGTGGGCTGTTTTACGAATCACAGTATCATCCACTTCCACGCTTTTGCAAGCGCGAGGATAGAAACCACATTACTCGCATAGACTTTCCGTAAAAATAAGAAAACCCCCGCAAATTGCGAGGGCCTTTTTCCGCTGGCTCTTACTCAGTAGCTTGGCCAGAAGATTGTTGTGCAGCCGATTGTTGGTTTTGACGGCGAACTTCCGCAACATTTGTCTCACTTGCGAACTCAGTCGCAGCGCCTTGGGAAGCAGCGCGTTGTGCGGATTGTTGGTTCTGACTACGAACCTCTGCTGCGTTTGTTTCACTTGCGAATTCAGTCGCAGTGTTTGCTGCTTGGCTAGCTTGGTTCGCTTTGCCCATACCAGCTTGTTTGTTTTGTTTAGGCATCGTTTACATTCACCTCCTCGACGTCACTGAATATAATTTGTACAGCCCCCTATGTGTGTATCCATCCTCATTTTTCCAAATCATGCTGTTGTTGACTTGCTTTGTCTCGACCGATCATTCATATTGGAAAGTGCGAAGCTTTTACTCTGCTTTTGAAAGGAGCAATTCTGTATGGCTCACAAGGTTATTATCTATACCCAAGTCACTTGCGGTCCTTGTCAGGAAGAAAAAATGTGGCTGACTTCAAACAACATTGCTTTCGAAGACAGAGACATCCGACAAAACCAGGCTTATTTCCAGGAAGCCATTCAATTAGGCGCCAGCATGACACCTGTAACCTACATTGAAAAAGAAAACGGCGAGCAAATGGTCATCCATGGATTTGACAAAGAAGAACTAAAAAAAGCGTTGGATCTCAATTGATCCAACGCTTTTTACGACTGATCAGCCAAATGAAGGTTCACTTGCAACTGATTTTTGTTTGACGATTGGCGACATATCCGGCAAGTTAGACAAAATTTGCTTAACTTCAGGTCCGCATTCTGCATTAACGGAGTAATATACCCACGGTCCCTTCCGACGCTCTTTGACCAAACCATGAGTTTTGAGCTTAGCTAAGTGCTGGGAAACAGAAGGCTGGGAAGTTTGCAAAATTTCCACGAGATCACGAACACATAAGGACTGTACTTGCAGGAGAGCCATGATCGTCAAGCGCGTCTTGTCACCAAGTAGCTTATAAGTCTCTGACAAAAACAGAACCTGCATCAAATCCATTTCCATAAGGATACCCACCTTTGCCTTACATATCTGTTTATCAGTATACTATATGGCTTATATGATGGGGAAGATAGGATCGCAAAAGTTATGTGAACCCTGCTTATACATCTTGCTTTTTCATCGTTTCAATAATCTTGTCTGCAGTGCGCGCAGCCAGCGCCATCACTGTATTTGTCGGGTTGCTGCCACTCGAGGTAACGAACGTAGAAGCACCTGTTATGAAAAGATTGGGTATGTCATGTGACTGCCCATATTCATTCACAACAGAAGTTTCCCTGTCATTCCCCATTCGGCATCCTCCCATGAGATGAGCGGTATCAGATACCACATGCTCCGGCTGCCCCCCCATCGCTTCTATAATCCTGTTCATTTGCCCAATAGCATGCTTGTACAGTTGTTTGTCGTTCTCCTGATAACTGAACGTTACCGTAGGGATCGGCATTCCGTATTCATCTTTTTCTCCAGAGAGCGTCACTCTGTTATCGGGATGAGGCAACACTTCCCCGACCAAGGTGATCCGCGCATACATATTGTAATCCAGCATGGTCTCTCGAAGCTGTTTTCCCCATAAATACGAGCCGTCTTCCCTCTCGGCAGCAATAGCAGCCGCCATCCCGACTGGACGTGACCCGTGTGCACTCAATGTATATCCGCGGGCAAATCCTCGTTCCCGGTCCGTCTCATAAAAATGCTGGGTCAAAGCAAGGACAGGTGTTCCTTTATACAATCGCACTTCCTCCGGGAGTCGTCCGTATACATCATGACTGGAGTGAGGCATAATAGCTTTTCCTACCCATCCACTCGAATTCGCCAGCCCTTGCGGAAACTGAGCATTCGCCGAACTGAGCAGCAATCTGGGAGTCTCCACTACAAACCCGGCCAAAATGACCACACGAGCCATTTGCCTGTGCGTCAAACCATTGTGGTTGAACAACACGCCACTGACCCGGTCGCCAGCCATCAAAATTTCCGTCACCATGCAGTCGGACAGCACCTCTGCCCCCTCCGCTATCGCTTTGGGGATATGATGAATCAACCCGCTGTACTTGGCATTCGGCATGCACCCTTGATTGCAAAAGCCACGATTGATACAGGGGGGACGTCCATCAAAGGGAGCCGATAAAATCGCCAGAGGGGCGACCACACTCTCGATTCCCAGCTTCTCGCACCCTTCCCGGAACAGTTGGGCATTGGCACTGATTGGCTCCCGAACGGGGTACGGATACGGGCCTTGAAAGGTACCCCACGGAAAATGATTGGGACCTGAGACCGCAATCTCCCGTTCAATCTTGTCGTAATACGGGGCAAGATCCTGATACGTAATCGGCCAGTCTTCCCCTACGCCGTCTGCGGTCTTCGTCTTAAAATCACTCTCGTGGAACCGCAGGAACACCCCAGTAAAATGCACGGTGCCTCCTCCAATTCCCCGTCCTGAGTTGTTATGTCCCAAACGAAGTGGGTCATTGCCTGCTACCAGCCTCGTTTCCTGCCATGCCAATCTCCGCATCGACAGCTCATCACTGGCAAAATCGTGTTGCGGGTCCCAAAACGGCCCTGCTTCCAATACGACTACGCGTAACCCGGCTTTTGCCAGCTCATAAGCCAGTACGCCTCCTGCCGCTCCAGCACCTACGATGCATACATCTGCGTCATCGGCGAATTGTCTGTGATCCACAGGAGTGGGGCGATGAGTAATCGTACGATGGTCATGACTCGTCATTTGCTTTCGCCTCCCATGGGTCCGTCAATCCTTTTTCCACCCGTACATAGCCGCGCGGATAAGCGGGTCCGCCGTAGCCGATGTCCGACCAAACCAACGGATGTGAATAGTACGCACTGACTGTGTCATGCAGCAACTGCTTAAAAAAATCTGCGGGAGCCAAGTTCGTCCACGCCTCCTGGTTTTGGATACCCCCATTCGCGACGTGCTGAAGAACGGCTTCCTGCTGGTCTAGCTTTAACGCGACAAAATCATTTCCATAAGCGGCATGACTCTCCGCATCAATCCCTTTCAAGCCCGAGCGATAAAGCTCTTTTTTGGGTGGAACTCCGACCTTACGTTGCGATTCGCCGATATTACTAGCCGTCGTATTATCCAGATGCTCTACCACAAAGGTCAGCACCTCCAAACGGTGATCATGGACCAATACACCCACGACTGTCTGTAAGAGCAAGGATTCAGGCTTCGTAAAAAATTGGTTGGCAATCGCCGGCATTCGCCTGGCCCCTACTACTTTCCTGGTGTGAGCATCCCACTCTGTATGCTGGTCCCAAACATCATAGGATGGGTAACGTCCAGGCTTCTCCATGTCCTCTCACCCCTTCGAAAACGATTTTTACCAAAACAGCGCAAGAAGCCCTAATGCCGACATTGCCGTGATCAGTAAAGGAAGAATCACAGGAGGACCGACGAGAAAATTTTGACCTTGTGAATAACCTCCCACACGCTGCCCAACCCCGACCGTATGCAAATAGGCTCCGTACAAACCACCAGCCACACCAACCACCATCATCAAGGCAAACACCCAACGCAGCCACCCCACATTCACAAACGATAAAACAATAGCAGTAACCGCAAATACAGGGAGTTCAAGCACGGGAATCCACATTGCCCAATGCCGGAAGTTTTGTCTGGAGTGAAAAAGTGTGACCTGAACCGCAATCAGGGCAAACGCCAATCCAGCAAAAAGTATTAGTACGCGTTCGATCGGCCAGCCATGCCACATGGAAACATCCTCCTTTTTACGTACGTTGTGCCTATTTTTTCCGTCCTTGTCAGGTCCTATTCTGCCTATTTCACTTCAAGCATCGTGATGAATAGAAAAAAACCCGCTGACTATTAACCAGCAGGCTTTTCATTCCCTATGAAAAATAAACTAACGTCAAATACAATCCAAGCAAGGTCACCGTCAATGTCGGTACGGTCAAAATAACCCCCGTCCGAAAGTACTGTCCCCACGTTATCGTCACGTCTTTACGTCCCAAAACATGCAACCAGAGTAAGGTCGCCAGTGATCCAATCGGGGTCATTTTCGGCCCCAAATCGCTCCCGATCACATTCGCGTAGATCATGGCTTCCCGCAACACTCCGTCTGCCTGTGTCCCAGCAATCGCCAACGCGTTGAACATGACTGTCGGAAGGTTGTTCATGACAGAGGAAAGAACAGCAGCGAGAAAGCCTGTTCCCAAGGTTGTAGCCAATAAACCATGCGCCATGAACCAATCCAAGGTGTCCTTGACCAAGTCAGTCAATCTCGCGTTGTGCAGTCCCCACACCACGACATACATGCCAATCGAAAAAATAACGACTACCCACGGCGCTTCTTTCATAATTCGCCGCATAGCGATCGCTTCACTTTTTCTTGCAGCCAGGCAAAAAATGATGGCCGCCCCCGCAATGATGATAGAAACGGGTGTATGGATAGACTCGCTAATAAAAAAGCCAATCAACAAGACCGCAAGAATCGGCCACGCCAAGCGAAACATTCTGAGGTCGCGAATCGCTTCCTCCGGATTCTTCAGATGGGAAAGGTCAACCTGCGCCGGGATGCTTTTGCGAAAATATAGGTACAAAACCAGCAGACTTCCACCAATCGAAAACAAAGTGGGAATGATCATTTTGGCCGCATACACAGCAAAGCCAATATCAAAATAGTCAGCCGAAACAATATTCACCAGATTGCTAATCACAAAGGGCAAAGAACTCGTATCTGCAATGAATCCGCTCGCCATGACAAATGCCAAAACCGTTTTCCCATCCAGTTTTAGTGCGCGCACCTGTGCCAACACAATCGGTGTCAAAATCAAGGCTGCCCCATCATTCGTAAACAAGGCGGATACGAGTGAACCAAGCAGGATGACATAAACGAACATCAGCCGCCCATTCCCTTTGGCAAAACGAGCCATATGAAGCGCAGCCCATTCAAAAAAACCGATTTCGTCCAATACAAGTGAAATGATAATAATTCCGATTAACGCGAGCGTTGCATTCCAAACAATCGAGGTGACCTCTGCGACATCCGCTATTGTGACTACCCCGATCGCCAAGGCCAACAGTGCTCCACCGACTGCCGGATAGCCAATCGACAGCCCCCGTGGTTGCCAGATGACCAATGTCAACGTGATCAGAAAAAGAAAGAATGAAATCCAAACCACTGCATGTATCTCCTTTCCAAAAACCAAAAAAGAGCAGACCTCGAAAAGTCCGCTCTCCTACCATACTACAAATTAAAATGATCCGAAACGTCCGGTAATGGAATCCTTTACAGTAAAATGTGGCCACCTTCTACATGAAGAACCGTTCCGGTTACAAAACTATTTTGGAGCAGGTATAGTACGCTTTGTGCGACGTCTTTGGCTTGCCCAACTCGTTTCACAGGGAGTTTGTCTGCCAATGTTGCATAAAAATTATTGCGCACGTCTTCAGGCATTTTGCTGCGTGATGGCGTATCAATAATGCCAGGTGAAACGATATTCACTCGGATTGGTGCTAGCTCCAAGGCGAGGGTTTGCCCCAGATTCGATACAGCCGCATTTACTGCACCAAGCGCAGACGAACCAATCATCGCTTTGTAGGCCACAACCCCAGAGAATAAGGTGATGGAACCGTTTGTTGAAATCTTCGGCGCTCCGTACTTCGCTGCGTAATATTGACCCCAGAATTTGTTATCGAACAACTTCCGTGCTTGGGCTGTATCCGTTTGAAGGAATGAACCTCCAGATGTTTCCGCCGCACTGACGACCAGATGATCAAACGTGCCTACTTTTTCAAAAAAGGCCTGAACTTGCTGCTCATCGGTGGTATCCAGCGTATACGCCGAGGCTTTGGAGCCCAGACTCTCTTTTGCCTTCTGCAATTTTTCTTCGGAACGGCTGGCAATGATCACTTCTGCTCCTAGCGCTACTGCCTGTCTGGCTGTCTCCAAACCAATTCCGGAGCTTCCGCCGATGATCACTATCTTTTGATTGTGCAACATGATTGGATCTCTCCCCTTTTACTGTGAGATTTTCATTAGAAACTTAATACTTGTTTGAGATGCGTCTCGAGTTCGGATACAAATCGATCGATCTGCGGATTTTTGATGACATCATAGCAAGCAAAGCTCTTGACAGGTTGCATGCCCAAAAATTCCTGTACGCGGTGTAAATGGCTGATTGAATCCTCCAAGCTTTCCCCTTTAAAAAATTGGGTCGGATCGTTAAATGCTTTTTCTGGAGCATTCCAAGTCGTCGAGAACATATATTTTTTGTCGGTTAATAAACCGCCTCTTCCGTATTGATTAGCACCCTTGAAAAACAAACCGTACGCATATACTTCATCCATATATGTTTTCAATAACCCAGGGACACTGAACCAGTAGATGGGCGTTTGATAAATGACCATATCTGCCCAGAGAAATTTCTGGTGCTCTTCTTCGACTTTGTATCCATTTTGAATAATAGTCGTTTGCACATGGTTCTCTTTCTCGAGCAGACTCACCATATGATCCATCAGCGTTTGGTTCAGTTTCCCCTCCGATGAGCCATATTTTTGGTGACCATTGATGATCAGGATTTTTTTCATTTTTTACATCTCCTTTACCTTAGGACATTCAATTTTCCGCTACGACGCCAATTTGTTGCATAAAAGTTAAATTGTCTTCCAGGTGCCAGTCTTCAACAAGCTTCCCATCCTTGATACGCAAAACGTCGATCGCCATAAATTGAATGGGCTTTCCAGTCAGGGGTTTTCCCATAAACTCGCCTTTGCTCGTACCCGTAAAGGAAAGACGAGCTGTCACCTTGTCCCCCACTACCAATAAATCCTCAATTTTGCATTGCAAGTCGGGAACTGCTTTACGAAAGTTGCGAGAAGCGAATAACAGGCCATTGGGACCTTGAGGTCTTCCTTTCGGCAACGTGTTATCCATGAAACTTGGAGAAACGGTTTGTGCAATGAGATCCTCATTCCCGGTGTTCCAGAATCCGTAGAAACGTTGAGCGGCCTGTACCATTTCGGTAGCTTTTTTTGTATCCAATGAGGGATCAATTGTCATCGAAACGGGTTGAGGAAGATCCTTCAATAGTTGAACGTCTATCTTGGAGGACAACTTAGCAGCTTGATTCTCATAAGCAGACGTTTTCGAATCATTCGCGCATGCTGTTGCGAACAGCATCGTCCCGAAGATGACAGCAATACCAGCTATCGAACTCATTTTTTTGGTGCGTGAAATCATGTCGTTCGGATCAACTCCTTATTTAGAGGGGAAGTATCGGTTCACATTTATATTGTAAATACACTAACTTCATTTATGGAAGTAGTGATATTTTATTCATATAGTTTCCGAAAAGATAGTTTTGAGCTATACTAGGCCAAAGAATCTTTTGAAATTTTTTTGGAGGATATTCCGATGAACGTTATTGAGCCAATCGAACTGAACAAAGGAACCCCGGGCCAACCTTGCCCCATTGCCAAAACGCTTGACGTAATAGGGACGAAATGGACCTTTTTAATCATTCGGGACCTGCTTATCGAAGGAACACTGCGTTTCAGCGACCTGCTGAAATCCATGGATGGGATTAGTCCGAAAACACTGTCGCTCAGACTTAAGGAATTGGAGGAGCACGGCATATTGGAAAGGAAGGTGTTTCCAGAAGTCCCTCCGCGTGTGGAATATACGTTAACGGAGAAAGGGAAACGATTGGAAGGTATTTTCATTGAGTTAAAGAGATTTGGGTTACAGTTATAAACGTTTTCAAATCAAAAAGAGCGGACCTCGAAAAGTCCGCTCTCCTACTATCATGCCTGTTGAATTATCCGAAACGTCCGGTAATGTAATCCTCTGTTCTTTTGTCACGAGGATTTTGGAAGATCGTCGGGGTACTGTCAAACTCGACTAGCTCACCATTCAAGAAAAACGCAGTTTTATCTGAAATACGTGCTGCCTGCTGCATGTTGTGCGTCACGATTACAATCGTATACCGGCTCTTCAGCTCTTCCAACAGCTCTTCGATTTTCGCAGTAGAAATCGGATCAAGGGCAGAGGTTGGCTCATCCATCAAAATGATCTGTGGCTGAACAGCAAGTGCTCGTGCGATACAGAGGCGTTGCTGCTGTCCACCGGAAAGCCCTGTTGCTGGCTTTTTCAGTACATCCTTCACTTCATCCCAAAGGGCTGCTGCCTTGAGGCTTGTCTCTACCAACTCGTCCAGCTTATTACGATCATTCATGCCATGGAGTCTCGGCCCGTACGTGATGTTGTCATAGATGCTCTTCGGAAAAGGATTCGGATGCTGAAACACCATGCCGATATTTTTGCGAAGTCGCTCAACTTCAACGCGATTACTATAAATATCTTCATCGAACACTTTAACTGTTCCCGTAATTTTCGTGTTCGGTACAGAATCGTTCATTCGATTCAACGTCCGTAAAAAGGTAGACTTACCGCAACCGGACGGACCAATTAAGGCTGTAATAGAATCAGGCTCTACATCCAGATTTATATGATAGAGGGCTTGCTTATTACCGTAGAAGAGATTCAACTCTCTCACCGAAATAACGCTCATACGGTCTTCGCTCCTTCGTGATTGTTACGTCCTTTTACTTCCCCACTATAGCGCACCAATGTTAGGGTTCCGTGTGATGTTTATTAAGTTTCGATAAAGTTTTTGTTTTGGGACTTTGTACATAGGTCATTTTACATTAAGTTATGGTAAATCTTGCTGGTAAAGCATATACGCTCCCCTAGGTACCCCCTACAATGAAACTGAACGTTTTGACGAATAAGGGGAGAACAATGAATGCCAGACATAAGAAAACTATGGGGTCACTCGTCGTTTCATTATCGTTCAATTTTTACCAGGCTGTTCGCAGGCATTATGGGGATGGTTGTCTGCATGATGGCAATCGCCGCTTTCTTCATCAGCTATCAATCCGAAGCCACGCTTAATGAAAAAACAAAGCAGCAATTACACGAGGCATCAGGTGCAGCTCTACAGAAAGTACATAGCAGGGTCTATGACATCGTAACCGCCTTGCAATCATTTGCTTCCACTTATAAAAACAGTAAGGTCACCAACAATCAGATCTTTGGCATTTTTACAGATATGTCTGCCAGCAATCCTACGATTTCCGAGTTACAGATCGTCACCACAGACGGACGGTATTTGACCTTTCCGGGATCACCCCTCGACAGCTCCTACGATCCGCGAAAAATGGACTGGTATGAGGGCGCATTGAATCAGCCGCAGCAGGGGGTTTTTGTCTCAGATGTCTTCCAATTTTCCGAGACGGAATTTCCCAAGATCGCCGTCTCACTCCCTTTGCGCAATGAAGACGAGGAGCCCGTAGGCGTTGTCGTGGCATTTGTCTCTGTCCCGAAGCTGAGCGAATCCATCGGGCAGATTAAACTAGGGGAAACTGGATATGCCATGATCGTTGATCAACAAGGCAAGCTGGTCGCTCATCCCGATCAATCCTACGCGCTGCAGCGCCCCCTTCTCTCAGAGCTTGCGATCGTGCAAAACGTCATCGCTGGTCAATCTGGCTACGAACCGAGCAGGATTAATGGAGTGGACTCTTTTGCCGCCTATCAATTTGACCCCTCCCTAAAATGGGGTGTGATCGTCGCTCAGTCGGTATCCGAGGTAAAAAAAGAGGTCCGTCGCCTCCAGCTTACCATTTTGGCCGTCTCACTCGTCGGGCTCGCTGCACTCGCCCTGATGCTGTATGTATACGTACGTCGAATCATCAAGCCGATTAAGGAAGCACAACAAAAAATGTCCGCCTTTAGCGAGGGCGATCTCCTGCAAACCATGCACGTTCAAAGCAATGATGAAATTCGCCAGCTAGCTGACAGCTTCAATCGAATGAGTGAACAAATCCGAACAATCATCGGTAAAATCCAGTATGTCATCTCAGACGTCAAACAAGTAGCCGATCATGTGGGAAAAGGCTCCCGCCATTCTCACGCCATGCAGTCAGAAGTCGTATCCGTAACAGAACGGCTTGCCCAAGAAATGGACAACCAGCAGGAGCAGATCGATGATATCCACGCCACGATGGCCGACATCACGCAAGAAATGTCTCGGATCACAGACTCCATGGAACAAGCAATCGTACAGAGCCAGGAATCACGTCAGCAAAATGCGAAAGCAGCAACCTCCATTGATTTGCTAAAAGAAAATATGCACAGTATCTCAGAGGATATGAAAGCTTCTATGCATGCCATGTCCTCCATGAGAGAAAGCATGAGTGACATCAACGAAATGCTCGGTCTGATTTCCGCCATCTCCAAGCGAACCAAGCTTTTGTCCTTCAATGCTCGAATCGAAGCTTCCAGGGCTGGACAAGCCGGAATTGGTTTCAGTGTTGTAGCAGACGAGATTCGCTTGCTGTCCGACCAGACTGAAGAGGCATCGGCCCGCATTCAAAAGGTAATTGAATCAGGGGAAGAACGAATGGAGCACGTAGCCGCCTGCTTGCAAACGACCGATCACGCTACTGTAAATGGCATTCAAACCTTGCACCAGGCCGCTTCTATCTTTCACAATACGATCCAGCTCAGTGAAGCGTTGACTGCGCAATTTGAATCGATCAGAATGCTCACAGGAACAATCTCGACGCAGAGCCAAGCCATTTCACAGCGCGTAGACAATCTGTCTGCCTCTGCACATCAAGTCGTATCAGGCACACAGCAAGCCGTAGCCGCCAATCAAGAAAGTCTATCCTTATCGGAGCAATTTCTCGATGACTCCCTGCGTTTGGCAGATATCGTTGAGGATCTGGAGCAAGCGATCAAATTTTTCAAAGCGGAAGACAGCCCCTCTCTCCAAAGACATTCACAATGATAAGAAAAAGCCCTCCTGCAAGCACAGGGACTGACCCCATAACGTAAGACAAATCAAAACACCTTCAAGAGAATGCGACC
>NZ_JBEAES010000042.1:0-43870 GCF_050477165.1 Brevibacillus sp. FIR094 | reverse complement strand
AGGCACGCCGCCAGCGTTCGTCCTGAGCCAGGATCAAACTCTCCAATAAAGTTTGAAGATGAATCTGACTTCAAGTAAAACACAAGCTTATTTTCACAGATTAATTCTATTCCGGTTTTCAAGGAGCATTTTATTCCATCTGTGCCTCAAGCAGAGGCGACGTTTTTTAATATAGCATAGACTAAAACCTAATGCAATAGGGAAAACTAAATAAGTTTAAAAAATGACGTCTAGCAAAGGAAGTGAACGAGGGTGCGTGTAGTCAGCTACAACATTCATAGCGGCCGTGACCTCTGGTGGCGAAAACGTTTGAACGAAATGACTCTGACTTTAAAGAACTTGCAACCAGACATCATCGGTCTTCAGGAAGTCCACCAAAACGGGAAGTATGGGTATCAAGCGAGCTACATCGCCGATCAATTACAGTATCACCTAGCCTTCTCCCCTTCCATTGCGATAGGAGATGGATATTACGGCAATGCACTGTTATCGAAGTACGCGCTTGAAAATGTCGACGCCATCGTTTTGCCCGCCAGAAAAGAGCAACGGACCCTCCTGTATGCATCCTTTCAAGGGTACGGTCGTTCGATTACGCTTTGCGTTACACACTGTAGCTTAAATCAAGTAAGCAGATTGGCCCAGCTGCAGCTCATGTCGACATTGATACAGCAACACGCAAAAGCCCCATTACTCCTAATGGGGGATTTCAACGCGAGTAATGTGTCTTTTACTCCACATCTGATGGACTGTGCTCTTGTCTCAGGTCAGGAAAAAAGTCCAACACTTCCAGCCTTCCGCCGACGTCTGGACTATATTTTTGCTTCTCATCACTGGAATATTGAGCACTACGAGCTGCTACCTGTCAATTGGTCCGATCATGTCCCGGTCATTGCCGATTTGAGACTGACGGAATCCCCAGCTCTCGAAGAATAAAATCTTTGACATCAACCAGCCTTGCTGGGAGAGGGAACATCTCCGAAGCACCTGCAATCACTAACGGAATCAGCGAATCTTGCTTATGAAGTGAGCCGTGACTTCCTCCACCTAAATGCGTGGGTGCACATTCCGATAAAAATTCATAGCTCTTGGCAGCAGTAACGACTACCACGTCAACGGTCTGCGAGAACAGCGACCCGTATAGTCGAGAAAAAGCATCCGGGTATGTATCAAAAGAAAGACACTCTCCATCATATTGCACATCGAGCACGGAAACGTCCCCTTCAACGGACCAAGAAGAACCGTACGCATCTTGATACTCCCCATTGCGCCAAAAACACATTTCCTGTTGTGTTCCGCCCCGACGCACCTTTACCTTCCCCCCCTCCTTCCAAGCAATCAAATCAATTCTTTCTTCCACACTAACCGCTTCTACAATAGAAAGTTGATCTGTGCCATTCACTGGATACAAAAAAGTCATACGCTCATTATTACAAATGACCACTTCCACTTCTGGTGTCACGTCAGTACCAAGCGCATAGATCGAAAAATTCGCCAGGAGATGATTCAGCGGAATATTGTGGTCTTCACTTGCACCGATAACGGTTTGCCCATGATCACTAATCAAAATGCATACGTTTCTCTCCAGCATTTGCTCCCATGATACAAAACTATCCAGTAAACGAGCCAATTGCTTGTCCACATCCGCCAAGTGCTGTACGGCATCCTCCGGGGAATTGTGGAGCTTATGATCATTCTCTGGCAGATAGACCAGCGTAAAATGCGGCTGCTGACCACTACGTATCACTTCAATCATGACATCGATTGCATAGGCATCATTAATCCCGAAGCCTTCTAAAGCGGATTGGGCGAAATCCCATGGGACAGAACGAAACAGTGCAGGACGGACCAGAGTCCCCATGCTCATGATCGTTGGACCACTCACCTTTTCTCGCAGGGAAAAAGATGTGATTGTATCAAGTAAGGTCGGCATTTTCACTTTATGTTGCTTATGTCCGCGATGGGCAATAACATTGATGGAACCCGATACGAGATTGTTTTCTTCTAGTACCTCATGAATGGTTTTGACATCCTTGCTAAGATGACGTTCATTCAAGTCAAAAAGAACATTTCCGGCACAGCTCGAAAGGCCTATTTTTCGGATAGAAGCGGCCCCATTAATATAATTCACCATCTTTTTTTGCTCTGCATCATACCAAACTAACCCCGGTACTTTGTGCTGATCGGGGTAAACTCCCGTAATGAGGGAACAATCTATCGAAGCCGTCATGGTAGGGAAAACAGTCACACAATCTGGTATGTACTGGCTATGCTCCATGAAAAACCGAAGTGCCGGTGCTTTATTGGCAGCAATGCATCGCTCCAGAACATCAGGCATCATGGAGTCGATCAGGAAAAGTATGACCTTTTTCATTCGGCTGCCACCCTTCTTGTCGTAGTAGTCATAGTCGCACCTGATAGTGTTCGATTTTCCATTACCGAGTATACGCCTGAAAAAGAAAAAGCCCCTGCTCGCCAAAAGCGACAGGGGATCTTGCTCACGAAGTAAATGTGAGGGTGTTGATACCATTTTTCGTTTGCAGTATGAGTGCAGGGTACTTCTTCAAATACGGAGTAAGTACCACATAATCTTTTTCGCCAATGGACGGATCACCCAGTAAATGCGAAAGTACAGCAGCTCGGATTTGCAGCCCTTGAGGCGTTTGTTTAAAGAGAGGGTCGACTGTCGGGAAAGGGATTCCATTGATGACTGTGTCGCCTTCTGCGTCACTCAGTTCCCACGTATTGACCTTCAAGGAATGGAGAGCTTCTACTACTTGTGCTCCATAATCCTCCACAACCATATCCGGTTGAAGCCCTACGTGATTTACCACGGTATGCTTAGGAGTAAAATATTCATTCAGTGTAAGCTTGAGTGCGTCACCGTCCGACAACGGAATAACTTGTTGGGCACTCCCTTTTCCAAATGTTTTGGTACCCACAAGTTTGGCGATGCCATGATCACGCAGGGCACCTGACAACAGCTCAGATGCAGAAGCTGTACCGCCGTTTACCAAAATTCGCACTGGAATACCGATATCCTGCCCATTTCGTACCCACGTCTCTACCTCTACCCCATTGCGATTCGTGGTGTACATTAGCAAGCCTTCTTCCATAAAGAGGCTAGCGATGTCCCGCGCTGTGGACAAGTATCCCCCGCCATTATCCCGCAGGTCTAACACCAATCCGGACAATGGTTTTTGCACACGGGAAAGTTCTGCAAGCTTATCCCTTACCTGGATGGCTCCATCTGATCCGAATGTTTCAAGGCTGATATAGCCAATCGCGCCTTTCGTAAACATCTGTCCTTCCGCTTCCGGCAAGGTCATGAAGGCACGCTTCAGCTTCACCTGGTGCTCCCGTTTGTCGGATGGACGATACACAGTAAGAACGGCTTCAGTCCCTTCGTTGCCCTTCAAATACGCATACGCTTCTTCAAAAGTCTTTCCAACCAACGAGGTCTCATTAACTTTGATCAATTGATCGCCTCGTTGCAAGGGAGATGCTGCTGCTGGAGAATTCGGAACGATTTCCCGGATGATAATATGATCATTTTGCAGCCGCAGACGAAAGCCAAATCCAACGAATTGATTTTCAACGTCAGATTGGAACAGACGCAATTCATCTTGGGTAAAAAATACGCTGTGCGGGTCATCGAGCGTGGAGAGCATTCCATCAATCGCCCAAATGTTCATCGTTGGCGTATCAAAACCGCCTTTCTTCTGCCATTCTGCAAGCCTCAATTCCAACTCGTCCCACGTGTCATCTTCTTCTGAAAACTCGAACTGAAGCTGTTTTTTCTGTTTGGCCTGCTGGCTGACCACCTCTAGTGCCCCTTTTACCAATTGTTTGGCTGCCGGCTTGCTCAAGTGGCTTTCCATGACGTGCAGGAACACTTCTTCTGTTTCTTCGTACGGATACTCTGCCGCTTGCACGGGAAGAACAGTTGTGAATAACAGGACAATTGCTACTGCCCATTGACTAATCCGCTTCATGGCGCCACCCCTTTTCGAACATCATCAGGTATCGAGAATTCTACATTGCTTGTAAAGTCGTAATTGTCGGTACCCGAATAGGCTACATATCCGTCGCCCTCATAAATTTCTTCATAACGCCACGTATGTTTAACAATTTGGTCGCTAGCCCGATCAATATAATACTTGTTCATGAACAAGGGAACGTCTTTCACTTTTCCTTGTCCGAGCGTAACCTTGTTTGATTTCTCTACCAGCATAGAGCCTGGAATCCACTCCGTAATGACATCGTACTTCCCGTAAGATTGCTTGTAGTAACGAGCATGAAGCTCCTTGGCACGATCGACCACCTTAACAGCACCAACCCACTCGTGCAAAAAGTCAACTTTGTCCGTTCTATTCTTGTCCCATGCCTGCCGATCCGTATCGTACGAGTATTGTATATTTGTTTTCCCGTCTGTGTAGGAGAGCAGCTTGTCTGATATTAGTTTTTGCGGAGATTGATAGAAGCCGGATATTCTGCTTATTTGTTTTTCCTTGTTAATATCCTGCGTGTATGAGAACGTCAATCCACTCAATACCGCTTCACCCTTCACTTGGTAGGTGTCGGCATTGTCCAACTGGCGCAACGAGTATCCCAAATCAGAAATAATAGCTGGCTGATCTTTTAAAGAGGCAAATTCTTGACGCAACATTTTATGCAGCTGATTCATTCTGCTGTCTGACGCTTTCGGTTTCATCCCAGCAAGAGCTGCTTCTGCTTCCTGCATACGTCCTTCCTGTAAATAATAATAGGAAGTATTCAACAATGCCTCTGGGCTCCTGTCGGCAAATCGCTGGAAACGTGCCAACGCTAGGTCTACCTGACCACTCCTGATTTCCAGTGCCCCCAAATACATGGCGAGCGATTCCCATTCTTTGGAATCCCGCTTCACTTTTTGCTCATAAGCACTGAGTCGGTCGAGCGCTTTTTTGTATTGGCTTTGGTCCTTGTTCCCTAGCTGCAAGGCAATATCATACACATTGGCACTCAATAGCCCCAGTGTATCCGGGAGAATGATTTTGTCTTCGAAGTAAGCGTCGATAGATAGAAAAGCTTCCTCCAAATTGGTTTCAATCGGTGTTTCAGGATTCCAGCTCAATAAATAGTGAACACCAACTTGATTAGGAAAAGAGGAATCGGCCAGCTTGCGTAACTGTTCAAATGTCTCCTCACTATCATTTCTACTGCGAATAGCGGCAGCCGCATCTACATAAATCTGTTCTTCTGTTGTTTTGGGATCTGTATAGGTTGCAAATAACGGCAATACCTCTTCGATATCCGGGACCATCGGGAACTTTTTCCCATCATAATCCAACAGAGGCATGATTCCATCCTGAAGGAAATAATTCACCATGCGATCAGCTGCGACTGCAGCATCTCCCCGCTTCACCCGATCCGTTTTTTCTCCCTCTAGCCATCCCCAGGAACGCACTTCTTCCCAAGCATTTTTACTATCTGGAGACATCGTGAACATTTGCAATATCTTGGCAGCTTCTTCGTTGGTGATCGGCTGATTCGGCTTCATCATCTCACCAGGAAAAATGTACTGAATCGCATTAGGGCCGTACAGTCTATCCAAGATTGTGGAAATGCGCATCGTTGGTTTGTACATCCAGGTCAGGCGATCAACATCTTTATACGGCAAATACGGTTCCTGAAAACCTTCTGCTCGCGCCCACTCCGAATGCTCGGATAAGAAAGTAAGCGGATAGATATGATACTGCCCACCGTAATAAAGACGATCGATCATGACGAGAAATTCCGCACGTGTCATGTCACGATTTGGGTAAAACTTGGGAACATTTGGACCAGCCTCAAACAAGCCGATCTGCACACCTTGAATGATTGCGTTTCGCGCCCAGTGCTTGTTGATGTCATTGTATGGCAATAAGCCCCCAGCCGCTGATGCGACGCCGGGGGTGAGTAAGCTTAACGTTAATAATCCACAAGAAATCGTCCGGATTAGTTTTTGCACATAATATCCTCCTACACTTCATCTGGCAGGCAACCAAAGGTTGATCCTGCTACGTCTTATACAAACTGGAACGGATCTGTGTGCACGCGCGAAGGAATAACCTCTGTTTCGTAACCATTTGCCTGCAATTGTTCAAGCAAGATGGTCGCCAGCTTTTCCTTCATGATTTTTTCGATATTGTGACCAGCATCTACGATCGACAAGCCTTCTGCTTGTGCATCGTGTGCGGTGTGATACCCAATGTCTCCGGTTAAATAAACATCCGCGCCTTTAAAAATGGCTTTGGAAACAAAAGAGCTACCGTCTCCACCTACTACCGCTACTTTCTTGACTGTCGCATCCAAGTCACCAACTACGCGAAGACCCTGGAGGGAAAAGCGTTCTTTGACGAGCAAAGCAAACTCACGCAGCGTCAGTGGTGCAGGCAGAGTGCCGATACGTCCAATTCCGTATGCAGTACCGGACTGCTCCAAAGGAATAATGTCATAGGCGACTTCTTCGTAGGGATGGGCAGCAAGCATTGCTTTGACCACAGCCGATTGCCTAGAAGCAGGAACAATCATCTCGATGCGAACTTCCTCTGCTTTTTCCAATCGGCCTGTCGAACCGATATGGGGATTCGTTCCTTCTCCTGGTAAAAAGGTTCCAGTCCCTTCTGTCTGAAAAGAACAGTGGCTATAGTTGCCAACATGCCCTGCACCCGCTTCAGCAAGAGCGGAAAATACTGCTTCCTTATGGGTAGCGGGTACGAATACAACGAGCTTTTTCCAAGCTTCTCGTGAAAGAACATCCAGTACATCTACGTCAGTGAGTCCAACGGCTTCTGCAAGCCAATCGTTCATTCCCCCATACGCAACATCCAAATTGGTATGGGCTGTGTATACAGCAATGTCGTGCTTGATCAGCTTTTCGAACACGCGTCCTGCGGCGAGATCCGTCCGGAGGTGTTTGAGTGGTCGATAAATGACGGCATGGTGAGCCACGATTAGGTCTACACCCTCTGCAATTGCTTCATCCACCACAGATTCCAGCACGTCTAGGGCGATCATTACTTTTTTCACCTTTTTTTGCAAGGTGCCTACATGAAGGCCAATCTTGTCGCCTTCCATCGCCAACGATTTTGGCGCCAGACGTTCTACATACTGGATTACGGTTTGTCCGTGCGCAAGCATGCAATCACCTCATCGATCCATTTTACTTCTGCTTCGATTTCTTTAATTCGTTCAGCTGTTTCCGGCTTGTCCGAACGCTTTAATTGAACGATGACCTTTTGCCATTTTTCTTGCTCGTTCAGCCACTTCTCTTGTAAAACCTCTGATTTTTCCACCCAAAGAAATGGACCAATGCGCAGGAGCTCTTGTTGTGTACGATCTTTGCCCTCGTAAAGCAAAGTAGGATTGCCTCGTTCTGCGACGAGAATCTCATAAATCACGCCGTCCTCCTGCAAAATGGACTCCGCGATTAACTGCCAACCATTCTCTATCATCCACAGGCGAACCGCTTCTTCCCCTACGTTTGGTTGCAGAATCAGGCGTTGCACACCTTCCAGTTTGTCTTTCCCTGCTTCCAAAATAGAAACGATCAATTGACCGCCCATCCCCGCAATGCAGATCACATCTGCTTCGCCAGGCTGTAATACAGCGAGTCCGTTTCCTTTACGCACCGAAGCGCGATCTTTTACCTGCAATGTATGTATTTGTTTTTGTGCCGCTTGAAAAGGCCCTTCATTCAATTCACCTGCGATCACGAAAGAAGCAATTCCTTTTACAAGCAAATAAGAAGCCAACAACGCATGATCCGACCCGATGTCGGCGACGCGGGCTCCTTCTGGACAATAGCGGGCAATCGTTTGTAGCCGCTTGGATATTGATACTGATGTCATCTGTATATTCACCTTCCGTTGCCTCTATTCTACCCTATTTGGCAGCAATTGCGAAATGCTAATTCCCTAACAGATGATCAGCAAAGAACGACAAAATCCTCACTGTTGCACCCAGTAGGGACAAGGCAACTAAGGGGGAGGCTTGGGAAGTAGTCGGGAGGCTTACAGGTAGGCCATTCTGTTGGATGTAATGTTCGGAATAACAAGGAAAGTTTTTAAACATGCCGATATTTTTGTTAATTTATGTAATTTAACTTAATTTTTACCAAATTATGAACTTTATTTTAATAAATAAATATTTACAAATTTTTTACAGATATGTATATTAACGCCATGCACATCATGAACTACACAGACTAAATATCTTTCAAGGAGGAGAACAGTTTGAAAAAAAGAACCGGCAAGTGGTGGGCAATGGGTTTACTCTCTTCGGCGCTAGTGATGAGTGTCTTCACAGGTGTGGGGGCAGCTAGTAATGATTCAACCAGTGAATTCAGTGAACTTGGTACTGCACGTGTATTGATTCAGTCAGATTCAGATGTGAGAACTGGTTATTTTGCTGAACCATTGGACGTACGCCATGATTTTGGTGAAGAAGGCTTCTCCCTCGATGTAAATAGTGATCAACTTAACCAGCTGAAAAGCGATCCCAATGTAAAAATTACCGTGTTGAAAAAATTAAAGATCGCTGAATATATAGAAGAAGATCAAGCAAGCGAGCCAGAGTTCTCTCCTGCGGCAGTCGTTCCGTGGGGAATTAAAGCGATCTATAAGAACCAGTCCCTCTCTGCTACGACTGGAGGTACAGATGTTCGTGTTGCAGTCCTTGATACTGGCGTGTTTACGCAGCACCCGGACCTAACCGCTAATGCAGAGCAGTGCAACGATTTCACGCAAGCTTCTCCTGTTGTTACCGGTGCTTGCAATGATGCGCATGGTCATGGAACACACGTCGCTGGAACTGTTCTCGCTGACGGCGGCAGTGGCGCAGGTGTTTATGGTGTAGCACCAGAAGCAAAGCTATGGGCATATAAAGTATTGGATGACTCAGGCTCCGGCTATGAGGATGACATTGCCTATGCAATTCGTTACGCTGCTGACCAATCCGCTCAATTAGGCGTGAAAACGATCGTCTCTATGTCCCTTGGCTCCAGCAGAAAGAGTACCCTTATGGAAAGTGCCATTCAGTATGCAAACCAAAACGGTGTATTAGTCGTCGCTGCAGCCGGTAACTCTGGACCGACAGTGAATAGCATTGGCTACCCTGGGGCATTAGTGGATGCAGTAGCCGTAGCAGCGTTAGAGAATGTTCAACAAAACGGTACCTACCGTGTGGCTGACTTCTCTTCTCGTGGCAAGAGCGGGCAAGCGGGAGACTACGTGATTCAAGAGCGCGATGTGGAAGTATCAGCACCAGGACGCGCTATTCAGTCTACATGGAATAACGGAGGCTATAACTCCATTAGCGGAACCTCCATGGCAACACCACACATTTCAGGTTTGGCTGCAAAAATCTGGGCATCCAATCCATCTTGGAGCAATCAAGATGTTCGCGTAGAATTGCAAAAACGTGCGACAGGAAATGACATCAAAGGTGGCTCAAACGCTGCTGTAGGTGACGATATCGCTAGTGGATTTGGATTCCCAACTGTGCAACCTGGCGATCAATAAAAAAATAAGAAACAAAAAAAGAGCCATGGCTGTCAGTTTTCGCTGGCAGTCATGCTCTTTCATTGTAAACACGGAAAGGCTAGCACCCGATTTCTCTTGCGATGACATTACGTAAAATCTCTGAAGTCCCCTCGCCGATCTCTAACAGCCGGGCATCGCGGAAAAATCGTTCCACCTGATACTCCCGCATATACCCATAGCCACCGTGAATCTGAATGGCCTGATGAGTAGCAGACATGGCAATCTCTGAAGCATACAATTTTGCCATTGCTGCTTCTTTCGTAAATTTGCGACCATGATCCTTCAGCCAAGCTGCTTTATACACCATCGTTCTCGCCAGCTCTATTTGCATCGCCATATCCGCCAGCTTGTGCTGGATCGCTTGAAAATGACTTAAGGAATTACCAAATGCCGTACGCTGCTTGGAGTATTGCAGCGCTTTGTCGTAGGCAGCCTGTGCAATTCCTACTGCCATAGCGCCGATTCCGATTCGCCCACCATCAAGTGTTATGAGGAACTGCTTGAAGCCTTCGCCCCTTTTCCCAAGGACGTCTTCCTCTGGCACCCGGACATTTTCAAGAACGAGCTCGGTCGTATTGGAGCTGTGTAAGCCGAGCTTTTCATAGTTCGCCAGCACTTGAAAACCAGGTGCATCTGTCGGAACGATAAATGCAGTAATACCGCGTGAGCCCTGCTCTTTGTCGGTTACAGCTGTCAAGGCGAGAAACGAAGCATAGGAGGCATTGGTAATGAAGCATTTGGAACCGTTAATTGTCCACTCTCCATCAGCCAAGACCGCATTCGTCCTCGTACCACCCGCGTCAGACCCTGCATTCGGTTCTGTCAAGCCAAACGCACCAAAGCTTTCGCCCGAACAGATTTTGCTTAAATAGTTCACCTTCTGCTCTTCCGTTCCAAACAAAGCCAACGGTGCGCCACCTAACGAAATATGCGCCGAATAGGTGATCCCTGTAGAGCCGCATACACGACTAAGCTCTTCTACTACGATCGCAAAACTCGTGGAATCAGCTCCCGCCCCCCCGTATTTTTCAGAGAAAGGGAGACCCATCAAGTTCAGTTCGCTCATCTGCTTGAATATTTCGACAGGAAATTGTTTGGTTTTATCGCGTTCATCTGCTCCTGGTGCCACTACCTCATCAGCAAATTCACGTATCATTTTTTTCAACATTTGCTGTTCTGAAGTCAAATCGAAGTTCATAATCGTCGCCCCCTTGAAAACGCTTTAGTAAAGAACCAGAAAGAAACACACAATTTTGACTGAGCGTTTGTTCAGAATACTCTTACCATTATACACTACGATTTGGATTCATGTGGTAATTTCTTCGAAAAAAAACACGCCTATGATCGGCGTGCTCCTAATAAAATCGCTCCCAAAAAAGATACAGAGGCTGCTATGAATCCGAGACTGTATGTATTTACACCCATAAACTTGGCTACAGTTTCTCCACCCAGAAAAATAGCCGCCAGCAAAATACCGATTAAGACTTTCCACTTGTTGTTCATCTATTCACCCCGTTTTTTCTCTTCTGAAATTGTAACAGATAAGTAGGAAGAGGAAAACGAGAAGTCACCCAGAGTCTTACAGTCGCAACCACGCATACCAATATCCTCGCGTGAAGAAGAACAAAGTTGACGCGATGAACACCTTAATGAACAACAGTAATTGAATCATATCCCGCTTCGCTTCTGGAATATACAGAGCCTGTATCTCTGCACCAAAGAAAAAGGCAAGTCCACATACAGCAAATACTCCCGCCCATTTTCCATTGGCCTTATTCATCAAGAAGCCCATACCTGTGAGCAAGCACGCAAGCGGTACCCAGTACAACTCCGATGTCCACCATGTATAGTCCATCCCTACCCGATGAACGGTTGTAATGCCATACAAGATGGCCAAACCCAGTAACCCTGCATAGAGCAAATAAGCGTAGCCGAAAACAATTGCGCTGATGCACAGTAACAGGCAAACGAAGCCTAGATAGAACAGGACAAACGGCATGCTACCATCCAATTTTTGGATGCAATAAACGCCTCCTGCGATCAAGATCAAGAATGACAAAGCCAGGAATAAATGCGTTAATGGCGGGGCTGACCTTCGATAAACGAGTCCCAGAATATAGAAAACAAGAGCGAAACAGGCAAAGATGGTAATTTGCATTGGGGTTTGAAAACGGTTAAAATGAAAAGCAAGTAAGATCAAACCAGCAATGACAAAGGCACCAAGGAGCCATGCCACTACCATTTTCCCCGTCACTGGAGAGACAGTTCTAGGTGCATATGTATTTGTGACAGATGATGTTGAATTGACTTTTCCTGACAGCACACCCGGTGCCGTTCCCATTCGCTCATTCCCGCCTGCGGACGCCGGTGTATTTGGCCGATCCCCTTCTGTATACAGATTTAACAAGAAGATGCAGTAATGTTCAGGCAGTAAATGGTTGCGCCGCCAGTTTTCAATTTCGGCGATGATCGTGCGCTTGCGCTGGTCGTCCAACGCGGCCCCTCCTAACTAAGACAAAAAGTGTTTACTTTCATGAATAAGAAAAGCCTACGTCGGCTAACGTAGGCCACATACTTCTTATATCGGTTATTCCAAGAAATCTTTTAAGCGTTTACTTCTACTCGGATGACGCAATTTGCGAAGCGCTTTTGCTTCGATCTGACGAATCCGTTCACGGGTTACGCCAAACACTTTCCCTACTTCTTCTAACGTCCGAGTACGACCGTCATCTAATCCAAAACGCAGACGCAGTACGTTTTCTTCCCGGTCTGTTAATGTATCCAAAACGTCTTCCAACTGTTCTTTCAAAAGTTCATAAGCAGCTGCATCAGATGGCTCCAATGCATCCTGATCCTCAATGAAATCACCTAAGTGGGAATCGTCTTCTTCCCCAATTGGAGTCTCGAGGGATACTGGTTCTTGAGCAATCTTCATGATTTCCCGAACTTTTTCCGGAGTGAGATCCATTTTTTCAGCGATTTCTTCTGGCATAGGTTCACGACCTAGCTCTTGCAGAAGCTGACGGGAAACGCGGATTAATTTATTGATCGTTTCCACCATATGAACCGGAATACGGATCGTTCTAGCCTGGTCTGCAATCGCACGGGTAATCGCTTGGCGAATCCACCAGGTCGCATACGTACTGAACTTGTAGCCTTTGCGATAGTCAAACTTTTCCACCGCTTTAATCAGACCCATGTTCCCTTCTTGAATCAAGTCAAGGAATAACATGCCGCGTCCTACATAACGCTTCGCAATCGATACAACCAATCGCAAGTTCGCCTCAGCCAGACGTCTTTTGGCTTCCTCATCACCTTGTTCAATTCGCTGTGCCAGTTTAATCTCCTCTTCTGCGGAGAGCAGAGGAACTCGACCAATTTCCTTCAGATACATCCGTACAGGGTCATTGATCTTGATTCCAGGCGGAACGGAGAGATCGTCATAATCGAATTCTTCGTTGTCCTCGTCCTTGATGATCATCTGATCGACTTCATCGTCATCATCTTCATTCTCATTGTTGTTAATCTCAATGCCTTGATCACCAAGATATTCAAAAAACTCATCCATTTGATCAGAATCCTGTTCGAAACCTGCCAGGCGAGCAGTAATCTCCTTATACGACAGTGCGCCGCGTTTCTTACCTAATTCGACCAGCTGTTCCTTCACTTGTTCGATGGACGTTGCTTCCATGTCGGAAGTGATATTTTGCTTGTTCATCTACTTTCCCTCCTTCCCCGGGAATGATCTGAAGCTACCCTTCTTTTAAAGCATTTTCCAATTCAAGAATCTTCATCCCTGTAACGGCTGCTTGAAGTTCAAGTTGTTTGCGCGCATCCTCGCTGTCCGCTGCGGCCGCTTGGAGGTGTAAGCTCCGCTGCTCATCGCGCAATCGTTCCAACTCGGCACGCTTCGGGTAGTTATTCACTTGTTTGATGTAGTCACCGATCTCTAATTCAGATACATCGTTGTTGCACTCCATCATGGCCAATCCCGAGGCTAATTGCTTTAACAAATCGTCTTGCACGTAATGTATAAACTTTCCAGGGTCTTCCGGGTTTCCCTCTGCATAGTAGGCGTACAGGTAGGCAGCCAGCGCATCGTGTTCATCCACCTGAAAGTGGGCGCTGCATTCCTGTTGGACGCGGGCAGCTATTTCTTCGTTCCGCATCATGTAGTAAAGCAGCATGCGCTCAGCCGTGTGATAAGCGGGTGGCAGTGTTTTCGCGAGCGTAACTTTGCCATTATTTATACTATTATTCCATGCTGGCGTCACTTTATCCCTTTGGCGCTCACTTTTTTGCTGATTGTACGCGCGTTTGGACTCCCATTTGAGATCACCGAGAGTAAGGGAGTATTCTTCTGCCAATTGCCGTTGATACATGTCCCGTTCCACCGGGCTGTTGAGCTCGTTGATGATTTCGACCGCCTTCGCGATTAAGCGAGCTTTGTCCGTCTCATCTTTTATTACGAACTGACTGCGTAAATGTTTCAGACGGAAAGCCGTAATTGGCATCGCCTGTAACAATACCTGCTGGGAAAATGCTTCAGCCCCATGCTGGCGGATGTAATCATCCGGGTCCACTCCTTGTGGAAGTGGAGCAACTCGAACGATCAAACCGGCTTGCTGCAAAACGTGAATCGCTTTGCTCGTTGCTTCTTGTCCTGCAGCATCTCCGTCATAACAGAGTACGACTGACTCTGTATTACGACGAAGAATTCTGGCCTGCTGCTCCGTCAAGGCTGTTCCCAAAGTGGCAATGCCTTGCATAAAACCCGCCTGCCATGCCGATATGACATCGACATATCCTTCAAACAACAGCGCCTCTTTTCTCTTTCTAATAATGGGGCGCGCACGATGAAGATTAAACAGCGTAGCGCTTTTGTTGAACAAAAGGCTTTCCGGGCTATTCAGATACTTGGGTTGAGACTTCTGGTTGGAATTGGGCTTCGATCCTTGCAGTAAGCGTCCACCAAATCCGATGAAGTTACCTTGAGAATCCTGGATCGGAAACATGATACGACCTCGAAAGCGATCAAAGATTTTTCCTGCATCGCTTCTGGCCAAAAGCCCTGCTTCCACCATCAATTCCTGTGAAAATCCCCGCTTTGTCAACTGCTGCGTTACGAAATCCCAGGAATCCGGAGCAAATCCGATTTGATATTCGGCTATTGTCGCCTCAGACATTCCGCGCTTTGCGAGATACTTCATCGCTTCTGCGCCATAAGGGGTTTTCGTAAGCACGTAGTGGTAGAGGCGTGAAACGAACGTATGCGCTTCCTGCATCGCATGTTTCATCCGTTTTTCAGGTGATTCCTCTACTTGCTGCGGCTGGGGCACAGCTATCCCGGCACGCTCCGCCAATTTGTGCAGTGCCTCTGGAAAAGTCAATTGCTCCAGTTTCATTAAAAAGGAAAAGATATCCCCACCTGCTCCACAGCCAAAGCAATGAAAAAACTGTCGCTCTGCATTTACATTGAAGGAAGGGCTCTTTTCAGAGTGAAACGGACATAGACCGAGAAAGGCACGACCGCTTTTTCTCAGTTGAACGTACTCTCCTACAACGTCTACGATGTCGACAGCGGCACGCACTTGATTTACAAATTCATCTGAAGTGGGACCAGTCATGTCTTTCCACCTTTATTAGGAGAATCGCACGTGAGAATATTTAGTTCGTCAAAATTCGTCAATTTCCTTCTTTGCATCAAACTTCTTTTCTTCTTTTATTACTTTTCCACATTTCTAAGTGCAATAAACGCTGAGAAACTCACGTATAAAAGTACCTCGGCTAATTGATTTTCTACAAAAAACGTCAAAATCCTTCTTTCGGCCTATTTCCTTTCATTACGGAGATTGTTTTTTCTAATCATCTCCAAAATGATGTTTGCCGTTTCTTCCACTGCCTTGTTGGATACATCGATAACGGTACATCCAAGGCGCTCAATAATGCGCTTGGAATAAGCCAGTTCTTCGGCAATCCGTTCGAGATTGGCGTAATTTGCTTGTGAAGTCAACCCTAGTGCCTTCAGACGTTCTGTCCGAATGCCGTTCAGTTGCTCCGGATTGATGGTAAGCCCAATACAACGTTCTATTGGCAGTTGGAACAATTCTTCTGGTGGCTCTACCTCCGGGACAAGCGGAACATTGGCAACCTTAAGTCGCTTGTTAGCCAAATACATGGAAAGAGGCGTCTTGGAAGTACGCGAAACGCCAATCAAAACCACATCTGCGCGCAACAGGCCGCGTGGGTCCCGACCGTCGTCGTATTTGACGGCAAACTCGATGGCGTCTACTTTGCGGAAATACTCTTCATCCAGCCGGCGAACCAAGCCCGGTTTTCCTGTTGGTGGCTCTTTCAACATGCCCTGCAATGTATTCATCAGAGGCCCCATGACATCAAGAGCTGGAATTCCGTGAAGAGCAGCTTGTTGTGTAATATACGCATTCAGCTCCGGAATGACCAGAGTGAACACGATCATTGCCCGCGATTCTTTTGCGGAAGCAATAATTTCGTCAATCGATTCCTTGTCTTCTATATACGGATACTTTTGTACATCAAACAAAAAACGATCAAACTGACTAGCTCCTGCGCGAACGACAAGTTCGGCCGTTTCGCCGATGGAGTCTGAGACTACATAGATGAGCTGTCCTCGCTGATTACCCTGCATCGCTTCTCCTCCTACACTTTCGGTTCGCTGCCCAATTCTACAAATGCTTTCGCGATCGTCGTCTTGGTGACGCGCCCCAACAGCTCCATGTGCTTCGGATCTTCCTCACTCGGCCTTACGACAGGCAGAGAATCGATCTGAAAATCAATCAGCTTTTTGGCGGCTGCGTACAAGGACTCATCAGGTGCACATGTAATGATATTCGGCATCCTAGACATGATAATGCTGACCGGCACATCCTCCAACGTCTTATTGCCTAAAGAAGCCCGCAGGAGGTCTTTTCGTGAGATCACGCCAGCCAAATATCCTTTTTGATTGACGACGAATAACGTGCCAACATCCTCCAAAAAGAGGGTAACGATGGCGTCGTAAGCCGAGGCGGATTCGGAAACCACGATCGGTACCGCCTTGTAGTCATTGACGAGAAGCTTGTGAAGCCGTTCACTTATGACTGAGCTTGCGGGTCTGCCGGCATAAAAATACCCGACCCGAGGTCTGGCTTCTAGATATCCTGACATTGTGAGGATGGATAAATCAGGGCGTAGCGTCGCGCGAGTCAAATTCAGTCGCTCCGCGATATGCTCTCCTGTTATCGGTCCGTCATCCTTCACTATCTGTAAGATGTGCTCTTGTCGTTTGGTAAGCTCGATGACCAATCACCCCGGTTCTGTCTTTACCTCTTCCTAGTATTACTCTATTCGACGGGATATTCCTTCTTTCACGCGGAAAAAAGGTGCCCCCGCCTGATTTTCAGACGAAGGCACCGGTTTTTATTTTGTTTAAGCGAATACCACTTTGGAAAAGTCTGCGTAGCGATAAAGCACACGAGAAAGCTGCAAGAGAAGCCCCAGACGATTCGCACGAACAACCTGATCTTCTGCCATGACCATTACTTTATCAAAGAATGCATTGATCGGCTGGCGCAAGGTTGACAAGGTTGCGAGCACCTTCTCTTGATCCTTCAGACCTTCTACATCCTTCTGAACAGCTTGGAATGCCTGATACAAGGCACGTTCCACATCTTCTGCGAACAGAGCTTCGCTGACTTGGTCTGCTTCCGCTTTTTGTGCCAGATTGTTCACCCGGTTAAATTGCTCCACAATCAGCTTGAATTCCTCTGTTTGTACAGCTCCCATCAGTGCTTTTGCTTTTGCCAGCACCTCTGGAACCAGTGTCAGGTCTGCAGCAAGAACAGCGTCGATGACATCGTAGCGAACGCCATGATCCTGCAAGGCGTTTTTCAGACGAAGTGCGAAGAAGTCTACGAGGTCTTTTTTCACGTCTTCTGCCGCTCTCTTGTTTACGCCTTGTGCGACATAGCCTTCCAGCGCAGCATTCCACAGATCAGCAAGAGAAATTTGCCAGTCGCGCTCCACTAAAATCGCAACGATCCCCGCTGCCATACGGCGCAATCCATACGGGTCCTGTGAGCCAGTAGGCACAATACCGATCGAGAAGCAGCCTACGATCGTGTCCATCTTGTCAGCCAGGCTGGCTATTGCGCCTTGGGCAGAAGCAGGCATTTTGTCCCCTGCAAAACGTGGGAGGTAATGCTCGAATACACCACTTGCGACGAGGTCGGACTCACCCGCTTTGCGCGCGTAATCTTCACCCATAATCCCTTGCAGTTCAGGGAATTCACCTACCATGTTGGTAACGAGGTCAAATTTTGCGATTTCTGCAATGCGGTCTACTTGTTTCGTCTCTTCCGCACTCACACCCAGCTTGCTTGCAATTTGCGTAGCTGTTTTGCGTACGCGACGAACTTTATCACCGATTGTTCCCAGCTCTTCATGGTAAACGATTGTTTCCAAGCGTTTCAGGCAGCTCTCAATGGACAGCTTTTGGTCTTCCACGTAGAAGAAACGAGCATCAGACAGGCGTGCGCGAAGAACTTTTTCATTCCCTTTCGCAACGTTTTCCAGAGCGCGGCTGTCTCCGTTACGTACTGTCACAAAATGATTCAGCAATTGACCCTCTGCGTTTTCAACAGGGAAATAACGCTGGTGCTCACGCATGGAGGTAACCAAAACCTCACGTGGAATGGAAAGGAATTCTTGCTCAAACGTACCGTAAAGAGCGGTTGGATATTCTACAAGATGGACTACCTCATCCAGAAGTCCTTCGTCCATTGGAATCGTCCAGCCATTTTCCTTCTCCAAACGATGAATCTGTTCTACAATGGCTGCTCTGCGCTCGTCGGGATTCACCATGACATATTGCAGAGCCAGCTTGCTCACGTATTCGCTTGGGTGATTCAACGTAACCTCTGTTCCCAAGAAGCGGTGTCCACGAGAAACGCGTCCGCTTTTTACGCTTGCAATCTCCAGATCGATCAATTCATCGCCAAACAAAGCAACCAGCCAACGAATCGGACGAACGTATTTCAAATCGCGTGCGCCCCAGCGCATGTTTTTAGGGAAGCTCATACCGGTGATCACTTCAGCCAGTTGCGGCAACAGCTCGGTAGTTGGTTTTCCTGCTTCAGATTTGCGAGCATGAACATACTCGATGCCGTTTACTTCTTTATAATACAGTTGGTCAGGCTCAACATTGTTGCTTCGTGCAAATCCGAGTGCTGCCTTGGACCAGTTCCCCGCTTCATCTTGTGCGATTTTGCGTGCAGGGCCTTTCGCTTCATCATTGCGATCAGGCTGCTTTTCTGCCAATCCATTGATCAACAGGGCAAAACGACGAGGTGTCTCCAATGCCGTAATTTGATCAAACGGCACGCGCTCAGCAGTCAGCCACTTTTCTACTTTTTCCTTGAATTGTGCCGCTGCCTGTGCGACAAAACGAGCAGGCATTTCTTCCAAACCAACCTCTACAAGTAGATCGCGCTTACTCATTCGTATCCTCTCCCTTCACCTGATTCACTTGATCGGCAGCGTCTGCGTTGCCTTTTTGCAAGAGCGGGAAACCGAGGCGCTCACGCTCTTTATAGTAGGTTTGTGCTACTTCACGAGACAGATTACGTACACGAGCGATGTAGCCAGTACGCTCCGTCACACTAATGGCTCCACGCGCATCAAGCAAGTTAAAGGTGTGCGAGCATTTCAGTACGTAGTCATAAGCTGGGTAAACCAGTCGCTCCGCCATCAGTCTCTTTGCTTCTGCCTCATACGTATTGTAGAGAGAGAACAGCATGTCGACATCAGACAGCTCGAATGTGTATTTGGAATGCTCGTATTCTGGTTGCAAGAATACATCTCCGTACGTATACCCGTTGCACCATTCCAGATCGAACACATTTTCTTTCTCCTGAATATAGGAAGCCAAACGCTCCAGTCCGTAAGTCAGCTCGACTGCTACTGGTTTACATTCCAGACCGCCCACTTGCTGGAAGTACGTGAATTGTGTGATCTCCATTCCGTCCAGCCAAACTTCCCAGCCTAAGCCCCATGCGCCGAGACCAGGGTGCTCCCAGTTGTCCTCTACAAATCGGATATCATGCTCTAGTGGCTCGATTCCGAGTTCGCGCAAGCTCTCCAGGTACAGCTCCTGAATGTTGTCTGGCGATGGTTTCATGATGACTTGGAACTGGTGATGCTGATACAAACGGTTCGGGTTTTCCCCATAGCGTCCGTCAGCCGGGCGACGGGAAGGCTCTACATATGCCACATTCCACGGCTCAGGTCCAATGGAACGAAGGAAGGTCATTGGGTTTAGCGTACCTGCCCCTTTTTCAACGTCATACGGCTGGACAATGAGACAATTTTGCTTTGCCCAAAAGTTTTGCAGCGTCAAAATGATGTCTTGAAATGTCATTTTCATGCTTTTTCCTCCTCTAAAACTTATTAGAACTTGGCTTTAAGTCAAAACTAAAAAAACTCCCGCCTCTACACTGCCTGATGCGACAGTGTAGGGACGAGAGGATTCTCGCGGTTCCACCCTACTTGGCGAATGACTTCTTCGCCCACCTTACAATCAAATTGCTCCAGAACGCCCTTCATCAGCATGGTGACCGGGCTCCCACTATCCCCGATTCGCTATTCACAGCCAGTGGCCGATTACTCTTTTCCTTCATGGCAACATTCGGTATACAAGTTTGGTACTTATCATAACGAAAACAAATTCGTATGTCAATTAGTCCTGATCGGATTGCGTCATTCTTTCCATACGCTCCAGTTGTTCCAGAAATGCTCGACTTTTCAGCCTGATATCCAGATACTCGTCCATAAAACTCCGCAGCACATGCTTGAGCTGGTTGCGTGTAGCCGGTTTTACTTCAATGTCACCAAGCCGCTCCAAATCAAATACCTGGAACAGCCGTAGCAGCTTCCAGGTAGAGGGTGTAACTGCCATCGCATACGGATCGGAAGGCTGGCAAACTGGGCACAACAGGCCGCCCTGTCCTACACTGATTGCATAGGGCTCGCGCTGTTCGCCACAGTTTACACACGCCGTGAGCTGCGGGGAGATCCCCGCTACAATTAGCATCTTGGTCTCAAAAATACGACAGAGGATCTCAGCATCTCGTCCTTCATCCAAATAGCGGAACGTATGAAGGAGTAGCTGAAACAAGTAGGGATTCGGCTCCCTTTCCTGCGTCAGTCGATCCAAAAGTTCTGCTATGTATGCAGCATAAGCCGTAGCAGTCAGGCTTTGCCGCATATCCCGGAACGAATCCAACATATCTCCCTGAGAGAGATCAGGCATTCCCGTACCGGGTCCTGCCTTGCATAGATAATAACTATGCGAAAACAACTGGGAGACGGCGGCAATGCGGCTTTTGGTCTTTTTGGCACCACGGGCCATCACGCCTAATTTGCCGTTCTCCCGGGTAAACAATGTCACCACTTTACTGGACTCACCATAGTCCACACTGCGAATGACAATCCCTTCCCACTTTACAAGCATGCCTGCGTGTCACCCAATTCTTCCTGGGCGAGATCAAACGAGGTTTCCTCGCTGGAAACATCCGTTTGATGGTGATCACGGTAGAGAAGGTAAGCATGGATGTCACCGGTTGAAGCGAAAACTCTCCAAGAAAAGTCACGAAGCATGGAGCATCATCCTTTCCTATATCGGGTCTATCCACTTCCTTCTTAGAATCACCTTTGCCCGTTATTCTATGCCTTGGAAAAATTAACACATCGCGATGGGAATATTATTGCTCGTCGTAGAAACCGAAGTTACGCAGCATCCGCTCTTGGTTACGCCAATCCTTTTTCACTTTGATCCATAGCTCCAAAAATACTTGGTCCCCCATCAGCCGCTCGATATCCTTGCGCGCACGTTGACCGATTTCTTTGAGCATCTGACCTTTTTGTCCGATCAAAATACCGCGCTGGGAATCCCGCTCTACGTAAATGGCCGCGTAAATGTAAAGCGTTTTACCATTTTCGCCTCGTTTCATCTCTTCAATCACGACAGCGATGGAGTGAGGTACTTCTTCTCTCGTCAAATGCAGAACTTTTTCCCGAATCAACTCGGCTGCAACAAAGCGTTCAGGATGATCCGTCACCTGATCCGCAGGATAATACATTGGGCCTTCTTCCATTTCGCCCAAAATAGCCTCCTGCAATGAAGCTGTGTTGTTTCCTGCTAGCGCAGAGATTGGAACGATCTGCTTGAAATCATACAATTTGCGGTAATCGTCAATAATCGGCAGCAGTGCTTCCGGGTGCACCTTGTCAATTTTGTTGATGACCAAAAATACTGGCGTTTTGACCTGCTTCAGACGCTCGATGATGTAGTCGTCCCCTGCTCCGCGTTTCTCTGTTGCGTCGACAACAAACAGAACAAGGTCTACTTCGTTCAATGTATTTTCAGCAACGGAAACCATGTAATTTCCGAGTTTGGACTGCGGCTTATGGATACCAGGTGTATCCAAGAAAATGATCTGACCTTCTTCTGTCGTATGAACAGCCGTAATTTTGTTGCGTGTCGTTTGCGGCTTATTCGACATGATGGCGATTTTATGTCCTACAATATGATTCAACAGTGTTGATTTTCCAACATTTGGCCGTCCCACAATGGAAACAAAGCCCGATTTAAACGATTGCTTGGTCTTGCGATTATCCACGTAAATCCTCCTTGGTGAATGCGCCTGGCAGCAGGGCAGATACTGTCGTTTCCAAAATGTCGCCTTTGAGATTCGTCAAAAATACAGGCATGTCCGGCGGGCACAGCTCTGCCATGACTTGTCGGCACGCTCCGCACGGTGATACAGCTTGCGGCGTATCGGCAGCGACTGCTAGTGCCTTGTAAGTCCGATCGCCTTCCGAGAACGCTTTAAAAAGAGCCGTACGTTCTGCGCAGTTGCACAGGGAGTACGCTGCATTTTCAATATTGCCTCCCAAATAAACCTTGCCACTCTCAGCTAAAAGAGCTGCTCCTACCTGAAACTTGGAGTACGGTACATAAGCGAGCTTTCTGGCTTCGATTGCTTGTGCTAATAATGCTTGTTTATCCATTTTCATCATTCCTCATATGATTGATCTTTAACATCATTTCACAACAGAATGTGTCCAATGAGACACGAAGAAACCAGACTGAAAGGTCAACTAGAATGACCCGTCCGGTAACTCATTTGGCTATGAAAAATTTTCTTCTCTCCCTACTAGTAAAAACTATCCCCATACTTTTTGCAACAGTGGCTGTCCAAATACGAGGACTCCAATGAGAATGGTCAGGATAGCCGCCACAAGCACAGCTCCTGCTCCGACATCTTTGGCAATCTTCGCCTTGGCGTGCCATTCCGGGGAAGCCAAATCAACGACTGCTTCAATCGCGGTATTTACCAGCTCAAGGGAGAAGACCAGACCGATAGAAAAAAGGACCAGCAAAACATCGCTGCGGGGTATCTGCAGCCACCACGCTGCCGCCAGCACTACAATGGCTGCGGCTACGTGGATTTGCATGTTTCGCTGTGTCCGTACGGTATAGGAAATTCCTTGCAGAGCGTAGGCGAAGCTGCGAGTCAATCGTCGCCATTCCTTCAACGTAATCTCCTACCTCGTCAAGCCGATTTCTTCCAGCACCTTTTCTTGACGTGAAAACATTTCCTTCTCTTCTTCTGGCGTCCCATGATCATAGCCCAGAAGGTGAAGAAAACCATGAACCGTGAGAAATCCGAGTTCACGTTCGAATGAATGACCATAGTCTTCGGCCTGCTCATGTGCTTTGGGCACGGAGATGATGATATCTCCAAGCATATTCGGAAACTCGCTGGCCTCATCCTCATCGATGAAGATTTCCATTTCCCCTTCACCCGGCTCGTTCATCGCAAAGGACAGAACATCCGTAGGCCGATCAACGCCTCGATAGTCGCGATTCAGCTCGTGGATGCGCTCGTTGTTCACAAGCGTTACAACGACTTCTCCTTGTACGTCTTCCAGCTTTGCCGCTGCTTCCAAACAACGGACAAGCAGGTTTTGCAAATTCTCATCGATCGGTTCGATTTCTTCATGAAGGATTTCTACAGAAAACACAGATAAACGATCTCCTTTTTGTGACGCCATTTATTAATAGCCGTGATCTACTTCTTCCTTGGCATAAGCAGCGATGATTTTTTGTACCAGACTGTGACGAACGACGTCTCCCTCTTGGAAATGAATAAAGGCTACATCGGAAATCGGATTTAAGATGCGCTGTGCTTCGCGCAATCCGGATTTCTTGCCTTTTGGCAAATCCACCTGGGTCACATCACCTGTAATGACCATTTTGGAACCAAAGCCAAGCCTGGTCAAAAACATTTTCATTTGCTCGGGAGTTGTGTTCTGGGCTTCATCCAAAATGACAAAGGAATCTTCGAGCGTTCGACCACGCATGTACGCTAAAGGTGCAACCTCAATGAGTCCACGTTCCATCATTTTGGCGACTTGTTCATTGCCCAGCATGTCGTACAAGGCATCATAGAGCGGACGCAGATAAGGGTCTACTTTTTCCTGTAAATCTCCTGGCAAAAATCCAAGGCTTTCCCCTGCTTCTACGGCCGGTCTGGTAAGAACGATCCGTTTGACACGCGCATTTTTCAACGCATTTACTGCTGTGACAACAGCCAAATACGTTTTTCCGGTACCAGCTGGTCCAATTCCAAACACAATGTCATGCTTCTTGATCGCAGACAAGTAATGACGCTGGCCCAAAGTCTTTGCCCTGATTACTTTGCCACGTTGGGTACGAGCGACTTCTTCATCATACACATCGAGCAGTTGGGCACCTTCTCCCCGTTCAATCAACGACATCGCATAAGAGATGTCTCGTTCGGACAGGGCAATCCCTCTGCGAATCAACTGTAGCAGAATTTCAATCAACTCTGTCAGTTTGTCCACTTCCGGCTTATCCCCGCTAATAACCAGTTCGCCTTCACGGGTCATAATTTTGGCGGTACTTCTTTGCTCGATCAGTGTTAGGTACGCGTCATGTGGTCCGAACAACAGCAAGGCCTCAGATGCGTCTGAAAACGGGATTCTTACCTCATCTTGTACGTGCAACAGGCTTCCATCTCCTTGCAACGGTAATCAGCAATGCGTCATTTGTTTGCCATCCCTCACTGCCCCACAAAAGGCTGTTCAATGGCAATATCTTCAATGACGGAAAAATGAATGCTTACGTAAACTTTACCATTCTCTGTTGTGACGTGCAAAACTTTTTCGTCCTGAATGAACGCATCTTTTCCAGCTTTTTGCAAGATATCCTCCCTGGCGAATTTTTTAGCCAGTTCCGTCGCTTCCTCTACGCTCATTTCTGTTTGAACGGGTTCTGATTGCGCGTACGTTACTGTCTTCCAGCCAAGTGGTGAGGTATATCCCGCATACGAGGGCAAAAACCGTTGTTCTGCCATTTCGGCTTGTGCAAAGGACTGTTTTTCAAATGGCCACACGTATATCGCATAGGGGCCTACAAGCAGGTATTGATGTTCCAGCTTTTCCCCCGTCAGACGGTGCATCGTTTGTTTTAGCGGGACCGATGTGTTACTCATATACCACACTTCCCCTTGCACCTTGCCTCTCGCTGATACAGCTTGTTGACGGGCGTCATTGCCAATGATCCCAGAAATGAGCACTTGGCCTTTTTCTACCAATTGATTGCTCACAACCTGACTACGACCAACCTCTGGGAGAATTTTATGGACGACAGCCCTCTTTTTCGCTACAAGATGACGGGGACCTGTTGCAAGCGGCTTTACGGGAGCCTCTTTTTCAACCACTTGAAGCATGACCTTGGTTCCTTGAATCTCGATTCCAACCCAGGACGCTTCAGGTAGCAGACTCAACAGCTCTTTTTGCAAAACCAACGGTTCTTTTAGTTTGACCTTCCATGCCCCTTCTTTAATCCCCACTTGTTCAGCGGCTTGAATCACTCGTCGCGGATCAACCATTTTTGTCCCACTTACTTCGACACTCCAAACGAAGGAGGAGAGCATGTACAATCCGATGAAAAAAAGAGCAGCCCCAATTGCCAATCCAGATCGTCTTCGTAACCGCAGCAGCCAGAAAGGCAGTCCGTCTCTTGCCTCAACGTGACTTCGACAGCCTGTCTCTTTTAAAAGCGGCCGTAAACGAAAATAATCACGAATCAAAATATCGCAACGAGTCACCTCTTCTCCTACCCTGCGAATATTCCAGATTCGAATTCCATCCCGTACGGCCATATTCAGCATCCGCTCAAATCGCTTTCCCCGAACGGTAATGGTTACATGTCCATCCACCCACTCCTTGATTCCATTCCGCATAAGTGCCGCCCCCTCCTTCTAGCAAAGATTACGAGCTCTGTGGTCCCGTCTCCAAAAATTTCACGCCACCGATCCTGCCTTCTAACAAAACCTCCTCGGGCAAAATCGCCCGGATGACAAGCTGTTCACCTGAAACAATCATTTGACCGTTCGTCAACAGCAAGCGAAGCTCTTTTTCGCTAAAATGCAAGACTCCTCGATGATTCTCTATATACATTTGCAAATGACCGATCATTGTGATGCGCGGGACTTCCAGGACTACATCTTGCGGCAGATCCAACACCCCTCCGGCCAGCTGGCGCAGACGGCGGCTCCAACGCTTCATGGATTAGCCCCCCTTCTCGTTCTGTATATTGGCGAATATGACGATCTCATCTGTTTGCAGGTGCAAAACCATTCTTATCTATGCGTATGCGCGAGCATAAAGAGGCATTCATCAAAAACAGCCACAAAAAAAGAGCCCTCGTCGCTCACGGATTAGCAAGCAGTTGAGAACTCAGTCTTTGGAATACTTTCAGCAAAACACATCGATTATTTGCTTTCTTTTGTAGCAGAAACCAGCTCTTTTCCTTTTGTAAGCGCCTTCCATTTTTTCATGACTCGTTTTACTTTTTCAGCTGTACAACCGCAGGCGATCGCCGTTTCATATATCGATTTGTTTTCGAAGATGGCAAGCCGAATCACTTTTTGACGAAACCGCCCCATTTGTTCAAAAATTTGTTGATTCATCGCTTGACCTCTACCCCTTCTTCTATCGGGAGAATTTTCTATACATTCAGGATAGTAAACAAGGATACGAGAAACAAGACAAGTTATTCGATATATTTCGACATAAGACGTTGCTTATCAATAAAAAACAGGCGAACCGAGGTTCACCTGCTTGACTAGTTGCTATTATTATATTTTTCTTTGCCGAACCTGCTGGGCGTATGGAGCTTTTGAGCGCGGCTCTCCAAAAATGAGTGCCCACTTCATCCCATCACGCGGATTGCCGTGTTTCGATGGGAGTGTTCCCATTCGTTCCGAATCAGTAGCCTTCATCGTTTCCGCTTGCTTCACTGTGATAGTTGGACCCGTTGAGGCACGAGCTGTACTGGAGAATGCCCATTCCTGCTCGACTCCAATCCCTTCCATCGATTCTTGCTGAAGTGGCTCGTATTTGGAGGATGCCCGCACCGTCTCTCTGCCATAATCCTCCGTTTCCATAGGGATATCCGACGTTGTGGCCGGGGTAAGCGGAGGCATTTTTTTGCCTTGAGACATCTTTTTCTTTCCGGCTTTTCCAAGAGCTTTATATCCTAAGTAACCAAGGATAACAAACCAGAACTTGCCGATGAGCGGGATGATCCAACCCAATAAATCTACGACGAGATCCATGAGATCTTCCATGGCAATCGCCCTTATTCTTTCTCGTCTGGCAGAGCAGGATCTTGTTTATCACCTGCATGCCCGAAGGATTGACGCATTTGTGTATCCGCAGCAATGTTTTGCATGTTGTAATAATCCATTACGCCCATTTTGCCACTTTTCAATGCTTCGGACAAAGCCAGTGGTACTTGTGCTTCGGCTTCTACTACTTTTGCTTTCATTTCTTGTACGCGCGCAATCATTTCTTGCTCTTGGGCTACCGCCATGGCGCGACGCTCTTCCGCTTTCGCTTGGGCAATACGCTTATCTGCTTCCGCTTGGTCGGTTTGCAATTGTGCCCCGATGTTCTTCCCTACATCCACGTCCGCAATATCAATCGAGAGAATTTCAAAAGCAGTTCCGGCATCCAGACCTTTGTTCAATACCGTTTTAGAGATCAGATCCGGATTTTCCAATACGTCCTTATGTCCTTTTGATGAACCAATTGTCGATACGATCCCCTCACCTACGCGGGCGATAATTGTTTCTTCACCAGCACCACCGACCAAGCGATCGATGTTGGCACGAACCGTTACTTTTGCACGAGTGCGCAGCTCGATACCGTCTTTTGCCATTGCTGCTACTACAGGTGTTTCAATCACTTTTGGGTTAACGCTCATTTGTACCGCTTCCAATACATCACGACCAGCCAGATCAATTGCTGCTGCTCGTTCGAAGCCGAGTGGAATATCTGCGCGTTGTGCTGCTACGAGCGCATCTACTACACGGTCTACGTTACCGCCTGCAAGATAATGGCTCTCCAATTGGTTTGTATCCAACTGCAAGCCCGCTTTACGCGCTTTAATCAACGGATTCACGATACGAGATGGTACGACGCGACGCAAGCGCATAGCGACGAGGGTAATAATCCCGATATTCACACCGGAAGCCAGTGCAGAAATCCAGAGCATAACTGGTACGAACGAGAAGAAAACAGAAAGTACGACAATGGCTACTGCCACCATAAAAATAAGGGGAATCAAACCACTTTCAAACATGAAGAGCTCACTCCTTTTGTTCTAATTCGGCAACGACGATACGCGTGCCTTCTACTTGCAAAACGGTGATGGCGGTACCCGCTTCAATGAAACCACCTACCGATACTGCATCCACACGTTTTCCTTCCACCTTGACGACCCCTGCCGGGCGCAATGTTGTAAGGGCAATGCCTGATTTTCCTTGCAGCTCACGCTGATCGCGCGGTGCTACGTAGCCTTCTTCATTGCGCTGCGTGTCACCCAAGATAAACTTGTTGAATAGACCTTTGACCCCGTATTTCTTCACTAACATGAACGTTACAATTGCCGTGATCAAAGCAGCTACACCTAGAGATGCAAGCCCTTGCTGTGTGTCGTAGGCTGCCATTACGAGGCCTGTTACAATGCTCACGAAGCCAATCCCTCCGACAATGCCACCCGGAAGAAAAATTTCCAGAAGCATCAGTAAGATTCCGATGGCAAACAGTCCGATGTGCAACCAGTTGGCAAATCCCGCTACATAATGCCCGAAGAAATACAGACTGAACGAGACGAGCGAAATCGTCCCCGCAACACCAAAGCCCGGGGCAAACAGTTCTACAACAATTCCTCCCAGTCCAATGATGAGCAGAAGACTCATCACAATGGGACTCGTCACCCATCTAGCGACTAGCTCTCCACCTGTTGGCTCAATCGTTTGAAGGGAATCTGGCTGAATGCCAAGCTTTTTGAGCAGCGCTTCCTCATTGGACACCACATCATCTGCATAACCCAACTGCTTCGCTTGTTGGGCATCGAGAGAAAGCACGGTTCCTTTTGGCTTTAATCCTGGGAATTCTGTATCGATTTCCACCATCGCGCGGGCAACGTCAGGATTGCGATTGTTCAACTCAGCTGCCGCCTTCATTTTATTGCTCCAACCGGAAATGAACTTGATATCTGCTGCATTCCCTGCCAAGTCAATCGGTGCGGCTGCCCCCATGCTACTGCCTGGAGTCATAATAATTTCATTTGCATTCAGGGCGATGTACGTTCCCGCTGAAAAAGCCTGGTTATCAATATAGGCTATCACATGCATGGGAGCCTGACGGATCAACTGACCAATCTGGTCGGCAGCATTCACTTCTCCACCTGGCGTATTGATGTGCAAGATAACAAGGTCTGCCTGCTGCTCCTGTGCGTCAGCAAATGCTCTTTCTAAAAAGCTCTCCAGCCCTCGCTCGATCGTGCTATCTACTGGAATCCAGACAGCTTTTTGATAGGTCTGCGCTGTTGTGGATGCGGGAGCAAGAAGCATCGTCATTCCCATAATCAGGCAAAGAAGTGAAAAAAGCAATCGCACGCGGCTTTTTACTAGCCTTGCTGCACTCATTGCATGTACCTCCTTTCCTTCTATCAGCTTCAACGTATGTGCAATAAGGTATACGAAAGAGTAGGGCAATTGTTTCATATTTATTTCACATCTTGGAAAAAAAGAAAAAACCCAACCTTTACAGGTTGAGTTTTTCTGTTCGTATCTATATGAGGTGTTACTCGCGTCTACGATGGTAGTTCCTCAGATACAATCTTTTGCACGAGGTTTCCGTCTGCTCTGCCTTTCACTTTCGGCATGATCGCACCCATCACTTTGCCCATCTCCTTTTTGGAGGAGGCATTGGTAGCTACGATACCTTCCCGAACGATATCACGAATTTCTTCTTCGCTAAGCTGAGCGGGTAAGTAAGCGGAGAGCACGTCGATCTCTTCGCGCGTTTTCGAGGCAAGTTCCACGCGGCCTGCCTTCTCAAATTCGTGGAGGGATTCACGGCGTTGTTTTAACTCACGAGTCAAGATGGTCAGCACTTCGTCTTCAGACAAAAGTCTGCCCTTGTTAATCTCTTCGTTCTTTAATGCGGCTTTCACCATGCGAATAACAGAGAGTTTTAGAGCAGCTCTGTCCTTCATTGCTTGCTTCATATCTTGATCGAGTCGCTCCATTACACTCATGATGAGCCCTCCGTCAATTAAAACTTGCGTTTGCGAGCTGCTTCGGATTTCTTCTTGCGCTTAATGCTAGGCTTCTCAAAGTGGCGACGTTTACGCAGTTCCGCCATCACCCCGGATTTTGCGCTTTCACGCTTGAAGCGGCGAAGTGCGCTATCCAAAGACTCGTTTTTCTTGACTCGAATTTCTGCCATTTGTCTTCCCTCCCTCCGCTAAAACCGTGGGACGCCTGAGTCGAACGTACGAACAGACTGTCACACTTCATTATAGGATAGATGACTAAAGAAGGTCAACCTTTAGTTCAATTTTATTCGTAAAAACCGGACAACAGGTGATAATGAATGTGGAAAACCTCTTGTCCACCCTCTTTGCCGCAGTTGTTAATCAGGCGAAAACCTGGCAACTCCAGCTTTTTCGCCAAGAGTTGTGCTACATGGTGGATATGCCCGATCAGCGGCAGGTCCTCGGCGCTTACATCCATGAGCGTGGGAATTGGCTTACGCGGGATGATCAACAAGTGAACGCGTGCTTTTGGTGCAATATCGTGGATGACAATGACGTGCTCATCCTCATACTCGATACGAGCAGGAATTTCACCGTCCATGATTTTGGTAAAAATACTTTTTTCCATGGGAGTCTCCTTTCTTCCTCTGTATGTGGATCGTTATGTATGTAAGAATTGATCGTATCACATTCCCTTACTTTTGTCTTGCGGCGCTACCTAACGCATGGTAGCATGACTTCGAGGTTGAAACTGGATTACAAAAAGGAGTTCGTGCAGATGAAACCAATTGCACTGGATCAGGCAGCACTCAACGCAGAAGGGATTTTGCTCACTGGTTCCCCAGGGCTTGCCTTGTCATCCGTTCACTTTGATACCCGCGAGCTGACTGCGGGATCTTTGTTTGTAGCGCTGACAGGTGGCGCACGGGATGGACATGATTTTTTGTTACAAGCAGCTGAACAAGGAGCTGTAGCTGCAATCGTTTCGAATCAGGAGAAGATTCCTGCGAACTTGCCAAATGATTTTGGGTTAATTCTCGTCAATGATACACTGCGTGGCTTTCAAAAGCTGGCTGCCGCTTATCGGAAAAGCTTTTCGTTCCCTCGCATCGCCATTACAGGAAGTATCGGGAAAACAACCGTGAAGGACATCGTGGCACATGTACTTGCGAGCCGTTCGCCCGTATACAAGACGTATAAAAACTTCAACAACCACATCGGTGTGCCTTTGTCGTTATTGCAGATGGAAGAAAAACATCAAGCTGCTGTACTGGAGCTCGGGATGAACCACGCCGGAGAAATCGATCTGCTCGCTTCGCTGGTCCAGCCAGATATTAGCGTGATTACATTTATCGGAGAGTCCCATATTGAGTATTTTGGCACGCGTGAAAAAATTGCTCTCGCAAAGGCAGAGTTGCTTCCTCATACCGCTCTTGACGGACTCGTACTGCTCAACAAAGATTCCGAATATCTGCGATTAATAGCCCATCTGTATCCGGGTGAAATCATGTTCTACTCTGTTAATGAGAAGGCGGATATTTGGGCGGAACAAATCGAAACGGTTGAGGGTGGGACCCGCTTCAACGTGTGCTTTGCTTCCGGGGAGCATTTCGAGGCATACCTGCCGTTGCATGGCCGCCACAGTGTCCTAAATGCACTGCCTGCTGTCGCGATTGCCAAGAGGCTCGGAATGGATACGGAGCAAATCGCTTACGCCTTGTCCACCGTTCAGCTCTCCGCCATGCGGTTTGAGCAAATTACCTCCAAGCACGGTACTGTGTATATCAGTGATGCGTACAATGCCAGCCCTGTCTCCATGGAGGCTGCCGTACGGACGTTTGCTGAGCTGTACCCTGAGCGCGCAAGAGTCGTCGTGTTAGGTGACATGTTTGAGCTCGGTCCAGAAAGTACGGCGATGCACGCGGGCGTCGGAGCCTCGATTCAAGACATCGCTGAGCGCTTCGAGCTGCTCGTGACAGTCGGTGAGGATACACGCCATCTCCATGATGCTTACACGGGGAATAAGCTGCATTTCGCCACAAAAGCAGAGGCAATGGCTGCTCTACTGCCGCTGCGGGATGAAAAACATGCATTTTTGTTCAAGGCTTCCAAAGGTATGTCATTATGGACGCTTATTACTGATCTGGAAGGTCACGAATAAACGAAAGAAAACAGCCGCCTCTCGTATGAAACGGGAGACGGCTTCTTTTTTAATGCTTGTCCTTATCATTCCACAGACGTTCTACCTGGATCAATTGATCTTCCTCAAAGCTTAGTTTATAAATATCGGGCATCGAGGTCTTTTTCCAAAAGGAGAAATCGTACGATGGATCGTAGAGATTCATGATGATCGTCATGATGTTTCCGTGGATGCCAATCGCGACTTTTTTGCCTCGATGGTGATCCAAAACTTCCTGCAAGGCAGCGAGTCCTCTTTCTCCCACTACTGCATTCGATTCTCCCCCTGCGTAAGCGAACTCACGGTTTCCAAATACATGCTCGACAGCCTGAACAAAATGCTCAAAACACTCTACCCAAGCACCTAAATCGCGCTCGCGAAAATCCGGTTCCAGTTTGATTTCCCGATTCGCTTGCTTCGCAGCAGTTTCAATTGTCTGGACGGCTCTTGCATAAGGACTGGAGACAAACACGTCAATTTGTTCCGCTTGCAAGATTTCTGCTACACATTGCGCATCTTTCCATCCCTTTTCAGACAATCCGCGCTTTTTCTCCTGATCCTGAATGTACGGCGATTCTGCGTGGCGTATCATGTACACATGTGTGATCACCCTTGCACCTCGATTGAGAAATCATCGCAGTTCAATGACATTGTTGGAAGGACCCAGCTTTTCAGGCGAAAAATCGCTATAGTGGATCGATGCGAGATCAGCTACGTAGTACGACTTCCCGTCCTTCGCCCAGCCAATGATACGATGATTGTCACTTAAATTGTAGTAGCCAGGCATTCCCTTGTCAGGAGAACCAAATGGATAGCCGCATTTTGTGATTTGTTTGCACGATTGAATGTACATATACGAATCTTGAGAATTGGAAGTACGAGAGTGCTGTTCTACTGCCATCTGATGTCCTGATGGCGCCCAAACAATCTTGTCCAAGTGTCTCTCAGTGAACACAGGATCCTTCAAATTGACCTTTTTCCCTGTCTGCAAATCCAGCATGTATTCTTCTGTAGTGGTTCGCATATAACGGTAATTCATATCGTTGGAGTAAGAAGGGAATGTGGTCATATTGTGATCGTATTTCAGACCAGTCGGTAAGTCCAACTCCTTGTATGCGCTTTGTGTTTTGTAAAACAGCTTTTTCGAATTGGGCACCCAGTAATACATTTCTTCTTCTGATCCACTCGGCCATTCATACTGGTCATTCTTTTTCATTTTGAGTGTTGGTAGGTGCTGCAAGATCAGGTGACCGCTTACTTTGGAATTGGAAGAAAGCATGTCCATCCGGGTGAACACCATGTACTGTTCATCCGGTGAAACGGAAAAATCAAGGACGGGATACTGAGCTGCTGCCGGGACGAGTACCGTTTTTTTGCCGTCTGGCAGACTGAGCTTTACGATACCGCCATTTTCACGAACGTAGAGTGAGTCTTGCTTCGGCGACCATTTGCCATAGCTGGATAACTGCGTCATCCTTTTTGTTTGCATATCGTACAAGTACGGTATGGTTCGGTCTGTCTTCCCGTATCCGATCCGTTCACCGTATACAAACCTGCCCGATGGCGACAAGCTAGCCCGGTGAATCAAGGGCATGTTCGTCACGGTTTTTGTCACTTTTCCATCTACCGTTACTTTATAAATGACGACTGGCTCTGGCTTACGAGGGTCTGCCTTCACAGGAGCAGAAGCATTGATTTGTCCAGGGACAAGGATGCCAAGCAAGGAAATTAGCAAGCATGAGAGCAATAAACGTTTTTTCATCAAGGGTCCTCCTAAAAAGTGATCAATACGTTGACGCTCACTGGAGGCACTTGGTTTCTTTTGGAATAAAAAAGATCGGAAGCAATCCCCTCGCTTCCGATCTTACTTTCACTTACGGACTAACAGCATACCCTTCCTCAGCCATTCTACCTCTTCAGCTAACACAAGCTTCGGATTTTGACCAAACCATTCGATAGAACCAAAATAATCCGTATCTGCAATCTTCTCTAAAATAGGACCATAATCTACAGCACCCTCACCGAGTGGTACCATTCCCTCACGATCGCCGTTAGGGGCATATACATTATGCGGAGCAAAAACCGGCAAATGATTCGATGAAGAGATATTTTTCAAATGATAATGAGCTACCCACGGCTTCAATTGTTCGTAGCTGTCGATTGGATCAGCACCTGATTCCCAAACGTGCAGAAAATCAAGATTAACTTTTAGTGCAGGATGATTGACTTCCTGCAACAGAGCAAGTGTAGAACTCATAGAATCCGTGAGCGTATTCGGATGTGTTTCAACCAAAAGCTGAATTCCGTGCTCCTGACACATCTGACATAAGATGTACAAATGATGTATATAACGTGCACGCTCTTCTGGCCCAACTTCTTTACTCGCCTTCTGTCCAGCGAACGTCCTGATTTGCTTCACATGTAGCCAATTCGCCAGTGAAATGAGTCTTTTGGCTTTTTCCAGTGTACGTTGAAATCCAGATGAAGTAGCAATATCCAGATAATCGCTAAGCATGGAGATACTCATGCCTTGATCCCTGAGCACTCGTAGCTGTTCCTCCATCTCTAATCGATCATGTTCGTACAGATCATGAGCGTGGGTTCCCCACAATTCAATTCCATCAAAATGATGACGATGAGCAAACCGAACAATTTCCGCAAACGAAATCAACTGGTGGCGAAAAGTGATTGTGCACAATGAGAGTTTCATTTGACCTTTACCTCCACCCTTTTTCGTCTACAGTGACGAGGTTTTTATCCATTTGGGTCCACAGAATAAACTGACGTTCTAACTCTTTTTTCACTTCAAGTTCAATCAGATCAATCTCTTCTAGCACCTCGATAATCGGAGGTAACAACGCCATATTCTTGGTCATCGCCATTTTGACAGACAAGTACTGCGCTGTCGTAAACCCCTGGTAGATGTCCTCCACTTTATAGGCAATGCGCAAAAACTCATCACGATGGTATTGCAGGTAATCTTGCAGATATAGGAATGCATACTCGTAGCTGTATTTACGGATCGCAATCACCTTCACCTGAGTCACTGCTGGGAGTAACATGTCCAAGTTGTATTCATTGCGCCCTTCTGCCATGTCTGTAATCAATTGCTTCAACTCAAGGGTAAAAGGATTATGATCAAGTTTGAGTGCTGCGTAGAAATAATCGTGAATCATTTCATAGGTTGGTTCCTTAATTTCACTCGCATCCACCATAAAGCCGCCACCAAACGGATTTTCCAAGAAGGCTTTGATCACCGTTTCCTTCTTCACATTGCCTTCCCAACGAAAATCCGGGTCAAACATAAACCACTCGTCTTCATTCTCCGTCTTTGAAATCATCAAAAAATGCGGGAATGGCTTCAACGCAAATTTATTATCTCGTTCTGGAACCAGCGACATGTCTATCTGAACAAGGATAAACTGATCCTCCGTACGCTTATCAATTAACGTTAAGAACATGTCCAGATTGGAGGCTTTATCTTTGGAATGATCGTACCATTCCGTTACGTTCGCTCGAAAAAGTCGTTCATATCCCTTGATAATCTCCTCATGGTTATCAATGTAGTACGTTACCACACCTTGATCTGTTATGGAGTACTCGGCATCCCATATGCCAAAGTAATAGGGACGATAATCAATCTTTGTGCGGCGCTTAATCACTTCGCATAGGCATGAAATAATGCAATGAACCTTAACCATTCTGTATCCCCCACTCGATGTTTGTGTAGACGCTAATTCGTTACATGCTGCGGTTCCAGTTGTTCAACAAAGGTAAGCAGTGATCCGACAGTTTGGAAGATTCGTGGATCTAACTCATGAGCAGGTACTACCAATTTCAAATCTTCCTCGATATAAACAATCAGTTGTAACAGCATAATCGAATCAATATGTAGATCCTCATTCAATCGCATAGACTCCTCTAGCGAGAGGATATGCGATAATTTTAATTTTTCGGTCATGATCGTATGGATTTGCTCGATTCTCTCTGTTCGTGTCATTTGCTGATCGTCTCCATTTCTACTAATCGACGGCTGATTTTTCCTGTGGCTGTCTTCGGAATGCTCGTCACACATTGGATTTCGAATGGGACTTTATAGCCTGGCAAACGATCTTGGCACCATTCCCTGATTTGTTCAGGAGTAATTCCTCCCTCTGTAATAACCTGCGCCTTCACAATCTCTCCCATGACCGGATGACGTCCACGATACACAACCACTTCTTTTGTCCCACTCATTTTCAAAATGACGTCCTCAACCTCTAAAGGAAATACCTTTAAGCCAGAGACATTTATCACATCATCCATCCTTGACAGAAATTGAATATGTCCTTCTCCTGTCCAGAAACCTAAATCCTGACTCGCTATTTCGTTCTGCCCAATCCGAATGACTATTTCCGCAGGCTGTTCTTCATTTTCACCTGTTGTCATGGTCACATGAGAAAGGGGAACCCCCAGATCTGTATGTGTCCGCATCTGTTTACTCATACTGACGCATCCCGCCTCGGAGCATCCATATTGTTGCATCAAGATGTCGCTCATGCCTTGCAGCTGTAAAAACAAGCCTTCTGGCATTGGAGCGCCAGATGTCATTAACCGGTGAAAACGTACCTGCTCTCGCGTAAAGCTTGATAAGATGTGATAAAAGACTGGCAGACCATAGACAATATGCTGGGGAGTATCTTGAATCACTTGCAACGCAAACTTGGGATTTTTGTGCGTCACAATCGAAGGCTTACTTCCCCGTTCCAGTGCTGCCAAAACTCCACATATCAATCCATACGAATGTGTCACTGATGCCAGAACGATCGGGGTTAACGCTTCCTCTCCCCGAAACAACTCGTTGTAGGCTTGAATTTCTGTTTGGATATCATCCCAACTTCTCCCGATTAGCTTCGCGTCCCCCGTAGTACCTGAGCTATATTGATAGAGCGATGGTTTTTCGCTCTGTTGTTTATCCGCGATGGACAAGAAGTGCTTCGTTTCCTGATAAACAAGCCCATAACATCTTGCCTTCACTGCCATTTGATAGGCGGTTTCCATTGGGGTCTCCCCATGAATTAATAACACCGAAGCGTCATGCTCACGTAAATATTGAACAAGACTAATTACGTCAAGTGGGTCAGCAATGCAGACTGCGTACCGCTTTCCTTCCGGCTGTCGAAAATGATCCATGCTTTCGAACCCTTGCTTATGTCTCTCCATTTCATGCACAGAAATCTCATTTTGATTCACAATGATCACGTTAGTAACCTCCAGCCATGGAATGAAGCCTTTTCCTTACCTCGAATAAGGGATTGGGCACTTCATGTAAATGATAGTTCTCGTTTGTTGTATACAGCTTTTTCTTGGTCAATTTCTCTACCTGCACGCTTGGAACAAACAGATCAAATCTCTTAAATCTCTCCGCCAATTCCGGGAATCGTTGTTGGTGACCCTCCAATACCTTTACGGTCATCTCCCAGAAGTGCTCTTCGGCATATCCGTAATGCTCCTCTAACAGCCGGGCGAGTTGCCCCAGATTGATCAAAAATAAAGTCTCTAACGTCAAATCTCTGACTGTTGATGTTTCATTCATGTGGAACATGACATCATCTGGCTTCGTTGCGTAATATTCATGCACTTCGGCGAAGTTCGGGCATTGGTCTGGCTCACTCAAGAACGGTTGGCAAAATATCAAATCTTCATGAAAATCCTTCAATGCTACTCGAGTAGGGACACCATCCCGATGCACCAAGATCATATTCTGCGCATGGGTTTCCATCGCAATTCCGTGTTTCACCAATATATGAACGACCGGCAACACACTGTTTTCCAATAATCGCGCAAGCCAATTTTCTAACCCTTGCTCACGAATCCAAGGATCAATGAATGGCACCCCATCCACCTCTACTGCCGCTAGCGCGTTATAAGGAACCGCATCTTCTCCCGCTTCGAGATGAGGGATGAGACTTTCTCTCCACATGCATCCAATTACCCCGAATGTAACCATCTCCACCAAGTCAGAAGCAGGGGGAGGATCGTATGCCACTGCGGCAAACTCTTGGAGCATGATTACCTTTTGCACGTCTCGTAAATACGAATCTACGTCCGTAATCCCCTTGAGCCATCTCGAAACAATGGGGGCACTTGCCAGTGAATGAGGAGTGAGATGACGTGGCGCTGATGTATTCACCACGTTGATCGAGAGTTTCAGATACGGTTTATGCGGATTACTTTTGTTAGCAAATGTTCGGATGGATTGTTGTGGACGATGAGCGTCAGAGCCTACTCCTAGCACAATAATCTCTTTGCGATGGAAATCGTCTAGGAATCCAGGCACGACATGATTTCGCCACTGCCAAGGATGGACAGGCACGAAGGCATACTGATCAGGATCGCATCCATGATTGATGATGATTTGCTGAAAGACCTCTTTTTGTTCACGCCCTATTTCACCCAAAAGAAGGTCATCGAAATTTCTCCCTTGATCAATGGATACTTGAGAATATTGTTTTTTTATCGCTAACCAAAGAAAACGAACTTCCTGCTTAAATTCAGGACCATAGGCAAAATGATCTACGTAGGTAAATCCAACACGTGATTTATAGCTAGGATGGTAAGGGTGACCATCCATCAGATCACCTTCCAGCTCATCGTACGATTTGCCCTGCATTCGAACATCATTTTGTACCCGATAGTATTGGGACAATGTATCCTTTAACAACGTTTGTTCCAAATCATTGGCAAATAGCTTCAGTCTTTGTTCATCTACAGTATTCATTCGGAAGACTTCCACTAAAAAACGAGTGAGGGATATCGCCTCAGATTCTTGCTGGGCAACTCCGCTTTGATCGTAAACAACACGAGTAACGGGGTCTTTCCCTAAACGAACAAGCCCAAAACTAGCGCTCCTCCGCCCTCGGCAACGATAGCGAACTGCCAAATCACCCTCATCAAGCCCATGTAGGGTGTAAATCGTCTCTTCACCCTCTTGCAGAGTCTCAGGAATTACAATTCCCTCATATAACAAAGACTCTATACATTGTCGAAACACCCTTCTTCTCACCTGCACGTACTGTGTCGAGTGAAGTGCTTCTTCAATCGAGAAATCCACTAAAGTTAACTCCATACCTTATCCTCCAAATCTCTTCAAGCTAGATGCTAGTAAGCTATCCAAAAGCATGCAACCCTTCCTTTTCGGTCTGCTTTACTTTTGTTAAAGGATTATCTATGTAAACAAAAACAGATGATCTCTCTTCCGGTTGGGTTAATTCATCCAGATCATAGAAGCGCGTGAGCAGATTCGCCTTACACGGAAGCTGTTCGCGAGTAAGTAGATTCTCTAGAAACTTCGACGCCTCACGATTCATAGGTAAAAATTCCGTCAAAACCTCATGCATCTCTGCCAATAAAATTTGTTCATCAATTAATCCTTCCGTTCCAAATCCATTAATGAGTCCAAACATATGGTTAAAAATCATGTAGTACGTGATTCGCTCATCTACAAGATGGTCTTTGTAGATGTTTCTACTCACCTTGCCAATCCCAGGCAATTCTGCCTCTAACACTTCTTGCATTGATTCTGAGAAATAGTAGCCTTGATTATCACGATAATAGAACTGATCGGGGTATCCGTCTTTCAGAGTGACAACACTATTCTGTTGATGGGCTTCCAAGCCGATTCCGTATTTTAGATAGAGCCATACCATTGGCTTCAAAGAAATATCTACATACCGCTTAAACCATTCCAAACTAACTACTTCCAGTGTCTTTCCTTCTTTTTGTGCCAGATAGTGAATGATCGTTGCCAACCTACTCTTGTACCCAGGAAGTGGATCTTGCACGAGGGCAGCAATTTGCGTGACTTGCCGAGCATGACTATCCATAAAGGGATTATCACGCAGGATTACTTCAAATCCCGTTTCTTCCGCCTGATCCAACATGATCGTGATGTAAGCCGGATCAGAGATAAAACCAAAGCCTGGGTATTTGCGACTTACCTCACCAATCCCTGTTTCAAAAAGTTGCTTCGCCTCTAAACCAATCTCCATCTCACTTAACTTATTGATCCGTAAAGAATTCGTAACTTTGATTGGGACGGACAGCTTGAGCATGTAATTCTTCTCAGGATGATAAACCGTTCTGAGAGAAGAGGTTACCATATACTCCTCACCCACTGGCCCCAGGTAAAGAAGCAACCCGTTCTCGATTAAGGATTGAACGGCTACCTGCTCAAGCAACCATTCTGCTTGAAGCGGATGAATCGGGACGATTGAAAATGATGGATCGACATCAGATATCGAAGGAAACTCACCCTTCAGTAATTGCGTAGCGGATTCTGTTAGCCCAGATTTTTCGTGAACAATCGACGGATGGGCAGCAAACAAGTGGAGTTGAAACTTCCCGCAACACTCCGGTGCATACAACGCTTGCTTGGCCTCAGGAATTCCTTGCTGACTCTTCGGTGTTGGATGGAACAAGTGTCCGAACAAAAGGGCCTGCTCTGCTTCGATGAAGCTTTGTTCCACTCCATATAAAATCTCCGCATTACTTTGGCGAGTTCGAACAAATTTCTCAATGCTTTGGCAGCTCTGAATCATGCGCAAGACTAATTCATCTGGAACTGCATTTTCCCCATGCTGAAGCGTTAGTTCTTTAATCAAAAGAACCGCTAATGTCAAATAGTCCGCCTGAACGAAACGTGTACAGTCACCACTTCGATAGCAAGCTGGATAATGAAACAAATGCCTGCCTGTCACCGAATGATAGTTGACACCGACATAGAGGGAAATCCCCTGATGCGGGAGTTCGCAATGAAGGTACTTTCCTGTTGTACTCGGCTGTATGATTTTCGTTAGCTGCTTAGTAATCTCGTCTTTCCGATCGATCCACTCGCCCCTACCTGTTTCTCGGAGATAACAATTGAGAAAGCTCTGCATCGTTGCATGCTCTGCGATATGCTTGACTACGAACATGTTACCTCTCCTCTTGCTTGATCCAATTTTTTATCCAAGCATTATGACTTACATAACTGGTAAAACGTCCCATAAATAATGTAAACGATTATCATTCTCATTTCAAGCAATAATATTCATCTTGTACAGTTAGAAGAGATAGGCTGACCAAAATTCGTTCCTCCCTCCTACATAAAAAGAAAAAAGATGCCGATTCATCAGCATCTTTTTTCTTGATTAGTCCAACTCTTCCGCATCTACGACATTGCGACCTTTATCCGCATGTCGCTCGATACCGAGTTGCACCAGACGATCGATCAACTCGCTGTAGCTCACACCCGCAGCTTGGAAAAGCATTGGATACATGCTAAACGGCGTAAAGCCTGGCATCGTATTCACTTCGTTGATATAGAGCTTGTCGTTTTTCTCATCCCAGAAAAAGTCTATACGGGAAAGGCCAGAGCCATCGAGTGCTTGGAAGGCCTGCTTGGCTATATCCGCGATTTGTTCGGATACATGCTCGGGAACGATCGCAGGAATGGAAAGCTCTGTTCCCGCCCCTTTGTACTTGGCTTCGTAATCGTAGAATTCTTTAGCGGCAATGACTTCCCCAACGACAGATGTCATCAGCTCTTCATTCCCCAAAACGCCAATCTCCAACTCACGTACTTGAACGAACTCTTCCACAATCAATCTGCGGTCGAATTTGGCAGCTACCTCTAATGCGTGTTTGAGCTCTTCACGATTTTTCGCTTTATTAATCCCTACGCTAGAACCCATATTTGCCGGTTTGACGAAACACGGATAACCGAGTTCACGCTCGATCCGATCCATGACAGCGTCCTGGCCTTTTTCCCATTGCGAGCGTAGAAAACCTACATATTTCACTTGCGGAAGTCCAGCTTGTGCAAAGACGGTCTTCATCATCCATTTATCCATTCCGATAGCAGAAGCCATTACTCCGGTTCCTACGTACGGGATATTCGCCAATTCCAACAATCCCTGGATCGTCCCATCTTCGCCAAATGGTCCGTGAACCACAGGGAAAACAACATCTAATTGCTCATTCATAGCAAACAGCGGCCCTGGCTTGCTTGTGACTGCCAGCTCTTTCCCTGTCTTTGTTGCCTCGGTAATGGCTGGCGTTTTTGCCGATAAGCGCAACGCTTCGATCGTATCCGGCAGTTGACCTGCCAGTGTTTCTCCAGTCACCCACGAGCCATCCAATTGAACGTACACAGGGGTTACCTCATATTTATTTGCATCCACAGCCTTCATAATGGACATGGCCGTACGCAATGAAACTTCGTGCTCTGAGGATTTTCCTCCATAAATAATGCCCAGTCGAATCTTTTGATTTCCCATCTGTGTCATGCTCCTTTCCCCTCCGTGCGAAACCGGAGAGTCTACCCAGTTTCTACTCTCTCCTATGCTATGCAAAAGCCCAACATCTGCTCTATTTTACCGGGCCGAGCCCGTCATTTAGCATACACAAACCAAACGCCAAAAACAAGAGAAGCAAGTATCACCTGCTCACGTTTTTTCTCATACCATATAAATAAAATTCCTGTCATGGAGCTATTTTTCTGGAGGGATTTCCATGAGAGATTATTTGTTGTACTGCACATATTGCTCTTCTTACACATTATTGCACAGCTATGATAAGGAAAGCGGATCATTCTTAGGGGAATACTCCCTTCTGCATAACAACTACACCCGAGACGCAATCGTCTTGAACAAATTTCTCCTCGCCCATCTCGGTCACACCATCCGTACCATTCCCTCTAAGACGGATGACTACCGCCATATCATCTGCAATGCCTCCCATTTTTTAGAGAATGATATTGACAAGTACGTGGAGGAAAGTCAGCAGCGGGCTAAGTTCAAGGAGCGTGATCGGAAAAGCGAACGGGAAATTGGTCAGGTACAGCTATTTTTGGTCGAGCATCTCTTGACCCACGAGCTTCAGAACTTAAGCCAGGCCCGCGCTTCTACCCCCGCCGAAGGACAAGTCTTTTTAGGCAAGGAGTTGGGATTCAAGCAGGCTCTCGATCTCGTCAGGCGTGTAAAAAATGACAAGCAATTGTCATGAGCACTTATTTCTTTATTCGAAATGATTCACATTCTTTTGCAACTCTTTCCGCTCGTCGCGCGTATAAAAAGAGAGACGATGATACAAGCGGGGGGAAAGAACATGTTTGAATACAAATTCGTCCGAGTTGAGCTGTCCTCTTTTCGACGCCAACCAAAAGAAGATTATCAGACCGTTATCCACGAGCACGCCAAGGAAGGCTGGCGTTTGGTGCAAATCTTTGCTCCAAGCATCGGTGGCGACGGTATGGCCAAATACTTCGAATTGATTTTTGAAAAACCAGAGTCTTAAATCAAACTAAAGCCGAAAAGAAAAACAGCGCCGTATGAATGAAGTGCACCCCTTAAAGTAGACATTGGAAAAACCCCTACGGTTTACCGATGA
>NZ_JBEAES010000041.1:0-46957 GCF_050477165.1 Brevibacillus sp. FIR094 | reverse complement strand
GGCCACGGGTCAAACCGGGGCAACCGGGGTAACCGGAACTACTGGGGTCACGGGTCAAACCGGAGAAACAGGGATAGCTGGAGCTACTGGGGCCACGGGTCAAACCGGAGAAACGGGGATAACTGGAGTTACAGGAGCTACGGGTCAAATAGGAGGAACGGGGACAGCTGGAGTTACAGGAGCTACAGGTCAAACAGGAGAAACGGGGACAGCAGGAGCGACTGGCCCGACGGGAGCCACGGGAACGGCAGGAACAGCGGGAGCGACTGGTCCAACGGGAGCCACGGGAACAGCAGGAACAGCGGGAGTGATCGGCCCAACTGGAGCTACGGGAACGGCAGGAACAGCGGGAGCGACCGGCCCAACGGGAGCTACAGGAACACCGGGAACAGCAGGAGCGACAGGCCCAACTGGAGCCACGGGAACAGCAGGAACAGCAGGAGCGACAGGCCCAACTGGAGCCACAGGCCCAACCGGAGCTTTCCAACAATTTCACGTATCTCAGAACACTCCAAACACGGTAGGAAGTTCGGCAATCCCGTTGACTACTGTTGCCACAACACTTAAAACGATCACAATGACAGGAGTGTCAGCTGGCAACACGGTTTGGTTAACGGGGATCGTCGGCTGGGAATCTACCGCGGGGACTACGAGTATTCAGCTGCAAATTTTACGTGGGGCTACGACCATCTTTAGTATCAATCACCATTCAGCTGGAAATAGCACCTTTGAAGCAACGAGTGTGAACCACGTTGATTTAACACCTGGGACGGGGAACGTCACGTATTCATTAGTCGCACTAACGAATGACGGGACTGCTAATGCTATCGGTGCTATCACTTTAACGGGAGCTTTACTAGCTACCACATAACACTGATAACGTGCGGGTTTCGTACACATTGACGGGGTACAATGGGGAAGGCAAGAAGGTACTTTATTGAAGGCATGGGCAAAGGGAGCTTACTTGGAAAAATAGAGTATGTAGAAGCTGCGGAAGTACCGAAAAATATACCGTTGTAATTTCATAAGAGAAACGGGCCCGAATGATGCGGTCCCGTTTTTCTTGTGAAGCGAGTTTATATATAAACAATGTTGTAAGTAGGTTTCGTTACGCCGTTCGCGTACTGTTTCATGTCCACTAACTCGAGTTTGAGGCGTGGCTTCGCACTTCCAAATAGAGGGACACCTTCACCGACCATCACCGGATTCACTTTCAGCACTAATTGATCAATCAGTTGATGTGCCAGTAACGCTCCTGCCAATTCACCGCCCCCACATAGCCACAGCTTGCTGTTTTCTTGCTGCTTGAGATTCTTGATAAATTCGATGGCATCGCCTTTGACCAGCTCGACCTCTGCATTGGATTCAAACTGCATGGAGTTTGAGAAAATATAATGCTTGATTCCCTTATAACCTGGTTCGCCCGGCTTGGCACCGAATTTAAATCCAAACTCGTAGGTTTTGGCGCCCATCAGCACAGCATCATATTCCTGAATTTCAGATAAAAAGTCCGGTACATGTTCTCCCTCAAATAAAAAGAGAGTGTTTTCAATATTTCCATCTATGATCCCTTGATCGGCAATGAAATTGTCTAGCGATACAGCAACATGATAAATTAATGAGGCCATTTGGAAATCCCTCCTTTTTTCTCCATTTCATTTTATGTGAAACGATCTAGGGCTTGCACGCATTTTGTTTGAGCAACATTTTTTCGTAATCGATATTGAGGGCCAGCAGGTTGCTGATCTGGTTGGTCACTCCTTACGAAAAAAAAGGAAGGGGCACCTTTATAGGTGTCCCTCTACTTCGCATTTTCAGTTTGTCCGCAACAGTTCTTTTAAGGTGTTATCAATAAACGCGGTATCGGCAGGGTTAAGCCCAAACCCGGCCAAGTGTCCCCAGATCGATTCAATCGGCTTAAAAGTAGCGTTAGGGATGTGCTTCGTCTCATATTCACTGTCTTCTGGCGTGAAATACAAATCAGTCCGTACAGGCATCACAACCGTTCGTGCCTGGATGCTTCGCAACGCCGCCTCAAAGTCTCCATTGTACTTATCATTTTGGCTAATGTCGGCATGCTGCCACGTCCACATCATCGCTAGCAAATCGTTTGCATCCGACGGAACAAAGCTCTCCTCCCAAAATCCCGAGATAAATTCGGAAAGTGTCTCATAGCCCAAAGCTTTATAGCATGCCTCGCGGTAAAATGACTGTGAAAATCCCCAACTCGCATAAACACGCCCTAAGGTACGCAAGCCAACCTCGGGAGATGCTGTATACTGCCCATTATTCCAAGCTACATCGGCCTGCAAGGCAGCTCGGATGCCTTCGATTAAGACGATGTTATGCGGCCATGTTTTTGCGGTTCCGGCAAAAGGAGCCAATCGTTCGACCATATCTGGATAGCTCGCCGCCCAATGAAAAGCCTGGATGGCCCCCATCGACCAGCCGGTTGCCAGCGCAATTTTTTTGATGCCGAACCTCTCCGTAATGAGTCGATGCTGAAGTACGACATTATCGTAGATCGTTACGTGTGGAAAATTCGCCTGATCATACGGGTTTGCCGTGTTGCTCGGAGAGGACGATAGCCCGTTGCCGAGCATGTTGGGAATGATGATAAAATATTGATTCGGATTCAAAGCCTTATCTTCCCCAATGAGCCATTCGTTTTGGTAATGCTGGTCTCCAAACGATGTAGGAAATATAATGACGTTATCCTTGGCTGCGTTGAGCGTGCCATACGTTTTATAAGCAATATATGCATGTGGTAGGGTCACTCCTGACTGCAAGCGAACCTCTCCCAAGTGAAAAATGTCGTAATCCATCTCGTATTGCCCCTTTGTAAGCATGATTTTTTTCCACTATAAACGTTCCCGTACAGGGTAAAGTCAAGGGAATGATAGATTGGGGGTTTTCCATGTTTAAGATCAGTGAATTTTCCCGATTGAGCAGAGTATCCTTAAAGACGCTTCGCTTTTATGATCAAATTGGCATTTTGAAGCCAGCGGATATCGACAAAGAGACTGGCTATCGGTTTTATGCAGCAGAGCAATTGGTTACGCTCAATCGAATCCTCATGTACAAGGACTTGGGATTTACGTTGCAACAAATTCAGCAATTGCTTCATGAAGAGATGTCCATGGAACAAGTGCACAGCATATTCAGGCAAAAAGAAAGGGAAATGGAGCAGCTACTTGAGGAGGAGCAAGCACGATTGAATCGAATCAAGGAGCGTCTGCTATCGATCGAGCAAAAGCGGTACGTAGAACAAGAGGTTGTCTTTAAACGAATCGAAGCCCAAAAAGTGGTCTCGTTCCGTGCGGAAGGTACGGTGGAAGAGATTCCGATATTTTTTGATCGACTGGCTCAATATGCTGGCAAGCAGAAGAGAGGAATGCTTTCTCCCATCGTTTTGTGGAGGGAGTCGGAGAGAGACGAGGCGGCATTCGAATTGGAGATCGGCTATGTGCTCAAACAGGACATTCCCTTGCCATCCGATATGCTGAAAATACGTATGCTTCCAGAGGAGCCGATGATGGCCACCCTGGTCCAACGTGTAGAGCCATTCGTTCCTTCTACGGCCTGTGTTGACTTGGCAAAATGGATAGAGCGCAATCAATACCGGATCAAAAAGGATCAGCCAGGCAGAGAAACCTATCTGCAATCCCCGGATGGGGGCGATACGTATGTAGAAGTACAAATTCCAATTGAATCTCCATAAAAAGGCCAGTACCTGTATAGACAACGAGGTACTGGCCTTTTGCTTGTGTTCATTTGACGCTGGTGGAAGGCAGGTAGTACAGTAATGTTGAACGAAAATACAGAAAATTACAAAGGGGAAAGAAGGGAATCCTGCTATGAATAGAAAAGCACGTCGGTTCATTGATCTGAGTGTGCCTCTTGATCGTCTGGCAAAAGAACCGTTTCCACCTGAGATTCAATACAATAGTCATGAAGAAGGGGCTGTCCAAGCTGCGCAGTATTTTGGACTGCAGCCAACGGATTTTCCCGAACAGAAGGCTTGGGCGAGTGAAACGGTGACACTCACGACACATACAGGAACACATGTAGATGCACCTTGGCATTACTGGCCTACCTCAGAGGGAGAGCCAGCAAGAACGATAGATCAATTACCGTTGGAGTGGTTCTACGGAGATGGTGTCCTGCTTGATTTTAGTGAGAAGCCGTCTGGCTACGAAATCACGGTGAATGATGTCAAACAGAAGCTCGCCCAAATCCAGTACGAACTGAAACCGTTCGATATTGTCCTGATCAGGACGGATGCGGATAAAAGATACTATGAAGAGCACTATTTTCAATCACATGCAGGAGTATCCGCCGAAGCAACACATTGGCTGATTGATCAAGGAATTAAGGTCATGGGAACCGATGGGTGGGGATGGGATATCCCGTTTTCCGTTCAAGCGGCTGATTATAAACAAAATCCACGCGATGGTGTTTTATGGGCGGCTCACTATGTGGGAAAAGAGAAAGAGTATTGCCAAATTGAAAAGCTGGCGAACTTGGAGCAATTGCCGAGGCCCTACGGGTTTACCGTTTCTGTGTTTCCTGTAAAAGTGAAAGGAGCGAGCGCGGGATGGGCGCGTCCTGTTGCGATTTTTGAGGAAGAGGAGTAGTTGCATGGACATGAACAAGAGAGCGAAAGTTCTGTTTCTCCTATTCTTCTTGGGCTTTTGTTTCATCATGATCGCGTATGTTTCTCTGATCTGGTATCCTGCATTACCATTCGAATCCAAGTCCAAAAGAGAAGTGACGGAGCTGTTGGGCGAAAACACGGGAACCATCGTCAAATTGACGACGGAGGAAAACGTCGATTGGTATGGGTATGGGCCGCAAGCGAATCAAGCTTCAGCGGCAGAAGCGATGAAACGAGCAGTGACAGAAAAAGGCTGGACCTTTATCCAGCAAGAAGGGGCCGGATACTTTTTTGAACGGGGGAAAGAGAAGATGATTATCACGTCACAAATGTGGACGGGTAACTATGTACTCTTTCGAATCCCAGCAGGTGTTCTATAGAGAGACCAGGAGGCTGGCAAATGAACCGGATTGATAAAAGAAATCGTTTAGACGAAGATCCCTTTCACTATCGGATCGCAAAAGATCAGACGGTATTCATTGACTATCAAGGGAAGCTGGTAAAAACGTTAAAGGGGAAGGAAGCGGAAAGATTTCTGGAAAAGTTACATGCAGCTGAAGATGACAAGACAGTACAATTGCATCTGGCGAAAATCACAGGGAATTTCAAGCGAGGAAATGAACGGAATGGCAGAGCGCATTGATCTACGCACGCATCGTTTTCCACAACAAATATTTTTCTCGTAAACAAACAGCACAAGGCCGATACCCCGCAGCAATAGCGGTAGCTTCATCCGCAAAAAATACACGATGGCGCACATAACCGCCTCGCGTAATGGCTCTGATGGCAGAGGGACAATCCAGCCGGCCATATATCTTGTGTGGCTGGTACCCTCCTAATGTACCTGGAGTATTACTTTGATAAAAAGAGCGATCAGCTCCGAGCAGGGTGTATGTTTTGGTAGAGTCAGCATCTTGAGGTGCTGGCTTTTTTGGCGTAGGCATATGGCTCCCCCCCTTTATTGGTACGTGTGTCGGATTCACTCCAACAGGAGGAAGCCATGGTCAGCCTACATCAAGTGCTTTTACATTACGAGAATTTTGGAATCGCGAAGTAGGCAGCCAAGCGGTGATTGATCTGCTCTTCGGTGAGCTCTGGGAACAATCTCGCTTCCTTCACAAGATCGTACAGACGCTCCATCGGCTCGCGGCCATCGGCTTTCTTTGCCTTCGCGTCGTTTTTGAGCAGCTCCCAAATCCCAATCACATACTCACGTCTGGTGATATCTTGTTTGCGGAAAAAGAAATCGATTCGCTCTACATGGTCCATGAATTCGTTACCGAAACGCTTGTCCACTTCCCCGCGCAGGAGGGCGATTTCTGCTTCGTACATCGGACGCTCGTTGCCTTTATCCTTGCTGATCCAAGGTGTCTCCAGTACAAGCGGCAGGTGGCGGATTTTCTCATGGTTCACGATGTAATTCATCGCATCAAAGCCGATGAGTCCCGCACCGATTGGCGCGTGGCGGTCTTTGCCAGCCCCGCGGAAGTTTTTGCTGTCATTCAAGTGAACGACGGCGAGACGATCCAAGCCGATTGTCCGGTCAAACTGTTCCAAGACGCCATCGAAGTCGTTGACAATATCGTAGCCAGCATCGTGAATGTGGCAAGTATCCATGCAGACGGTCAGCCTGCTGTTGTCTTCTACTTTCTCGATGATGGCCGCGAGTTCCTCAAAGCTGCGACCGATTTCCGTCCCTTTGCCCGCCATCGTCTCCAACGCGATGTTCACGTTGGTGTCTTTGACGCCTGTCAGAACTTCATTCAAGCCTTCTGCAATTCGGGCGATGCCGTATTCTGCGTCTTTGTCTGTGTATGCGCCAGGGTGCAGCACGATATTTTTGACGCCAATGTAGTCGGTCCGGCGAATCTCTTCTTGCAGAAAGCGGACAGCGAGCTCATAGGTATCGTCCTTGTAAGAGCCCAAGTTAATAATGTACGGGGCATGTACTACAATTTCATCCACGCCCTGCTTGGCCATTACTTCTTTGCCTTCCGTAATGTACTGGTCCTCGATCGGCTTACGGCGGGTGTTTTGCGGTGCACCCGTGTAGATCATGAAGGTACTCGAGCCGTAAGTGACTGCTTCTTCAGCGGCATTCAGCAGTCCTTTACCGGAGAATGATACGTGCGAACCTATTTTTAGCATAGGATAGAACCTCCTTTGATTAATAAAGAAAACGCCATAAATAAAAAGTAGCGTACGACTCCCAATTCGTCCAAGCCTTGGACAGCTCTCGTATTTCTGCTTTTGTCGGCTTTTTTTCTTTGCCTAGTAAAAATTTGATCGCATTGTGCAGGCCGACATCATCAATGGGAAAAGCAGAGGGTATTCGCAGACAGCGCATGAGCACATAGTTGGCCGTCCACGGTCCAATCCCGCGGATGCAGGTCAAACGTTTTTCCGCGGTTTGATAATCTCCTCCGTCCCATAATAGCTCTTTCGATAGTTTCCCTTCAACGATGAGTTGTGCGACGTCAATCAAATACTCGCATTTCTTGGTCGTCATGCGCAATCCATCCAGATCAGCGACGGATAATCCGGCGATTTTTGCCGCTGTGGGAAAAAGCCAATACGTCTGTCCTTCGAACTCTACCCGTCTTCCGAATGTCTCTACCAACCGCCGTTTAAGCGTGTACGCATAGGTCAGGTTAATTTGTTGTCCAATGATTCCCCAACTGAGTGCTTCAAACAGGTCGGGAATGCCCATGGTCCGCAGCCCGTAGAACTTTTCAACGGCCTGCTTTAGAAGAACATCCCCTGCGGCAAGCTCATAAAACGGAACCAGGTCTCGATCGAGATCGAACCAATCGCGGACATAGCGTGCTACCTCTATCCGGACGTTTTCAGTGGGAAGCGAAGGGCTGAGAAAACGTACAGTCAATCCTTGATCGTTATCTGCGTGAATTTCGACCACTTGTGGATCTTGTTCAATCGGGATGGCTTTGTAGAGGCGCCCGTTTTGAATGTGAAACATGCATTCGTTGGATGCTCTGGACAAGTATTGAAGATTTTGCGAAAAACTGAATTCCGTAGGTACGGGCAAGATTATTTCTTCTCTATTATCGACCCAAGCCTCGTGTGATAGACCGCTTGTCATGCGAAAACCTCCTGTCTGACTTCCTCCTAGTTTTATAACAAAAAAAGCAATACTGTCATTTCGTTATCTTGCTATTTTAATCTTCTAGTAGTACGGATCACGTAGCGTGGGGGTATACTGTCGGTAAGAGCAAGCGATTCGATAACGGCTATGGCAAAGGAGATGAAATGTGTTGGAGGAACGGGTAACCGATGAGCGGTGGCATGCCATTATTCATAACGATGCGTTTTACGATGATCAATTTTTTTATGCGGTTAAAACGACGAAGATCTTTTGTAGACCGTCGTGCAAGTCGAAGCCGCCGAAGAGGGAGAACGTGCGGGTTTTCCAAAATGCAAGCCAAGCCCTGCGGGAAGAGTTTCGTCCATGTAAACGATGCAAACCCACGGGAGAGAGGTTGCCTGATCGTGAGTGGGTGGCACAAATTACACAGTATATTGATTCTCATTATAACGAAAAGCTGACGTTGGAGCATTTGGCTGATATGTGCCATGGCAGTCCGTTTCATTTGCAGCGAACGTTTAAGAGACTCATGGATATGACGCCCGTGGAGTACATCCAGAAAAAACGGATAGAAAAGGCGCAAGAGCTGCTGGTTCATTCGAACAACCAGATCGCGGATGTTGCGCAATTGGTGGGAATGTCGAATACGCCGTATTTTATCACGTTGTTTAAAAAAATGACGGGTAAGACCCCGAGTGAATATCGCCAACAGTACGTCTAACAACAAACGACATAAGCTGCTCGTGAAATGTGATATCTTAAAGGTAAGAAGCATCTGCATCCGAGAATAACCACCACTTCCATAAGCGTTTTTTTGAAAACCGGACGGAGGGGTTAAGGGATGAGCAAGGGAGCATTTTCATTAGACAGACTCGGACGCATGCATGACAGGCTGAGTGGCTATGTCGAGCGCGGAGAACTGCCAGGACTGGTCTCACTGGTTTATCGTAAAGGCGAGGTGCATGTCGATGCAATTGGCACGCAATCACTAGAGGGCGGAGAACCGATGCGGCGTGACACGATTTTTCGCATTGCTTCCATGACGAAGCCGATTGTTGCCGTAGCCGCCATGATTTTGGTGGAGGAATGTCGGCTACGGCTGGATGAGAGTGTAGATCGATGGCTGCCGGAACTGAGTCAGCGCCAGGTGTTGCGTAGAATCGATAGTACGTTGGATGACACTGTACCAGCCAAGCGCCCAATTACGCTGCGCGATTTACTTACCTTTCAGCTTGGATTCGGATACATCATGGCTCCCCCGGATGTGTACCCCATTCAGCGCGCCATGGCAGAAAAGGGATTCGTCCCTGGACCGGACCTCCCTACAAAATCACCAGATGAATGGATGAAGCAGTTCGAAAGCTTGCCACTGTTCCACCAGCCGGGAGAATCATGGGCGTATCATATAGGATCGGATGTATTAGGTGTACTGATTTCACGCGTAACCGGACAATCATTGGAAGCATTTTTGCAGGAACGTATTTTTGAGCCGCTTGGCATGAAGGATACCGGATTTCATGTTCCGGCGGAGAAGCTGGATAGGCTGCCACCGAGCTACATGAGTGATTACAACAATGGAGGACTGAAGGTTTACGGTGATCCGAGAACGGGTCAGTGGAGCAAGCCGCCGGTTTTCCAGTCAGGTGGGGGAGGGCTTGTTTCCACCGTGGACGACTATTTGGCGTTTTGCCAGATGATGCTGGGCAAGGGAAGTTACGGACGTGAGCGGATTTTGTCCCGTCCATCCATAGAGCTGATGACAATGGATCATCTGACCGCACAACAGAAGGCTGATTTCCACGTTTTCTTCGGTGGCCATAGCAGCTGGGGCTTCGGAATGGCCGTAAACATAAGGCGTTATGATCTGTGGACGGTGCCTGGGCGATTTGGCTGGGACGGTGGTTTCGGAACGTCAGCCTACACAGATCCGCAGGAAGAAATGATTGGCATTCTCTTGACGCAGCGTCTGATGGATTCACCACAACCACCTGGTGCTTTCCTTGATTTCTGGACCACTGCCTATCAAGCGATTGAAGATGAGAAATAAAAAGGAGCACTGCCAAAATGAGCGATATGAAATCCTTGCGAGAAGTATTTAAAAAGACCACTTATCAAATCGCCGGGCACAGCAAGAGAGACCTCCATCAATTGCAGCAGGTCCTGTCCAGGGTGGATGGGGATGTAGAGGGTGATATGTACGGAACAGGCGAACTCATCGAGAATTTCCAGAGTAAGATGGCCGAATATTTGGGCAAAGAGTCTGCCGTATTCTTTCCCAGCGGTACGATGGCCCAACAAATCGCGTTACGCATCTGGTGCGATGAGAAGGGAATCAAAAAGGTCGCCTATCATCCACTCTGCCACTTGGAGATTCACGAGGAGGATGGGCTCAAGGAGTTGCATCAGATTGAGGCAGTCTTGCTGGCGGATAAAGACAGAGTGATTGAACTGGACGATGTTCTCGGCATGGACGACGATATCGCGTGCCTGTTGCTGGAATTGCCACAGCGTGAGATTGGCGGACAACTACCCGCGTATGAGGATTTGGAGGCGATCTCCCGTTATTGTCGGGAAAAAGGAATTCGGTTGCATCTAGATGGTGCCCGGCTTTTGGAAATCCTGCCGTATTACCAGAAATCAGCCGATGAGGTATGCGCATTGTTTGATAGCGTGTACGTTTCCTTTTACAAAGGAATAGGTGGAATTGCCGGAGCGATCCTGGCTGGGGATGAAGATTTCACGAAGCAATCGAAGGTATGGAAAAGACGCCATGGTGGGGACCTGATTAGTTTGTACCCGTATATTGTCACGGCAGAATACCATTTTGAGCAGAGAAAACATAAATTCACTCAATATTACGAGCATGCAAAAGAGCTGGCGGGATTGTACAACCAATGCCAGGGGATATCCACGAGACCGGCCGTGCCTGTATCCAACATGTTTCATGTGCACGCAGATTTGCCGAAAGAAGAGCTCGAGCGTATCATAATCTCACTTAGTGAAGAGACAGGGATTGGCTTCACGCATTATGTAAGACAGGACGACGAATCTTCTAGCTCCTATGAGGTAAGTATTGGCGATCGGTATGCGATGATCCCGAAGGAAGAGCTAGCATTGGCATTCAAAAAGCTGAATCAGAAAATAGGGGAACAGAAATCAAAAGCCGAGTAAATGAATCAATTTCGGGGTGGTGGCAGTCTGGTGCTTACAGATTCATACCGGGCTGCCGCGAATTTTGCCGGAAGAAGAGAAAGGAACTGATATGTTCATTATCAGACCGTACGATAAAAGCGACTACCCTTCGATTATGGCTTACGATTTGCCGCTAGAACAAGCGATCTACACGTCTATGCCAGTCGATATCATGAAGTATCTCAAAATAATTCTGATCAGCAGCCCTATGTGATTTTATACCAAGGTCATCTAATCGGCTGTTTTGCCTTATTCACGCCACGCACAGGTAATCCCTACACACCAAATGATCAGGCGATTATTTTCAAGTCGTTCTCGATCGATTCCCGTCATCAAAAGAAGGGCTACGCCTTGAAAGCATTACATAGCCTGTCTGACATCGCGAGAGAGCATTACCCGATGCGGAATGAAATTGTGTTGACGGTTCATCATACAAATACCCCGGCGATTCAACTGTATAAAAAGGCAGGGTTTGTAGATCAAGGATTAAGGTATGCGGGAGAATATGGCGAGGAGCTGATTTTTCAGCTGGATTTGACAGTTTCAAAATGAATTGATAAAATGAATGACAGTCAGTCAGTTGTAATCGTTCGGTTAAAAGGAGGGAAGTTACTTGGCGGTCAGTAAAGACGATAAATATTCCAAAATCCTCAACGCGGCAATCGAGATCATATCGGAAAAAGGGCTGGATAAGACGTCCATATCCGATATCGTAAAAAAAGCAGGGATTGCCCAAGGGACGTTTTACCTGTACTTCTCATCCAAGATGGCTCTGGTCCCAGCGATTGCAGATAATCTGCTGACGATTACCTTCCAGCGGATCAATGATAAGCTACAGGGAAAAAAGGATATCGAGAGCGTTCTCGAAGTTTTGGTTGATGAGACCTTTTCCTTTACCGATGAATACAGGGATGTCATCATCCTTTGCTATTCCGGATTTGCACTTGATAATTCATTGGAGACATGGGGAATGATCTACAAGCCTTTTTATGAGTGGATGGAAGGCGTCCTCGTGCAAGCAATCAGTGATAACGCCATCTTGAAAGATATTGATGTAAAATGGACGGCCAAAATGATTATTACGCTGGTCGAGGCCACATCAGAACGCTATTACAGCAGCGATCAGAAGAATGTAGCACCAGATGAATATAAAGCGGAGATGCTTCGTTTTGCAAAAGATCACTAGGTATCCAATAAAGAAGTATTGGAGCATATCCAATTCTTTTTTATTTGGCAAAAAATGACTGACGTTCATTCATTTTCAAATGAAACATAAACATCAAAGAGGTGATCACATGGCATGGTTTTATTTAATCATTGGCGGAATGATCGAAATTGCTTGGGCATTGGGACTGAAGTTCTCGGATGGATTCACGAAGCCCGTAGTGAGTGTCGTCACGGTTCTATTAATCGTAACCAGCTTCTACTTTTTTGCTCAGGCAATGAAGAGGATTCCAGTCGGAACTGCGTATGCGATATTCACGGGGATTGGTGCAGCGGGAACGGCCGTCGTTGGATTTACGTTTTTGGGTGAAGGTGTATCTTTCTTGAAAATCTTTTTTATCCTGTTGCTGCTCACGTGCATTATCGGATTGAAGCTGTCGAGCAAGCCAGAAGAAGAGAACGCATAACAACTTGGAGGTGGACAGCATGGCATGGGCGATGTTGATTATTGCTGGTTTCGCAGAAATTGGTGGAGTGATTTCGTTAAAATTAACCGAAGGATTTACAAAATGGAAGCCAACGGTTGCTTGTTTGATCTTCGCAAGTATTAGCTTTTACTTGCTCTCGTCTGCTGTACAGACGCTCCCGGTCGGAACAGCTTATGCTGTATGGACGGGCATTGGCTCAGCAGGAAGCGTACTGGTAGGGATGTTGTTTTTCAAAGAGTCGAGGGACAGGAAGCGGATTCTGTTCATTACAGGGATTGTCATCAGTATTGTTGGTTTGAAGTTCATCGCTTAATGATAGCTAAAAGCCCCTTTCTGGCAGCGCGGTAGCTGTAAGAAGGGGGCTTTTGATTAGGTTTTCACTGGTTCGCCTGTACGCCAAATCGGGTAAACAACTGCCAGATCAGCTCTCGTCTGCTGGATTGTGGTAGTCGGAGGGTCTGGTCATGTAGGGGCAACCATATGCAAGTAGCAAAATCGCTGTATGAAGAAGCGTTTCCCCCACTGAGTCCACCACATGAACAACTGTTTTCATTAGAAAAAATGAGATATTGGTTGGAGAAGGAAGCATCACTGACCATATTTGTCAGGGAAGCGGGTCTATGATAGAGCTATCGACGAACCAAAGAGGGGGCTTTATCATGACGCACTATGCCAAAAACATGTACGACTTTCACAAGTGGGCAAATCAAACCTTAATCAATCGCTTGAAGGAACTTCCGGAAGGTGTTTACGAGCAGGAGGTCCAAAGCGTTTTTCCGACCGTTTCAAAAGTGATGGAGCATATTTATATGGTGGATCAAACCTGGCTTCTCATATTGCAGGGGATGGATATGCAAATGGCCATGAATGAGACATGGCAGCAAGAGAAGAAAATTACGGGAAAAAGCTTGGAGGAAGTAGAGCAGTTGTATGCCGAACTGGTCGAGCAATACAGAGCTTTTCTCAGCCAAGAAGAAGATTTGGAGCGGCGCATTGTCCTTGATAACCCGTACACGAGAGTACGCGATACGAGCTTGGCAGAAATCATCATGCAAGTGGTCAATCACGGAACGTATCATCGTGGAAACATAACGGCGATGCTTCGCCAAATGGGGTATCCTTCTGTCATGACCGAGTATGCTCTTTATTGGTACGAAAACTGACATACGGAGCCTTGAAAAGTTAGTGTTCGGAACTCTTTCGACCTTCACTCCCACTTTGTTAGGAGTAAAGGTCGAACCAATACTAAGAAAATCGATATGTACTTGTTTTCACGAGAACAAGCCGTAGCAATTGTCATGCTGATTCAGCCAAAAGTCATAAGTTTTACCTACGCAAATGGCAACTTATATTCCTCAACCTCTTCACTTTCCTAGTGTTTTTTCCACCAAGTAAATTGTAAAGATATAGAGCTACCTAACAAACGCCCTCCTAAAGTCTCTATAAAACCAACTGAGTAATATAAACCTATGAAACCTAGTCATGCTAACGGATATAAAATGGATATGAAAGAAAATACAAATTATTGAAATAAATTAAAATTATTGTTATTATTATTGTAAAAATTAGGAAAGGATTGATTGAATTTGAAAAAATTTCAAATGGGATTGTTCTCGGTTATTTTTGTACTAAGTTTTTTAATGTCAACTGTTTTTGTTTCAGCGCAAGACGATTTTTGCGGTGTAAAAGCTGGTAGTTATATGACCTGCAACAATAATCTTTCAGATACAAGTGAACTGGCCTATTATAAAAACAAAAAAGCAGATTATGTTGAAGCACCAGATGCATATTCTATAAAATTTGTAAGTTCAAAATGGACTCCAGATGTTCGACGTGGAGACCCTATCTACAAAAATTTTTATATTTATTCACCACACGATAAAAAAACTATTTACAACACTTCCGACCACTCTGGGAAACATTTGCTCGACTATAGCAGTCTATCTGTGGGGCCAAATAAAAAAGCCGGTTATTATCCTGATAAAAATCCCCAAACTTTTTTAGTTATTCAAAATGCCCCACCAGTAGCTTGTAACTCTCAACCATGGGATTGCTCTAGTATGGAACAAGCAAGTGAATTTTATATCAAATGACTAAGGAGGTTTAACTCATGAAAATTCTAAATACAGTTATCGGCGCAGGAATAAGTTTATGTCTTGGAGTAGCTTGCTCGGTAGCTTACGTTCATTTTCTATCAAACCCCGTAGTAGTAGCAGCTGAACAAGAAAGCAATGACAAGGAAGGTAAAGTTATTAAAACAATAGAAGTTAATGAGGCTCTAAAACAAATCGATTTTGATGTCAAGCAGCCAGGTAATTTGCCTTTTGAACCAACAGGCAGTTATGCGCAAATTATGGAAATAGGTGAGAATAAGATTTTGGAAATAACCTATGTAAATGAAGATACTGGGGAATATGCAACAGTCAATGTTTCCGATGCAAATATCGTTCCTTTTAGTGATGAATACGACCTTGCAACTTTGAAAGTTAATGACGATAAAGAAAGTAAATACATGGATAATAGAGTTGTTCAAGTTTTATATTGGAAGGATTCTGATTTATCCTATAGTTTAACACTTTCAAGTGGTGATAAAGGAAAAACTAAAACTGCTCTGCAATCTCAAGAATCCTATACACCAGAAGAATTGAAAGAAATAGCAGAGTCATTTGATTAATAATTACAGCAGTAATAATTCTTTATTAGAATTATTACTGCTGTTTCACATTAAAGGAACGGGGGATGAGTTAAAGTGGTGTGGACTGTTTTTATCATTGCTGTATTATACATACCTATTTTTTACAGGATTAATCGAAGGTTAAACGATTTAGAGAATAAAGTGGCTGAGTTAACTGAACGACTAAAATGATAAGGGGATATTTATTCTACAGTTGGAGTAATAACTAGTAAAACGAAAGAAAAGCACGTTGGGAAGCGTCTAATGGTTCCATGAGTTACTTAGTCTAATCAGATATCCGTCAATCATGTCCGAGTATGCTGCTTATTGGTACGCTAACTAACAAGAGCTTAGGCTGGAAGAGATTTCATTCTTCTGGCCTTGGGCTGTTGACAAGGGAGAATTTTAGTCCTATAATTATCTTAAATTCAAGATATTAATTTTTGTAACATCTTCATCCTACTTCCCCAAGCAGGAACATTTTTAAACGCTATTATCTTTAATTTAAGATATTAAAAAATGAATGAGATAGAAAAAATCGAGGAGGAAGTCCCATGAGTGAATTCACTACCCTTGTAAAAAACAGAAGATCCGCAAACAAGTTTCTAACTGACGTAACGATAACACCTGCTGAGATCGATGAAATCATGTCGCTGGTCAAATTCGCGCCATCTGCATTCAATTTGCAGCACGCCCACTATGTGGTTATTACTGACCCAGAAGCAAAAGAGCGTGTATATGAAGCGGCATATAGACAATATAAGGTAAAAACCGCTTCGGCAGTTGTGCTTGTATTCGGAGACAAGGATGCGTACCAAAGTGTAGAGCGCATCAATGAAGGTCTTCTTCATTTAGGAATCATGGATCAACGCGAGTACGAGCACAACAATGCTTCTGTCAGAACGATGTACGAGTCTGGAGGAGAGCAGTTCAAGCGCGATGAAGCGATCCGCAATGCCAATTTGTCCGCAATGCTGTTCATGCTCGCTGCCAAGGATAAGGGCTGGGATACTTGCCCGATGATCGGATTCGACCCAGCAGCCGTCCAAGAGATAGTAAAGGTTCCAGACAGCTTTGTGCCAGCTCTGATGATCACAATTGGAAAAGAAGATACATCCAACCAGCGTGTCAGAGGGTACCGCAAGCCCGTTGGAGAGTTCGTGAGCTACAACACATTCCAAGCAAGTAAATAATAATTAGAGGAGGCTATTCAAAATGACACAGCAAACAGCAGGGATTCACCATATCACAGCTTTTGTCACAAGTGCCCAAAATAACGTTGATTTTTATGCAGGTTTTCTCGGATTGCGCATGGTGAAAAAAACGATCAACTTCGATGCGCCAGATGTGTATCATCTGTACTTCGGGAATGAGGTCGGCAGTCCAGGTACAGCAATCACCTTTTTCCCGTGGGAATCTGGTCGCCGCGGACGCGTGGGCGGTGGGCAGGTTGGCTATACGACTTTCTTGATTCCGGTGGGGGCGTTTTCCTTCTGGGAGGATCGACTGAAAAAATTCGGAATCGAGTACCGCCGCATGGAGCGTTTTAACGAAACGTATCTGCAATTTACGGACAGAGACGGCTTACAGCTGGAGATCGTGGAACGTGAAGGCGGCCCAGCGAGCAATTGGTCCTTTGGCGGAGTGCCGGCTGACAAGGCGATCAAAGGCTTCGGCGGAGCGATCTTGTACAGCATGGCTCCAGCCCACACGATGGATGTTCTCGAGAGACTGATGGGACTGACCAGAGTTGGCGAAGAAAACGGCCTTGTCCGTTTCCAGGCTCACGGCGATTTGGGTAATGTCATTGACGTGAATGCCGAGCCGATACCGAGAGGAGAAGGTGGCGCAGGAACAATTCATCACATCGCATGGCGTGCCATAGACGATCAGGATCACCAACTTTGGCAGCAGCGCGCGGCTCAATCCGGTCTCCATCCGACAGATATTATTGACCGTCAATACTTTAATGCCATCTATTTCCGCGAGCCTGGCGAGATTTTGTTTGAGATTGCAACCGATCCTCCAGGCTTTGAACGAGATGAGCCATTTGAAACATTGGGCGAAAAACTGATGCTCCCCGAGTGGTATGAGCCACGTCGCACCCAGATTGAGCAAGGCTTGCCGACGATTACAGTCAGAGTGTTGGAGGAAGATAAATCATGAATATGAAGCATATTTTCCGAAAAGGAACCGATCCAGAAGCACCAACACTGTTGCTGCTACATGGAACAGGTGGAGATGAAAACGACCTCTTGCCACTGGCCAATCGCATTTATCCAGGCGCTTCTGTTCTGAGTGTCCGTGGGAATGTTCTCGAAAACGGTATGCCGCGATTCTTCCGACGCCTAGCAGAGGGTGTTTTTGACGAAGAGGATTTGGTCCACCGCACGCAGGAGCTGCATGAGTTTTTGGATCAGGCGGCGGTTACGTATCAGATCGAGCGAGACAATATCGTGGCAGTCGGCTATTCGAACGGGGCGAATATCGCAGGGAGTCTTCTGTTCCATTACCCGAATCCCCTAAAAGGGGCGATTCTTTACCATCCAATGGTTCCACGCCGTGGGATAGCTCTGCCTGATATGTCAGCCATTCCGGTGTTCATCGGAGCGGGCACGAATGATCCGATTTGTACGGCACAAGAGACGGAGGAGCTGAACCGACTACTGACAGAAGCAGGTGCTGACGTGACTGTGCATTGGGATTCATATGGTCATCAGCTGACGGTGAAGGAAGTAGAGGCTTCGGCCGCGTGGTTTACAGAGATGTTTCGCAAGTAATCGATGAGTAACAAGAGCGGCGGGCCCTGGTGCCTGCCGTTTTTTTGTGCGCGCAAACGGTTGTTTTTCCGGGAAAGCGGGACGCTTTCCGCTGCGTTAAGCATTTGTGTAACAATTTTTGGGGAACAGCAGCATTCGTTCATCTGTCGTTCATATTACTTCCTTATATTTGTCAACAGAGATACCCGTTCGGTGTTTATGTGCGGATGGGTTAATAGAAGGGAGGCATACGATTCGTGCAATGGCTGACCCGATTATCGTTAAAAAATCCAGCCTTCGTTGTGATCATCTGCTTACTTGTCATCGTGGGCGGTATATACTCTTTTGCCGTCATCAATGTTGAAAGTGAACCTCAGGCCAAGCTAGGGATGATCACTGTTTCGACGGGTTATCCGAATGCTTCGGCAAAAGATGTCCTTGAGGATGTGACGAAGCCACTGGAGAAAGCAATAGATACAGTGAGCGGAGTTAAAACGTACATATCTAGCTCTCAGGAAAATCATTCTCTGCTGACCATTTCGATTGATTCATCCGCAGATATGGAAAAGGTACAGGATGAGATCGAAAAAAGTGTGGCAAACACAAAGCTACCCAATACAGCAGGTAGATCGAAAGTGAAGTTGCGCATGGTTGGTTCGGAACCAATGTACTTCTTGGCAATAAGCAATCAGGAGCAGAAGCGCAGCGATGAAGCCTTTTATCGGTTGGTAGAGGATAAAATCGTCGAGGAGCTGCAAGCAATCAAAGGTGTAGAATCAGTCGAAGTTATTGGAACACAGAGCAAGATCATACGCATCAACCCGAGGCTAGAGGTGTTGCACTATTATGGCATGACGGTTTCCGACCTGAGACAGAGTATTGCAGCTCAGCACACAGCGCAGACTGTTGGCAGTGTTACAGGGGATGGGCAGGACTATATTGCCCGCGTTTCCAATGAATACACCAGTCTGGCAGATCTGCAACGGACGAAAATACCTTTGCCGAAAAAAGCGAATAGCGTCGGGGAGCAAGGGTACGTGGAGCTCGGAAGTTTGGCAGATGTCCAATGGGAACTGGATCGTACATCGATTAGTCGATTGAATGGAAAATCCGCAGTGGCGGTGCAAATCACGAAAACAGCAGAAGGAAACATCGTGGAAATCAGCGACACGATACTGGAAAAGCTGGCGGACTATCGAACGAAGTACCCTGATTTATCGATGGAGATGGTGTCGGACCGCTCTGATTTTGTAAAGAGCTCAATCGGCGGCATGGCAAAAGAGGGGATCATGGGCATTTTCATGGCAATTGCCGTCATCTTTTTATTCCTGCGCAGTGTGAGAACGACGATGATTGTCGTCGTTTCGATTCCGCTCTGTGTGCTCGTCAGCGTCATTTGCATGCAAATGAACGGCATTACGCTGAACATCATGAGCTTGTTCGGGATGACAGTAGCAATCGGGAGGGTAGTCGATGACAGCATTGTAGTGATCGAGAACATTTTCCGGCGCTTTCAACATGAGCCGCGAACCAAAGACACGATTAGGAAGGCAGTCAGCGAGGTAGGCAATGCGATCACTTCCTCGACACTGACGACAGTCGCTGTTTTTTTGCCCATCGCGTTTGTAAGCGGGATGCTGGGCGACTTTTTCAAACCATTTGCAGCCGCTGTCTCCTGGTCCTTGCTGGCTTCCTTACTCGTTGCGGTAACCGTTGTTCCGCTATTGGCCAGCATCACGATGTCCAAGGATGGTGAAAGAGAGCATCGAGAGGGTTTTATCTCGCAAAAGTACGTGGCTTTTCTTAAACGAGCACTCGCACACAAAGGAAAGGTTGCCCTGGTGACCTTGCTGTTGGTAGGTGGGAGTGTGGGGCTAGCTTCACGGCTGCCCACAGGATTTTTACCTGAATTGAATATGAATCTGCTGTATATCAAAGTCAGCATGCCGACAGGGACTTCGCTTGATACGACGAGCGCAAAGATACAAGAGATTGAGCAAACGATACTCCAGGAACCGCAAGTGATGTACGTCCAAAGCAAGATGGGAGCAGTCGATGATGCAGCCAAACGATCCCATCTGGCTGATATGACGATCAAGCTAAAGAGCGGTTCCGATGAGGATGCGGTACAGGCACAGCTGCGCAAGCGTGTAGAGCCATTGATTCCGCCAAATGCGCAGGTCACATTCAGTAAGCCAGCAGCTGGCGGTCAAGGTGGCTATCAGCTCGTCCTCTATGGCAAGGATATGTCTACCTTGCAGACAGCAGCGACAACGATCAAAGCGACGCTCAAAGAAAATCCTCAACTCGCAAACATCAAAGACAATGTATCCAATCGAAGCAAGCAGGTAACCATCAAAGTCGATCGTGATCAAGCGCTGCGCTGGGGACTAACGCCAGAGCAGGTGGCAAAAGAAGTGAGTGTTGCCATTGGTTCTACCCAGTTGAAAAATCTCAGGCAGGGTGAGAAAGAATTCGAGCTTGTTTTTGGAACCGGGGAATTGGCTGAGCTGACAGATTTGCCGAGGATTTGGATAAAGTCGCCTTCTGGACAGCAGGTGTCTCTGGAGGAAATCGCCACGTTGCAAAAAGTAGACGTAACGCCAGAGCTTCTTCAAAAGGACGGGGAGCCGTACATCCAGATTACCGCAGACATCTTAAATGATGTGGACAAAGGGGGAGTCGCAGCGAAACAGACACGTGAGCTGCAACAACTCGCTCTGCCAGATGGTGTCAAGATGAGTTCGGAAGGCGTTCAGCAGGATATGCAAAAAGGTTTTACAGAAATGATCGCCGCCATGGGTGCAGCCGTGTTTCTCGTTTTGCTGGTACTGGTCGCTTCCTTTGGTAATCTCTCGTCTCCCATCGCAGTTCTCTTGTCGATTCCACTTGCATCCGTAGGAGGGTTACTCGCGTTGTGGATGACAGGCGGAGTAATGGATATGACGGTCATGATCGGTTTTTTGATGCTGATTGGAATCGTGGTGACGAATGCCATCGTGTTGATCGACAGGGTCCAGCAGCATATAGAAGAAGGCATCTCCGTGCGCGAAGCGATTATCGAAGCGGGCAGAACACGCCTTCGGCCGATCATGATGACAGCAGTGGCTACCATTGCAGCCATGTTACCGCTTGCGCTTGGTTTTTCAGAAGGGAGCATGCTGTCCCAGGGATTGTCGTTTGTCGTGATTGGCGGGTTACTTTCATCCACCTTGATGACACTGATTGTCGTACCTGTGGGGTATGAAGCACTCTATCGCTTTACACATCGCAAGCAGCAGGCAAAACGCAGAAATTTGGTCGCGTAAGACATGGGAGGAGTGTGCAGATGAAAAAGCAGTGGAGGTTCGGACAAACCGCATGTCTTTTTCTGATGATCGGACTCATGGTAACAGGCTGTTCTGGTGAGCAGGATACAAGCGAGCCAGTTAAACCTGTTGCAGCAGTTCCGGTAACGATACAAATCGCCAAGGAAGGAAGTCTGTCTGCCGACAAATCATACATCGGCAGCATTGTAGCCCAAGAGTCAGGCAATGTTGTAACGAAAGCAGCAGGGACGGTTACCAGGGTTTACGTACGGAAGGGCGATCTCGTAAAAAAAGGGCAGCTCATCGCGGAGTTGGACAATACGAAGCAACAGCTCGATTTAAAAGAAGCCCAGGCCAAGCTCGAATCCGCAACAGCTCGGCTAGAACAGGCAAAAGCGGGTCAAAGTATGGGTGATGGGAAGATTGCGTCTGCTGAATCACTTGCGGAGGAATCGCTCGCACATGCGAGAGAAAGTTATGAGCGAGTCAAAAAGCTGGTTGATGCAGGGGCATTACCAGTGGCCCAACTGACGTCTGCCGAAGAAGATTGGATTCGCGCCCAAAACGCCTATCGCACAACAAATATGGCGGATTTCAAAGACGAAGCGGGTATATCAATAGCAGAGGCAGACGTGAAAATCGCCAAAATCGCCGTAGAAAAAGCAGCAAAAGCGCAAAGTGATACGAAAGTAACAGCAACCATGGATGGAACCATCAATCAGCTTTTGATCGCGGTTGGGGATGTGATCGCCGTGCAGGGGAAGGTGGCCGAGCTTGTTTCTCTGAACAAGGTGAAGGTAGCGATAGAGATACCGGAAGATTCATTGGTGTCTATGCAAAAGGGAAGGAAGGTTCGGGTGTCTGTCCCAAGCGCCGGCTTGCAAGAAGAGGGGGAGATTTCGTTTGTAGGTGTGGGCTCTACTCCAGACGTGAAAGCATACCCGGTGGAAATTGTTCTGGGGAATCCTGCAGGAGTCATGCGCCCCGGTATGAGGGCAGATGTCTTCGTGAATCATACCGAAACTAAAAAGGGGAGCATCCTCCCGATGGAGTCGCTGATCGAAAAAGGAGAAAAGCAGTTTGTGTTCGTAATAAAAGAAGGGAAAGCCATCGAGCAAGAGGTACAAGTGCTTGAAAGCAATGCGAATACTGTCTTGATTGGTCAAGGCTTGAACGCTGGAGATGCCGTTGTTGTTTCCGGGCATGACGATTTGCAGGATGGTATACAAGTGAGTATCATTCAAAATAATGAAGCAGGAGAACCAGAGGGCGAGTAACAAGGGGGCCAGCTTGATGAAACTGACGATTCTGATTGCGGATGACGATCCACATGTACGTGAGCTATTGCGGTTTTATTTAGCAAAAGAGGGATACCACGTCTTGGCTTGTGTGGATGGAGATGAGGCTTCGCAGCTGTTGGAACAGGAATCTGTCCAGCTCGCCATCGTGGATGTGATGATGCCAGGCAAAAACGGCTGGGAGCTGTGCCGGGAGATACGGGAATTTTACGACCTCCCTGTCATTATGCTAACGGCAAAGGGAGAAGTGCGGGATAAGGAAAAAGGCTTTTTGGCGGGGACGGATGATTATTTAACCAAGCCATTTGAGCCTACCGAATTGCTGTACCGTATCAAGGCCTTACTGCGTCGCTATCAGATGGTCAGTAAACAAATCATCGTCATGAACGATACCGTCATCGATCGGATGAGCCATGTTGTGAAGGTGAAAGAAGAGTTGATTCATTTACCGTTAAAAGAATTTGAACTGCTTGCCCAGCTTGCCAGTTTTCCTGATCGGATCTTTACCCGAGATCAACTGTTGGAGCTCGTATGGGGCGGCGATACTGAGAGCGATAGTCGGACTATCGATGTGCATATTAAGCGGCTGCGAGAGAAATTTACGGAGAAAACAAATGACTTTGTCATTTCTACCGTTCGCGGCTTAGGCTACAAGCTGGAGGTACGAGGCCAGTGAAATCTCTCTACGTCCGCGTAGTTCTTACCTTCGTTGCAATTGTACTGATCAGTGGCACACTTGGATTTTTGTTGGCAAATGAGTATTATCAACGAAATCTGCGTGCTTATAATGAACAAAAAATCACGAGCATCGGACAGCAAATTATCGATTTGTATGAGCATAAATCCACACTCGACCTGCCCGCCTTCATGACCCATGTGGCCAATTTGAATTTTCAGCTGCATCTCGTGGATGAGAATGGCACAGTAAGCCAATTCGGAGCACCTTTTCGCGATCAGCAGATAGAACCTGCCATTGTTCAAAGAGTGTTAGCGGGTGAGACTTACAGAGGGATTACAGAAGAACAGCACGGCTTGTTTGTGACCGGATTTTTTGAAAACACGTTGACAAACAGCATCGGCTTGCCGCTTACAGCAGAAGGGAAAAAATACGCCCTGTTTGTACGACCAAATATTGAGCAGCAGTTTGGCGAGGTGCATATTATGTTTGCCTTGCTGCTGGCAGCGATGTTTGTACTTAGCCTAATTCTGATTTTGATATTTACCCGTTATTTGGTGAAACCGATCGAGAAGCTGAGCCATGCGACCAAAAAGCTGGCAGAAGGGCAGTACGATATCCACCTGGACATCGCTCGTCGGGACGAAATCGGCGATTTGGCCATGAATTTTTCCAAGATGACTGAGTCACTCAAACAACTGGACGAGATGCGCCAAGAGTTTGTCTCCAATGTCTCACATGAAATTCAGTCTCCATTGACATCGATCCAAGGCTTTTCCCAAGCCATCCGCAGCGGTGGTGTGACAAGCGAACAGCGGGAGACGTACTTGACTATCATCGAAGAGGAGAGCAGGCGGCTGTCTTCCTTAAGCAAACAGCTGTTGACGCTCGCTTCCCTGGACAAAGAGACAGGTCTGTACGAACCGACACGTTTTCGTCTGGATGAGCAGATCAGGCAAGTCCTCTTAATTTTGGAGCATCAGTGGCAACAAAAAAAGCTCACGATGGAGCTGACTTTACCGGAGACTTTCATCGTGGGTGACAAGCAACTGCTCAATCAAGTATGGATGAACCTGCTTGCCAATAGTATCAAATTCACCCCAACGGCTGGCTCTATTTCCATTGCGATTCAACAGGATACGCGAATCGGCGTGACCATTCGGGATACGGGGATCGGCATGTCAGAAGAAGAGCAGGAGCATGTCTTTGACCGTTTTTACAAAGGAGACAAGTCACGCAATCGGGAAGCGACAGGAAGCGGTCTCGGTCTTTCTATCGTGCAAAAAATTTTGCAGGTCGCAAAAGGTAGCATTCACATTCAAAGCCGCATAGGCGAAGGGACAACGGTCACGGTCAGTCTACCAACGGGTGAGCATCCTACTGCGAGAACGACAAACGAATCATAACGAAGCGAAGCAAGGGAGTGATTTCCATGAATATCGGCAGGCGTCTACTCGCCGCAGTCATATCCCCTTTTATTACCGGTCTGTATGCTGCGTTGATCATCTATAACTATCGTGATCCAAGTGCGCCGTATGGGTTCGGAAAAGAGTATTTGCTGGGTGTGCTCTTCAGCATGGCATTGAATCTGATTGTCTTCGTATGGCTGTCGGTATTCGTGGACGGGCTAGTGAATAGGTCGCAATTGATCGGGTGGAAAAAATACACGGTGCGTTTCGGTGGATATGCGGTCATCGGCTATGTGCCCGTGTTTATTCAATGGTTAGTGAGTGTTGATCCACATGCTGCCTTGTTTTATCCGCAGGCAACGGTTTTTGTGTTTGCTGCGATATGTTACTTCCTTATATTTGTGGGAATAGAGGCGATCAGGAAGCGGTTTACCCGGAAAACGAGTGTAAACCGCCATGGTTAATCAAATGTTTAAAATGCGGGAGTAACAAAAAAGCCCGAGCAATTAGGTAGCTCGGACAATGGTTTTCTGTTCTTTGGCGTGTTCAATTCCCGCAGATATGAGATGGCGTACATGGTCATCATCCAACGAGTAAAAAACGAGCTTTCCTTCTTTGCGGTACTTGGCTAGTCCCATGTTGCGAAGAAGACGCAGATGGTGGGAGGTGTTAGCGATCGAGCTTCCGATGATAGCAGCCACGTCACAGACACAGAGCTCGTCTTCCATCGAGAGGATGTGAATGATTTTGGCGCGGGTGTCATCGGCCAACGCCTTGAAGATTTTTGCTACCCCTTCTGATTCTGTGGCGAACGGCTTTAACCGATTTACTTTTTCCTCATCAAAACATTGGATTTCACAGATGTCATCCACTGTAACCATCACCTCATGCTCTACAATGTCCTACTATTATAGACATTTGCGGAGAAAGTGAAAAGGAAAAACGACATTTTCATAGCAGTGTAGTGTCCCTCTCTGTTTTCGTGTAAGATGAACATGATCTAAGAAATGGGGAGAGAATTCCATGAGTGCGCAACCAAAGTGCCCGAAGTGCCGTTCTGCAAAAATCGATTTGACGGAATCGATCAATAAGCCATTATACATAACCATTTATGTAGCGGTTTTGGCAGTGCTTGCCTTGATCGGCATTTTGGTGAAAGGGACTCCTGTCATCTTTTTGTTCCTCGGACTGTCAGGGGCCTTTATCCTGTTTGCCGTTCGTCTTGCCTTAGAAAAGCGTAAAGTAATCAAGTGCAAATGTCTGGACTGTGGGGAGCGTTGGCAGACCACCCCAACACCTGTAGAAGCCCGTACCAAGTAACAAGACTCCTAGGAATAGGGGTCTTTTTCTTTATTCTCGAGCTGTAAAAAAATGGGCGGAATATTCAAATCAATTCTTGAACGAACCAGAAGGATGCGATAATATAATAATTAAATACTTGTTTGAATGTTTGTGGATTGATTTCATTCGAAGCTGGGCAAAATAGATGCTTGGAAAAAGGTGAGAACAGATGGCAGAAGAACGAAAAAAAGAAGAGTGTTGCAGCGGGCATCAATGCGGCAGTGAGCATAAGCATGCTGGTAAAATTCTCACGGTTCTCGAGCCTGCGGCTGCGGCAACGGCAACGGCAACAGCAACAGCAACAGAAAGCGCAGGCATTCTTTCTTCACACGCTGTTGTCTATCGCGTTACAGGTATGGATTGCAGTTCGTGCGCCAAATCGCTGGAAAAGCATATGCAGGCGTTGCCTGCCGTAAAAGAGGTAAACGTGAACTTTTCCACGGGTAAAATGCAGCTCGTCGCGGATGGGCTGGAAGCCGATGTGGTGGTCAAGGAAGTTGCAAAGGCTGGATACAGTGCCATGCTACTTACGAGGCGAACCGCCAAAGCAGTACCGAAAACGGATCAAGCAGGAACGATACTGACTACCATTTCCGGTGTGTTATTGGCTCTTGGTTTTCTAGCTTCCCTTTCACCAAGCGTATCTCCACTAGTCGTTACTGTGCTCTATGCGTTGTCGATCATAAGTGGCGGATACCGACCTGCGCGCAGTGCTTTTTACGCGATTAAAAGCGGTTCATTGGATATGAACGTATTGATGTCTGTTGCGGCTGTTGGAGCAGCATTAATCGGTGAGTGGCTGGAGGGTGCAACGGTCGTCTGGCTCTTTTCTATCGGAAACCTGCTACAGACCAAGTCGATTGAAAAAACGCGCGACTCCATACGCAATTTGATGGATTTGGCTCCGCCTGAGGCGTGGGTCAAGGTGGGGGAGTCTCTTACCCGCAAGCCAGTTGAGGACATCGCTGTCGGCCAAGTCATCGTAGTGAAGCCAGGAGAAAAAATCCCGCTGGATGGTGTGATCGTACACGGGACATCGAGCGTCAATCAGGCGCCGATTACAGGTGAATCGATTCCCGTAGATAAGCTGGTCGGCGACAGTGTTTTTGCAGGGAGTGTCAACGAAAGCGGCGCGGTGGAGATCAAGGTAACAAAGCTGGTGGAGGATACGGCGATTGCCAGAATCATTCATCTCGTGGAGGAAGCGCAGGAGAAAAAAGCGCCGACTCAGGCATTCGTCGACAAATTCGCTGAGATCTACACACCAATCGTGCTCGTGCTTGCTTTGTTCGTGATCGTCTTCCCACCATTACTCGGACTCGGCACCTGGGGAGAATGGTTTTACAGAGGACTTGAGCTGCTGGTTGTTGCTTGCCCGTGCGCACTGGTCATTTCCACGCCAGTTGCGATTGTGTCTGCGATTGGAAATGCCGCGAGAAACGGCGTCCTGATCAAGGGCGGTACGTTTTTGGAAAAGGCAGGAGCGATCACCGCAATTGCCTTTGATAAAACGGGCACATTGACGGAAGGAAAACCACAGGTTGCAACGGTTATCGAGATGGGGGGAAGCGAAGACGAAGTAGTTTCGATCGCCAGAACGATTGAAGAGCGTTCTTCCCATCCGATTGCACAAGCGATTCTCACCTATGCGAAACAAAAGCAGGTCGCTTCCCAGAGTGGGCAAGATTTCAAGGCGATCGTCGGAAAAGGGGCGAGCGCTGTCATCGGAGCCGAGACATTTTATGCAGGGAAGCCCGCACTGTTTCAAGAGCTGGGAGTCGATCTGTCGGCATGGCAAACGAAAATCGAGTCGTTGCAGAGTGAGGGACATACGCTGGTGGTGATCGGTACCGCAACGAAATTGATCGGGATGATTGCCGTTGCTGACACCATTCGTGAGATTACGGTTAGTGCCATTGGCAAACTCAAGGCCGCAGGTATCGAAGACATCGTCATGCTGACTGGTGACAATGCGGGTACGGCGAAAAAGGTAGCGAACCAGACAGGCGTCAACCGTTATTTTGCAGAGCTACTGCCACAAGATAAGGTAGAGGCGGTCAAGCGACTCCAGCAAGAAGGCAAGGTCGTCGCCATGGTGGGTGACGGGATCAACGATGCGCCTGCTCTGGCATCAGCTGACTTGGGGATTGCCATGGGTGGAGCTGGTACCGATACGGCAATGGAAACCGCGGATATCGTACTGATGGCTGACAATCTCGAAAAGCTGCCACACACGATGAAGGTCAGCAGAAAAGCACTCACGATTATCAAGCAAAACATCTGGTTTTCGATCATCGTAAAGCTGGTCGCACTTGTGTTGATATTCCCAGGCTATCTAACCTTGTGGCTAGCGGTACTCAGTGACACGGGAGCCGCATTGCTGGTCATCTTAAACAGCATGAGACTCTTGCGGATGAAGGACTAAATAAAATAAGGGAGATGAGCTGTCGAAGCTCTCTCCCTTTTCTTGTGTATATGGTTTATGGTTTACACCAAGACGCCGCCGCCATATCTTTCGAATTCTTTCTGGGTGCAAGCAACAAAGTGACCACGCTCAATTTCACGCAAGACGCGTTCTTCCCCTTGATCTCGCAAATATTCCTGATCATCGAAAACGATGCGCTTACGGTTGCGCTCATAATCAGGGTCTGGCAATGGAATTGCCGAGAGCAACGATTTGGTGTACGGATGAATCGGATTCTCGTACAGGCGATTACTTTCTGCCAGCTCCACAATACGTCCGCGGTACATAACACCAATGCGGTCACTGATGTATTTAACCATGGATAGGTCATGGGCGATGAACAGATAAGTCAGGCCTTTTTCTTTTTGCAGGCGCTTGAGCAGGTTAATGACCTGCGCCTGAATGGACACGTCGAGAGCAGAGATCGGTTCATCGGCAATGATGAATTCCGGATCAACAGCCAATGCCCGTGCAATCCCGATCCGTTGGCGCTGTCCGCCGCTGAACTCATGCGGGTAACGGTTTGCGTGCTCGCGGTTGAGGCCAACAGTTTCCAACAGCTCGTGTACCTTGGCGATGCGTGCTTCCTTGGTAGCCAGACGATGAATGTCTAGACCCTCTGCAATAATGTCGGATACAGTCAGACGTGGATTCAACGACGAGTACGGGTCTTGGAAGATCATCTGGATTTTGCGGTTGAGCCATTTCTTTTCTTCGAGTGTTTTCTTTCCGTGTACACTGTTCCCATTGAACAGGACTTCTCCGCCAGTTGCATCGTACAGGCGAAGGATGGTTCGTCCTGTGGTGGATTTACCGCAACCGGATTCACCCACAAGACCGAAAATCTCCCCTTTGTAGATGTCAAAGGTGATACCATCTACAGCTTTCAGCGTATGACCATTCCCGAGGTCAAAATGCTGTTTCAAATCTTTGACTTCAACCAGCTTCTCACGGTTCTCGTAGTTGAAGGTTTTTGTTGTGCTTACTGGAGCGTCAGTCGCATTATCAGAATTGACTTTTCGTCTCACAGCCGAAGCAGGCGGCTTGATGTCAGGTGCCATTTCATGCAAGAGCCATGTTGCCGCATAATGCGTATCGGAGATTTTGAACATCGGTGGTTCATATTCCAGATCGACCTTCAACGCAAATGGGTTACGAGCTGCGAAGGCATCCCCTACAGGTGGCTTGAACATGTCAGGCGGCGATCCAGGAATGGACATCAGCTCGTCATCGCTGGCATCGAGGCTAGGCATGGAACCTAATAGACCCCATGTATACGGGTGCTTAGGATCGTAGAAAATTTCATCGACTTTACCGATTTCCACAATTTTACCTGCATACATAACTGCTACACGGTCTGCCATGTTAGCAACTACACCGAGGTCATGCGTAATAAAGATGATCGAGGTACCCATCTTCTTTTGCAGTTCCTTCAGCAACTCCAAAATCTGCGCCTGAATCGATACGTCCAGAGCAGTTGTCGGCTCATCGGCGATGATAATTTTGGGATTGCAGGCCAGTGCGATAGCAATGACAATCCGTTGGCGCATCCCACCAGAGAATTGGTGCGGGTATTGATCGACACGTTCTTTGGCAAATGGAATCCCTACCATTTCCAACAGTTCAATAGCACGGCTGCGCGCTTCTGCACGGTTTAGCTTTTGGTGCTTGATGAAGCTCTCCATGATTTGGTTACCGATAGTCATCGTCGGATTCAAGGAAGTCATCGGGTCTTGGAAGATCATCGAGATGTCGCGACCGCGAACATCTTGCATTTCTTTTTCGGAAAGCGTAACCAAATCTCTTCCTTCAAAAAGAACTTGTCCTTTTGGAATGCGTCCAGGAGGAGAAGGAATGAGGCGCATAAGTGCTTGTGAGGTTACGGATTTACCGGAACCAGATTCACCAACAATCGCCAGCGTTTCTCCTTTTTCCAGATCGAAGGAGACGCCCCGTACTGCTTTAACTTCACCTGCATACGTATCGAATGACACATGCAAATCTTTTACTTCTAAAACTTTTCCCATATAATCCTCCCTTTCGAACATGCTTTGTCGTGATTAACCCTCCATGTATATCCAACAATCTCTCTAGTAGGAATTTTTACGAAAATGAAAATCATTATCATCATTATACTATATTCATTAACTGTTGTTAAAAAAATTTTTTATACGCTGCATACTCATGCCGATCTCTTCCTGAATTTTGCTAAAAGCCTAGAATAGGGGCTTTTTTAGAGTTACCAAACGAGAGCCCAGTCATACAATGCATCAATGCAGCCGAATACTGGCTTATAGGGAGGGTAACGCTTGTGAACAAGCTCAATCAGTCAAAGGAAATCGCACTCACTTTTGATGATGGACCAGATCAATTGTGGACGCCTCGTGTGTTAGACATATTAGCCCACTATCAAGTAAAGGCAACTTTCTTCTGCGTGGGACAAATGGTGAAGTACAATCCGAAAATACTGGAGCGGATCGTAAAGGAAGGTCACATTGTAGGAAACCATAGCTGGGATCACCCAGACTTTACGAAAATACCTCTCTTGGCTGTACAGGAGCAGGTAGAACGTACCTCGGATCAGATCGAAAAGGTAGTAGGAGTGAGACCTCGGTTAGTTCGGCCGCCATATGGAGCAGTGAATGAGGAGGTCAACCAGCTGCTTGTAGCGAGAGACTACGAAATGATTTTGTGGGATATAGACAGTTGGGATTGGAAAGGTCTCACTGGCCCACAGGTCGCGAGAAACATCTTGGGACATGTCACCCCAGGAGCAGTCGTGCTTCAACATTCCGCTGGCGGTACGAAAGACACGCTAAAGGGGAGTGTGGACGCCTTGCCCTATGTCATTGAGGTGTTAAGTGAACAGAAATATAGCTTCTCAACCGTTTCCGCCATGTTTCAACTGCCAGCGTATCGAGAAAAGACCTGTCCTGTCGAGAAAAGGAGAAGGGGCAGATAGAGGAAATGGATTGAATCCTGTGGTAATTAGTAGAATCAGAAGATTTCTTTCAGGGGAGCGAATCCGTCCATGTCCAAAGCCGATAATATGCTCTCCATTTTGTGGCTGTTGAAGACCGGCAAGCGAATGACAGCCAAGCAATTGGCAGAGATTCTCGAGATCAATATTCGAACCGTTTATCGCTATATCGACTCATTGTGTGCGAGCGGTGTACCCATCATTTCCGATGCCGGACACAATGGTGGCTACAGTTTACTTCAGCATTTCAATGAAGCTCCGTTGGTTTTCGACCTCAACGAGCAAAAAGCCCTGATTCATGCAGCGGCTTTTGCCCAAGAGGCCGGTTATCCCTTCGGAGCAGATTTACACCGGGCCATTTCCAAGCTAAAACGTTATACAAATGAAGAGCAGCGTGACGCGATTGACCGACATAGTATCGGCTTTGAGGTGATCCAGCCTCCTGTTGATCCTTCTCTCGAATCTACCCTACAGGAACTGGAGCTGTCTGTTGCCAATGGATACACCCTCTCGATGGAGTATCAGAAAGCTTACCAGACAACGAGACAGATGCGTCAAATCAATCCATACGGACTTGTTTATTGGAAGGGAAATTGGTACATCGTTGCCTATTGCCATCTCCGAGGTACCATTCGCAGCTTTCGTGCAGATCGTGTTTATGAGATCCAACGTACAGATGCCAGCTTTCAACGCCCTCCTGAATTTTCTGCGCGCCATTTTTTTCTCTCGAATTTACTACCGGAAGCAGACAAGCAGGGCAACACCATTTTGATCAAGGTCAAAGGAAGACCACAGTCACTCGCTGATTTGTGCAGGCATTGGTATCTCGGACATACTGTGATCGAGCGCAGCGAGGCGCAGGTGATCTTTCAAGTAGATGAGCATATGGCCCATTCGATCCTTTCTCATTATCTTTTGCCATACGGAAAATCCATTCAAGTTGAAGAGCCAGCCTTTGTAAAAGAGCGTTTGGCTGCCATCGCTGCCGATTTATTTCATTTTTATCAGTCGACTTGAATTCACTGACCATTTTTGTCAGTAGAGTTGATTTATATTGAAAGCAAAGAAGAAATGGAAAAAGTGAATGGGGGCAGATTGATTATGAAGCATGAAGCATTGCGTTTGTACGAATATCATGTATGGGCAAACGAAAAGGTATTCGAGCGGTTGCAGGAGGTACCGGAGGGAGTTAGTGAGCAGGAGGTTCCGAGTGTGTTTCCGACCATCACCCAGACGTTGGCTCACGTTCTCAAGACGGATTATGTTTGGTTATTGGCCATGAAGGGGGAGAGCTACGAAGAGGTAGGACCAAAAGTAGGGGTTCTCTTGCAGGAATTAAAAGGGAAGAACGTACACGAGCTGCGAAAACTGTTTGCCGAATCAGCCCAGCAGTTCAGAGATTTCTTCGGGCAAATCTCGATGGAAGACACCTCGGCCTATACGCACCCGGCATTGGGCACGGTTCATGCTCGTTATGCCGACATCGTCCAACACGTCGCCAACCACGGAACCTATCACCGAGGCAATATCTCCGCCATGCTCAGACAAATGGGCCACGCGGGAGCTTCCTCCGATTACATTTTCTATTTGTTCGAGACTTCCGCGGTAGAACAGTAAAAGTCTTCCGACCGAGACGCAATGCAAAAAGCGAAACACGCCCTTAAGCGTCCACCTCTGAGAAACATCCAGATTGGACCACTTTGGACGAGGTTTCGCTTTTTGCATGGAGTCGGCCAGTCAAGCCCCCAGCGGGTGGCCCTAGAAGCTGAGTCGTTTTCTCCTGTTCCCTCTCCTCCACTACAGCAACGAAAATGACTTGTTTTTAAGGATTCATCGTCCGAGTAATCCGCCCCTCGACCCCGTTCCAGAACTGACTAATGTTCGGTTTGGCGTCTCCGAAGATGCTTTCACCAGGCTTGCCGGGTTCAAAGATCACGTCCTTGTTTTTGGCGACCTCGCTCAAGTAATCCTTAACGAGCAGTCCTGTTTTCGTCGCTTCATATTTCTTGGCAAAGTTCTGATACTCTTCCTTGACGGCCGGGAGCAGCTTCATTGTTTTTTCGTCAATCGCATCATAACGGTAGTCAGATAAGTATGTTTTGACATAGTCGATATAGAGAGTACGGAGCTTCACTGCACGTGGGCTGCTGCGGTAGTTGACCAAATACTCTTCGACTTCCACCATTCTCGGTCCGAGCTCGGCTCGCGTGATTTGTAACCCGCTTTCACCCAAATACGGTTTGCCCGTTTCCGTTTCTTGAATAGACAAGTAATCCTTCCCTTCCTCATCGAGCGAAGCGGCATATTTTTGCAATGCCTTGTAATCTACTTGCCAGTAGAAGGACATGTCGTTCGTTGCCTTTAAGACGAGTCCACCCTCTGTTTGATCGAGGAGCCATTGCTTGAAGCTGTCATCGCCTTCTAGCTTGTTGAAATCATATGGGTATTGCAAGGCGTACAGCTTATCCGCATTTCCCGGCTGGGCGAGGAGTGCCTTGAAGTTATCGTTTATCGTAGGCAGATGTTTTTCATAGTACTGATCAAGGGCAAAAAATAATTGATCGGCAGTCTTCGTGTCCGTTTTCGCCAGATGCTGATCCAAAAAGACAGTTAGCTCATTCGCTTCCTTGGCTTGCGCAGCTAGTACGGTGAACTGCTTGAGCAAATCATCCAAAGGCTTTTCGCCTTTTGTTGCATCAGCAGGAGACTTCCCTGTGTTTTCCGTTGCAGGCGGGGTAGGGTCTTTTACCGTCAGTTGATCAGGGGCTGAGGTGCACCCTGTCACAAAAGTAATCGCAACGAGGCTAGAGACAAAAGGTAGAACATATCGTTTCATATTTTCATTTCACTCCGTTATGTTGAATGGTTTCAATCGGGTGACTAGGATAGCTGCTGCAATAGGCGTCCTTTGACACTTTTCGCAAAGCCTCCCCGCCATCTGCCGCCCTCCCGTCGTTCCCTTTCTATTGGTACGTACCATACCACGTTCAAGTTATCGGTTCAAATCGATTAAATATTCCCGATAGGAAGCAAGCGTCACTTTTGATATACTTTCTCTATTGATGATAATGAGAATGATTATCAATATTTACATAGAGGATCGACCAGAGGTGAGAACATGAACGAAACACAAGCCTTGGTTCAACAATTCACAGAGAAGACCATGGCAGAAGCCATTTTTAAGCTGCGTGATATTACATGGCTCAAAGCACAAGGACATGACCGATTACGCCAACAATTTACTCATTCGCATATTTTGCTGGTAATAACCGGGGGACGAGGGCGCCTGCGACTGGAGAACGAGGAGTATCAATTGCGGCAGGACGCGATTTACGTATGTCCTCCTATGCTAACGTTTGGCATCGTCCCTGATTCGGCTGATCATTTGGAGATGTACATGCTTCGTTTTGATGTCTTTATGGAAACGAGAGACAGACATCGGCGCTTCCAAGCTCTTCGGGAAAAGGATATGTTTCCTTTTCGGGGAGAGATCTCTGTCCAATCGGCAGGGCAGCTGCCTGTCTATTGTGATTTGATCCAGAATCTATGGAAGCAGGATACGGCACTCGAGCGTTTTCGAGGTCAAAACACGTTTCAAGAGCTATGGTACCACATCGTCAAGCATGCTCACTTTTCGGCCACAGATTCTGGAATGGCGCTGGAGCGGGCTCGTGCACATATGGAAGAGCATTACTCGGAAAATGTGACGATAGAACAGCTGGCTCGTATCGCTGAGGTGAGTCCAAAATATTTCGTCGATCTGTTCAAAAAAACGTATGGCATTTCAGCTATGGACTATTTGGCAGAGCTTCGCATCAGCCGGGCGAAGCAGATGATGGTGCAGTCGCATGCCAAGCTGCGCGATATCGCTCATCAAGTGGGCTACAACGACGAGTTTTACTTTAGTCGAAAATTCAAGAAAGCTGTTGGTGTTTCACCCACTCTCTATATGAAAAGCCGCCAACGAAAAATTGCGGCGTACGGCTCGGCCATCATCGGGCATTTGCTGGCTTTGAAAATGATCCCTTACGCGGCGCCACTGCACCCGAAATGGACGGCTTACTATCATCACAGCTATCGAAACGATATCCCGGTACATCTGAGCGCGTTTCGAATCAATCAGAATTGGAAAGCCAATATCGAAATGCTTCGCGATGCCAAGCCAGACATGATCATCGGCTTGGACGAGACGAGTCTGCAGGAACAGAAGCAACTGAACGAGATTGCGCCCACCTTGTATGTACCCTTTGAAGAGCGGGGATGGAAAGAACAACTGCAGCTTATGGCAGACTTTTTGGGTGAGTCCGTGGAAGCGCATCATTGGCTTTGCGAGTATGAGAAAAAGGTGAAGAGGGCCCGGGCAAAGCTTCAACACGTTTTAGACGATGAAACGGTGCTCATCGTGCGGATATTGAAAAACCAGATCTATGTTCACTGCAATCGCAGCATGAATGAAGTATTTTATCAAGATCTGCAAGTCAAACCTGCTTTTGTCTCGGAGCAGAACGAGTACGACCAGCTTGTGACCGTACAGGAATTAGCTACACTCGCGCCAGATCGCTTGTTGCTGTTGGTTTGCCAAGAGGCTGAAACGTTGGCATGCTTCCAAGCCTTGAAAGCATCGGGACCATGGCAAGAGATCGAAGCAGTCCGCAACAATCGGGCGCATGTCATTATGTCGGACCCTTGGCGGGAATACTCGGCAACGGCTCATGAACGGATCGTGGAAGAGAGTGTGAGATTGTTTTCAGGAGATCGTCCATGTTGATTCTGGATTTCGTCCATGGTCGTGTACGAGTGGATGCTTTATAATCACGAATGATAATCGTTATCACTCGCGCAGAGTGAAACCTTACATTTCTGAGAGGGGTCTTTCAAGAATGAAAAAGATATACCTAGGCTTGAGCATTGCAGCGCTGACATTGGCTCTGACAGCGTGCGGCGGAGGAAAAGAAGCAGCGAATAACACGACTGCACCTACCTCAGCACCTGCGACAACAGCTACAGCAGAAAAGCCGGCCGATGATGCGAATAAAGCTGAGACACGCACAATCAAATATTTGGATAAAGAATATACCGTTCCTAGCAAAACAGAAAGAATCGTCATTGTAGGCAGCATGGAGTCCATGGAAGATTCCCTTGTGCTGAACGTAAACCCGGTAGGCGCGATTTCTGTCGGCGGCAAATTCCCGGAGATGTTTGCGCCGATTACGGGCGAAGCCAAATCCATCGGGGAGAAAATACAACCGAACCTGGAAACGATCCTGTCCTTGAAGCCGGACGTGATCTTGGGCAGTAGCAAATTTCCGCCAGAAATGGCTGAGAAGCTGAACAAGATTGCTCCTACTTTCCCTGTGTCTCATATTTCAACCAACTGGGAAGCGAACCTGCAATTGTTGGGTGAACTGACTGGCAAGCAAGCTGAGGCAGAGAAAGCGCTCAATGAATACAAATCAGGGATTGAAGCGGCAAAAGCAAAATTGGGAGACAGCGTGAAGGATAAAAAAGTGTTGGTGATTCGTCTGCGCCAAGGAAACATCAACATCTATCCAGAGAAGGTGTTCTTCAACCCAGCTCTGTACGCAGACCTTGGTTTAACTGCACCAGAAGAAGTAAAAGCGGCGAAGGCACAAGAAATTATCTCCATGGAGAAATTCAGCCAGATCAACCCGGACTATCTGTTCATCCAATTCTCTCCAGACGAGAATAAAGACAAGCCGAACGTATTGGAAGATTTGCAGAACAACCCGATTTGGAAGAGCGTGAATGCAGTGAAAAACGGCAAGGTCTACGTAAACGTAGTCGATCCTCTCGCACAAGGCGGTACTGCTTGGAGTAAAACACAATTCCTGAAGGCGGCTGTTGAAAATTTGTCTGCCAAGTAAAAGTGGGCGAGGGTAGGCTATGCAATCCAAAAAAGCAACTTCCATGATCATACTAGCTGTTTCGCCATTGGTGATCCTGCTTACCATCTTGCTCTCCATTCATTACGGAGCCAAGTCGATTGATGCCGGAACCATTTATCAAGCTCTCTTTGCTTTTGATGAAGGGAATGTGGATCATCAAATTGTCATGCATTCTCGCTTGCCAAGAGTTTTGGGCGCACTCATGATCGGAGCATTTCTAGCGATATCAGGAGCGTTGATGCAGGGGATGACGAGGAATTACCTCGCGTCCCCCTCTATTATGGGCGTGTCTGACGGTTCGGTCTTTGCCGTTACGCTGTGCATGGTATTCCTTCCATCCGCTACGAGTGTCACGATGATTACCATGTCCCTGATCGGTTCAGCATTTGCGGTGGCGATGGTTCTCGCTTTTTCCCGACTGTTACCAAACGGCTTGACACCCGTGGGTATGGCGGTCATCGGCACGATTACGGGTACCTTTTTGAGTAGCATTTCAGCTGCGATTTCTACTTATTTTCAAGTCTCGCAAAACGTCAGCTTCTGGTACAATGCTAGGCTACATCTCTTGGAGCCAGGCCTGGTGAAGCTAGCGGTTCCTTTTGCCATCGTCGGGATTGTCCTCGCACTTCTTTTGTCCAAATCGATTACGATCTTATCTTTGGGTGACGAAGTATCGCGCGGTCTCGGACAGAGAACGGTGATGGTCAAAGTGCTGGCAACGACCGCTGTTGTCATTCTGACAGGTATTTCTGTTGCGTTAGCAGGAAAAATCGCTTTTGTCGGGCTGATTATTCCGCATATTACCCGCTTTTTGGTAGGTCTCGATTATCGATGGATCATTCCATGTGCAGGTTTATTGGGCGGTATTTTCCTCGCCTTGTCTGACGTTCTCAGCCGATTTATGAACAGTCCATTTGAGACTCCAATCGGTGTGGTAACGGCTTTTATTGGCGTTCCATTCTTCCTCTATTTGATTTACAAGAGAGGAGGGGGAAAGCATGCCTAATCGAAAAGGTAAATTTCGTTTGCTGTTTCTCGTCAACATAGCCTTGATTTTGCTAGCGATTTATATCAGTCTGACCAACGGTGTATTTGACATGACGATATTTGATGTCATCCATACGTTATTGCGTATTGATCCTGTAGCGGAATACGATTTGGTTATTTTCGATTTCCGCCTGCCTCGGATTGTTATTGCGGCGTTGGTCGGCTTTGGCTTAGGGGTCGCTGGTACTGTCATTCAGGGGATCACCCGTAACGGGCTGGCTGATCCGGGGATTTTGGGTATTAACGCTGGGGCAGGAGCCGCTATCGTCGCCTTTATGTTTTTCTTCGGTGGGCAATTCATGGATGCGAGCTGGTATTCCATCATCGCCATGCCTTTGTTCGGTTTGACAGGCGGATTGCTTGCGGCTGGACTGATTTATCTATTTGCTTGGCGTAACGGAGCACTTGACCCACAACGACTGATTCTGGTGGGGATCGCCATTGGCTCCGGATTGGGTGCCGTGTCACTATATCTCTCGTTAAAAATGAATCCCAACGATTTTGAAATGGCAACCGTATGGCTCTCGGGAAGTATCTGGAGTGCCAACTGGACGCATATTGCTGGGATGCTGCCATGGCTAGTCATCCTCATTCCTGTTTTGATGCGCAAGGTGCATATTCTCGATTTGCTTCAATTGAGTGAGGAGTCCGTCAAGAATCTGGGTGTGTCCGTGGAAAAGGAGCGCAATATTCTCCTGCTGTCGAGTATTGGGATCGTGAGCGCGTGTGTCTCGGTTTCGGGAGGCATCGGATTCGTCGGTTTGATGGCACCGCATATTGCGAAGCGTTTGACGGGAATCCAGCACAGGTATGTTCTTCCCTTGTCGGGGACAATCGGGATGCTCATGGTCGTGGCAGCTGACTTTATCGCCAAAATTGTGTTCACACCCATTGAACTGCCAGTGGGTATCGTCATTTCGATCATCGGTGTACCGTATTTCTTCTATTTACTGAGTAGAAGAAAAAAATAAAGAGGGGACGTGCAAATTGTGAAGGGACAATTGTTTGCAGACGTATGCCATCACCGAGCACTGCTCGTATATTTGCCGCCATCCTATGACAAGAGTACGTCCCAATTCCCCGTTATGTATGTCCATGATGGCGGTGACTTGTTTGATCCTGCGTTTAGTACGGCACTCGATGTAATCGAAGATCAGTTTGTAGAGGGAAAAATTCCTGAGCTGATTCTCGTCGGCATCCAACCAGGAAACCGCAGGGATGACTATACGCCTTGGTTTTCCAAAGCGATCTCGCCTGAGCGTAACATTGATTTTGGCGGACAAGGAGATGCGTATCTTTCTTACGTCGCCAATGAATGTAAGGCTTATATCGACAGCAAGTACAGGACAGACCCTCGGCCGGAAAAAACAGGGATCATCGGATTTTCGCTTGGTGGCTTGATCTCGATGTACGCTGCGCACCAATATCCGGACGTTTTCACGAAAATCGGCAGCATCTCGGGTTCGTATTGGTATGAAGGCATGGTTCCGTTTATGCGGGAAAAGAAAATGTACCGTCCCGGACTGCGCATCTACATGGATGTTGGCAGTAAGGAAGGTGCCAAAAAACAAAACATCCAGAAACAAATGGTCCCGTTGACAAAAGAAGCGCATCAGATATTGGCTGATAGTGGCTTCACAGCGGATCAGCTCGCCCTATTCATTGAGGAAGGGGCGGATCATTTGAGTGAATGTGCAAACGCCAGATTTCCGGGGGCGTTGCAATGGCTCTGGAATGAGAAGGAGGAGAAAGAAATGGAACTGGACAAATTGATTAGAGAGCGTCGCTCGATTCATCGCTTTACAGATCGTGAGGTAGACCCTGCGCTGGTTACAGAACTGATGGATACAGCCGTGTGGGCGCCAAATTATCACATGACACAACCTTGGCGCTTTATTGTGACGTACGGGGAAGGCAAGAGAAGAATCGCGGAGGCCGTGCGGATCATGAAGGAAAAGCGGGAGATTGATCCTGCGAAAAAGAAAGAAGTCGGCGAGAAGTTTTACAATAAAATCATGGCGATTCCGATGCTGATGACGGTCATCATGGAAGAAAGCCCGAACCTGATTACACGCCAAGACGATTTCGCTTCCACCAGCATTGTCATTCATAACTTTAGCTTGCTGGCGTGGGAAAAAGGCATCGGTCTGACGTGGGAGACGTATCCGTGGATTCACGAGCCGGAATTCCGTGAAGCGATGGGCATCCGACCAGGAGAAAAAGTGCTAGGGAACCTGCATATCGGATATCCAGCCGCGATTCCTGGCGCTCAGCCTCGTATTCCAGCAGCAGAGCGCATCACACTCGTCGACAAGGCATAGGACAAGATCAAGTGAATTTTTCTTGTCACAGGATTACTTTTTGTGGTACCCTTGGGTCATTCTACAAGAAAGGGTGACCATTAAGCCAATGATCTGCTAACTCCTATTTCCACAAAACCAATCGGACAAAACGATGCGTTTTCGGATAGGGGTAGTATGTGCATATTGGCGAATAGATGGTAGATCCTTTTTTAGACTCATCAAAGGGTTTCTATGTCTTTTTGACGATAATATGCGTAGCCTCCTGTCCAGATCGCAATGGATAAGGAGGCTTTTTTATGTCAAATGTTTTGAAAAACCGCTATGTCAGGGCTATTTTGTTATCAGCATTTCTGCTGCAAATCGGAGTATGGGTGCGCAACATGGCGATTCTGCTCTTTGTGATGGATCATACAGGAGGCGATCCGTTCGCGGTTTCCATGATTTCTGTGGCAGAGTATGCGCCAATCTTTCTGTTTTCCTTTCTTGCTGGTACGTTTGCTGATCGCTGGCAACCGAGAAAAACGATGGTCTGGTGTGAGGTGCTCAGTGCTCTATCGGTTGTCGGAGTGCTGCTTACCTTCGTTTACGGCTCGTGGAAGGCCATTTTTTTTGCCACACTCATTTCAGCCATTCTCTCTCAGTTTTCTCAACCGTCCGGAATGAAGCTGTTCAAGCTGCATGTACCTGGTGAACAACTTCAGGTAGGAATGTCCGCGTACCAGACTATTTTCGCGATCTTCATGGTATTTGGTCCGATTGTCGGTACATTTGTGTTCCAGCAATGGGGGATGGAGGTTGCCATGGTCATCACGGCAGTTGCGTTCCTCTCTGCGGCCGGCGTCCTGTATTTGTTGCCGCCAGATCGTGTCGAGAAAGAAGAGCAGCAAGAAACGGCATTGCTTGGGGAGATGGTCAGCGGGATTCGTTATGTGTTCTCCAGTCGCGTATTGTCTATGCTTGGCTTTTGCTTTTTGGCTGTGGGTTTCTCATTGGGAATGATTCAACCGCTTGGGATTTTTATCGTGACCGAACAACTGCAATTACCGAAAGAAAGCTTGCAATGGTTAATTACCGCCCAAGGTGTGGGGATGATTGCGGGAGGCGCCATGACGATGGCAGCTGCCAAAACGATTCCACCTCAAAAGTTATTGGTCATGGGACTTCTTGGAAATGCGGTCGCAGTAGCGGTTTGCGGGATGTCCACGAATCTGTGGCTGACGCTTGTTGCCCAGTTCATCGCGGGATTGCTCTTGCCCTCTATTCAAATTGGAATCAACACCATGCTGCTTAAAAATACCGACAGTACTTTTATCGGTCGGGTGAATGGAATACTGACCCCGTTGTTTACAGGCTCCATGGTCGTCATGATGAGTATCACGGGGGTATTGAAGCTGCATCTTCCGCTCGCAGTCATATACGGGATCGCTGCATTCCTGATGATCATTGGTCTCAGCTTTATTTTGCCGCTTTATCGTATGAGGGAAGGAAACGTGGTGCAAAGTACAGAACAGACTGGTATATAAGCGTTTGGAAGTAAAGGGAGGCTTGAACCAGATGGTGCACGAACAGATTTCTTCTATAGAAGGTTTGAAGATGGTAGCTGCTGTTCGCGAGCTGGCGCTGCGGTTGCCAGAAGTAACGGAGCAGATAGACGCTTTTGGACATACATCGTTTCGCGTAAACGACAAGCCGTTTGTCATTATGGGAGAGGGGGGCACGGATGGCCCCTCCCTTTCTGTGAAGGTGCTGAAGACGACCCAAGAGATTTTGCTTGCCCAGGAGCATTTTTACAAGACGCCATACATTGGTCATCACGGCTGGGTTTCAATCCTGGACAAAAACGTGACTAGCTATGGTGAAATCGAGGATTACATACGGGAAGGCTACATGTGCGCGGCTCCCAAGCGATTGGTCAAGCAATTACAACACCTCCTCTGATCGTTCCTGTATAATTTGGGCGTAACGAGTAATGAGCGAACGTTCGACACAGCAGCATTCAGACAAAGGGGGAGCCGGTTTTGGATTGGAATCTCCAGCAGATGAGCAAATTGCTTGAGGTCGTTTTTGAAAATGCCCATGAACCGATGATCGTAACGGACAAGGACGGAAAAATACTCTTATTGAATCGTAGCTATCGGGAATTCCTGAATGTACAGGACGTGATCGGACAGCCAGTGACGGATGTCATCGAAAACACGAGGATGCATATTGTCGGTCAGGAAGGTGTTGCCGAGATCGCCGATATTCAGCAAATAAAAGGACAGAACATGATTGCGCATCGCATACCGATCATGGACGAAGGTAAAGTGATTGCCGTTCTGGGAACGGTGCTGTTCCAGGATGTGCAGGAGCTCACCGCTTTGGCTGCGATGGTTGCTCAGCTAAAGGATGAGCTGACCTATTATAAGAAAGAGCTGCGGAGGCGAATGGGGGCTACCTATCATTTTGATCAAATCGTCGGGTACAGCCAGAAGCTGCAGGAGCTTAAGAAATTTTCTCAGAAAGTTGCGAAAAGCGATTCGACTGTGCTCATCACAGGCGAAAGCGGGACGGGCAAGGAGCTGTTTGCCCACGCCATTCATGCCGAGAGCAAGCGCAAAATGGGTCCTTTCATTCGGGTAAATTGTGCCGCTATTCCGGATTCTTTGCTAGAATCAGAGCTGTTTGGCTATGAAGAAGGAGCGTTTACCGGAGCTGTTCGCCGCGGAAAAAAAGGAAAGTTCGAGTTGGCCAACCACGGAACCATTTTGCTGGATGAGATCGGGGACATGCCGCTACCGCTGCAAGCCAAGCTACTGCGTGTGTTGCAGGAAAAAGAAGTCGAGCGGGTAGGTGCTGTTCGGACGACGCCAATCGATGTGCGGGTGATTGCTTCCACGAATTCGGACATGCTTCAAAGCATCAAGGAAGGGAAGTTTCGGGCAGATCTCTATTATCGGTTGAATGTCGTGTCACTCTCGATCCCTCCGTTGCGCGAGCGTCTGGAGGATTTGCCGGAGCTGGTTTCGAATCTGCTCAAACAGCTTGGCGAGTCCACTGGCGTTGCGGTCAGGGCCATTGATGAAGAAGTATGGAATGTACTTCGGGGCTACTCCTGGCCAGGCAATGTACGAGAGCTGAAAAACGTGCTGGAACGAGCCCTTCATCTAATGGAAGACGATGTCCTGAAAAAGGAGCATGTTTGGCTGCCTGTATCTGACGAAGGGTCACTCGAGTTCTTGTCAGTTCCAACTCATGCCGTTCGCCCATTGAAACAAGTCTTGGGAGAGGCTGAGCAGGAAGCACTTCGCCAAGCGATGCAGCAAGCAGGGGGGAACAAGCTTTCCGCCGCCAAGCTGTTGCAAATCAGCAAGTCCAGCTTTTACGAAAAGTGGGAGAAGTACCAGTAGTACGAGTAGTATGAGGCGCGTATAAGTCGGGGATGTGGCGTTGAGCCAGGTTCGCGGCTTTTTTCATCTGCAGGGATAACTTTTTGGTAGATTCCGGTTTTCTGGAATAGAGCAAGATGACCTCCCGCTTAAACCCGGTAGCCTTCCTCGAGCAGATTCCCTAAAAGCTGGGCAGATTTTTGCTAGATTCCATAAAACCGGACAAGAAATTCCGGAAATCCGGAAGAATTGCAAGCGCTATCATCTGCTTGCAAACAGTGGAGGCACAATGAACGGGCATGGTTGAACGATTTTTCTGGAATCGGCTGGAATTGGCATGGTCCATGCAAATGGGTTGAATATGAAAGCGTTTTCTCCAAGCGAATCCACACCATTTCCTCTGTAAGCGGAGGAGAAATTGAAAGGAGAATTATATGATCATCGAAGTGTTATCCATCTTGATTTCGCTCGGTCTCCTGATGTTTTTTGCGTATCGGGGCTATCCTGTTATCGTATTTGCCCCTATTTTTACGCTGCTGGCCGTTGTTCTTTCCGGGATCTCTCTGCTGCCGAGCTACACCGAAACCTTTATGACGAATGCAGCAAACTATGTGAAATCATTCTTCCCTATTTTCTTACTGGGTGCCATTTTTGGAAAAGTCATGGAGTTGAGCGGTGCTGCCTCGTCCATTGCCCACACGATTGTGAAAGCACTTGGCTCCAATCGTGCGATCTTGGCTGTTGTTTTGGCTTGCTCGATTTTGACGTATGGCGGAGTTTCCCTGTTCGTTGTGGCATTTGCTGTGTATCCGTTTGCCGCTGCGATTTTCCGTGAAGCCAATATTCCGAAGCGTCTCATTCCAGGAACGATTGCGCTCGGCGCTTTTACGTATACGATGGACGCTTTGCCAGGTACACCACAAATTCAAAACATCATTCCTACGACTTATTTCGGTACGGATGCTTATGCTGCACCTGTTCTAGGAACGATTGGCGCCATCATGGTTTTCATTGGCGGGATGCTATGGCTGGAGCGCAGACGCAAGCAAGCTGCCGTTGCTGGGGAAGGCTATGGCGAGGGACATACGAATGAGCCAGAGCTGATCAAAAATGAATCCTACATGAACATCTGGATTGCGATTCTCCCGTTGGCATTGGTGCTCGTGGGTAACTATTTGTTCAGCAGAGGGATTTGGACAGTAGAGACGTGGTACGATCCGGCGATTCTCAAAGAATCATTTAAGATTGAGAAAGTGAAAAACGTTGTATCTTCTTGGTCACTGATTATTTCGCTCTGTCTTGGAATTATTGCCGCAATTTTAATCAATGTGAAACAAGTAAAAAACAAGCTGGCGAGTGGTTTGACGGCAGCCGCGATGGGTTCTCTCTTGGCGATCTTCAATACTGCTTCCGAAGTTGGGTTCGGAAACGTTGTAAAAACATTGCCGGGCTTCAAACTCATCCAAGGTTGGATTATGGGAGCAAGTGATCATCCGCTGGTTTCTGAGGCACTGGCTGTAAACGTACTGGCAGGTGTGACCGGTTCAGCGTCGGGCGGTATGTCGATCGCGCTGGAGGTTATGAGCAAGCAATACCTAGAGATGGCAAATGCTGCGGGAATCAGCCCTGAGTTGCTGCACCGTATTGCTTCAATGTCTTCTGGTGGTATGGACACATTGCCACACAACGGAGCGGTCATTACACTGCTCGCGATTACTGGTTTGACTCATCGTCAATCGTACAAAGACATTTTCGCGATTACGGTTTTGAAAACAGCGGTCGTGTTCATTCTGGCATTTGCCGTTTCTATTTTCTAATTTTCATCAGAGATCAGCCATTTTATAGACAGAGAAAATGAGGAACAGGAGAGGAGATAGTAAGGCATGGAGAAGTTGTTGGAGCAGCAGGTAGCAGTAGTAACAGGGGCTGCGAGTGGAATTGGTTTGGAGATTGCCCGGACGTTCGCCGAGGAAGGGGCGAAAGTCGTCATACTGGACTTGAATGGGGAAGCAGCGGAAGCAGCAGCAGACCAATTGCAAAAGGAAGGGCATGAAGCAATCAGCTTTGGTTGTAATGTTACCGACGAGGTACAAGTGCAGGCGTGCATCCAGCAGACAGTCAAGATTTTTGGCAGACTTGATATCTTAGTGAATAATGCCGGATTGCAATTTGTCTCTCCAATAGAAGAGTTCCCGACTGCAAAATTTGAACAAATGCTAAGTATTATGCTGACAGCGCCTTTTGTTGCGATTAAACACGCGTTCCCCATTATGAAGCAACAAGGTCATGGACGTATTATCAATATGTCTTCGATCAACGGCTTGATTGGCTTTGCGGGGAAGGCAGCGTACAACAGTGCCAAGCACGGAGTCATCGGGCTTACCAAGGTTGCTGCCCTAGAAGGTGCAGCCGCTGGTATTACGGTAAATGCCATTTGTCCGGGGTATGTCGATACGCCGCTGGTACAAAACCAATTAGCGGATTTGGCTAAGACAAGAAATGTGCCGTTGGAAAAAGTGATGGAAGAAGTCATCTACCCGCTGGTGCCGCAGAAGAGACTGCTGCAAGTAAAGGAAGTAGCGAACTACGCTGCCTTTTTAGCTAGCAAGAAAGCGTCAGGTGTCACGGGTCAGGCTGTCGTCATCGATGGCGGGTATACAGCGCAGTAAGCCTGTTAAAGTCCCTATTTTTATAGGGGCTTTTTCATTTTTGCTATCTTTTTTTAAAAAACTAGTAAAAAAGGTCTTGTATTCTCTTTTTAGATATGATAGATTATTCCTTGTCGCCAAGAACGACGACAAAATACGAGAAAAGAAAACG
>NZ_JBEAES010000040.1:0-47024 GCF_050477165.1 Brevibacillus sp. FIR094 | reverse complement strand
GCTTAATTCGCAATGGTGTTTTGATACCTGTCCTACGGACGGGGGTCAGTCCCCTTGAAGTGGGAAGGCTTCCTTTCCTAATCGAAGACGACACCATCTAGCACGCCTTCATTCTTTAAATAGTCACGCAGCCAGTGATACTTTTCGTCGCGCCAGAAAGAATCCTCTGCTACCAGCTTGACAGTCTCCTGTCTCGCTACCTCCAGCGCTTTGTAATCACTTAATAAATCAGCGACTTTAAACTCCGGCAAGCCGCTCTGCTTTGTCCCGAAAAAATCACCCGGTCCGCGCAATTCTAAATCGCGCTGCGACAGCTCAAATCCATCCGTCGTCTCGCACATGACACGCATCCGCTCTTTTCCAATCTCGGATTTCGGATCGGCGATCAGCACACAATACGACTGTTCAGAACCACGTCCTACCCGCCCGCGCAATTGGTGAAGCTGAGCAAGACCAAACCGCTCCGCATCATAAATGACCATATAGGTAGCATTCGGCACATTTACACCAACCTCTACGACCGTTGTACTGACCAGGACAGCATGCTCTGCCGCAAGAAAGGCTTGCATGACTGCATCCTTTTCCTTCGCTGGCAGTCGCCCATGCATCAGGCCTACACCGAATTCAGGGAAAATGTGGGTGAGCTGAGCATGTACATCAATCGCGTTTTGCACATCGAGCTTTTCCGACTCCTCAATGAGTGGACAAATCACGTACGCTTGTCGTCCTTTGCGCAGCTCATCCCTCATTTGCTCCAGCACATCCGGAAACTGATCATGCTTTTTCCATGTCGTCTCAATCGGTTTGCGCCCCGCAGGCATTTGATCAATCGTCGAGACGTCCATGTCGCCAAATGCCGTAATTGCCAGTGTTCTCGGAATTGGTGTTGCAGTCATAAACAAGACATCAGGTGACAAGCCTTTATTCCGTAAAATTCGCCGTTGCTCTACACCGAATCGGTGCTGCTCGTCCGTAATCACGAGACCAAGACGGGAGAAAAAGACATCCTCTTGAATGAGCGCATGGGTACCAACCACAACATCGATTAACCCCATTTGCAAAGAGCCGATGACTTCGCGCCTACGTTTCGCCGTCAGCGAGCCCGATAAGAGCGCTACCTGAATGCCGTAATCGGACAAGAGCTTCGTCAACGACTGCACATGCTGCTCAGCGAGAATCTCCGTGGGTACCATCAGCGCTCCCTGATAACCTGCTTTCACCGCAGCAATCAGCGCGATGGCAGCTACGACGGTTTTCCCCGAGCCTACGTCCCCTTGCAGCAGCCGATTCATCGAGTGAGGTGCCCGCATGTCGTCCAATATTTCTTTTACTACTCGTTTCTGTGCATCTGTCAGTGGGAACGGTAACCCTTTGACAAATTCCCGTACCTCTTCCATCGGAATCGCCAAAGCAACGCCTTCCGTTTGCTGCCGATTAATCTTGCGCAGTGTTTGCATTTTCAACTGGAATAAGAAAAGCTCCTCGAACATAATTCGTCGCCGCGCTTGTCGACCATCTTCCGCATTTTCCGGAAATGAATCGAATGAAAGGCATGCATCCGCGGCATCAGTCGGTAGCGCTCCACGATATCCGCAGGAAGGATCTCAGGAATCTCCTTGCCGTACTGACGCAACGCCAGTTGAATGGTTTTGCGTAGCAGTGTATGCGTCACATCGCCGCCAAGTGGATAGACAGGGGCAAGTTCGCCTCGTTTTGTCGCACGTTCGGAGTCTACTTCTGTCATTTCGCTCACAGTGATCTGGAGCTTGTGCTTGTCCCATTTTCCTGTGACGAGTATTTCCTTGCCGGGCGACAGCCTGCTTTTGACAAACGTCTGATTGAACCAGACAGCCGTCACCACGACACGATCCATGACAACCTTGACCGACAGTCGTGATTTTCTTTTTCCATAAAAACGAACAGAGGGTTCGCCGTACACCGTACCTGCCAGCGTGACCCTCTCTCCGTCTTTTACTTCTGTCAAATCGCGCACACGGTAATCTTCATAACGAGACGGGAAATACTCCAGCAAATCACCAATGCTGTTGATTCCCAGTCCTGCAAATGCCTTCGCCCGCTCTTCCCCTACCCCGTGCAAAAGGGAGACAGGCGATTGATATCCACCAGCCATCTTACTTCTCCATCCGTACGCCGAACACTTTGGCTTCGATCATGCGGCCCGTTTGCGTGGCAGCAAGACCACCCTGTGCGGTTTCCTTCAGGGTTGTCGGCATGGCGCAACCGATTCGGTACATGGCATCGATGACTTCATCTGTCGGGATTACGCTCTTGATGCCTGCCATTGCCATATCTGCGGCTACCGTCGCAATCGCTGCTCCCATCGCATTTCGTTTGACACATGGTACTTCAACCAGTCCGGCTACGGGGTCACAGACCAGACCGAGCATATTTTTCAACGCGATCGCCACTGCTTGGGCAGATTCCTCAGGCGTACCGCCAGCCATTTCTACAATCGCTGCAGCAGCCATAGCCGTTGCAGAGCCCACCTCTGCCTGGCAACCACCTGCAGCACCTGAAATGAATGCGTTATTGGCAATGCAATACCCGATAGCACCTGCTGTGAACAAATAATTGACCATATCCTCACGAGTCGGCTGCAGCTTGTCGGATACGGCAAACAACGTCCCTGGTACAATGCCGCATGCTCCTGCTGTCGGAGTTGCGACAATCGTACCCATTGCAGCATTTACTTCGTTAACCGCCACAGACATCGAGACCGCATTCAAAAGTGTGGGGCCAGACAAAAATGTCTTGGTCTCCATATATGTTTGCAGCTTCTTCGCATCGCCGCCTGTCAACCCGCTATGCGAGCGAATATCTTCAGTAAGCCCGCGACGCACTGCTTTTTCCATCACATCGAGGTTGGCATACATATCTTGCATAATGGCATCCCGACTGCGCTGGGAAACTTCCATTTCTGCTTCAATCATCACCTGGGAGATTTTCTTCCCCTGGGATTCGGCCAACTCTACTAGTTCAGCCACATTACGAAACATCTGGTTGTTCACTCCTCTAATCCTGCTCGTCCTTTTTGCTTAGTTCAATGCGAGCAGGGATACGTCAAAGATATGGGGAATTTGACGAATTTCCTCCAGGACTTCCGGGGAGATCGTCGAATCCGTTTCGATTGCCATCAAAGCACGCGAACCGCGTGTGTGTCGAGACACTTCCATGAGCCCCACATTAATATTGTGCTGGGTCAGCACCTTTGCCACAGCCGCAATCATCCCAAAGCGATCCTCATGCAAGACCAAGAGCGTCGGTGTATCGAAGCCCAACTGAAAGGAAAACCCGTTCAATTCCAACACTTCGATCTTCCCGCCACCAATGGAAACACCAACGAGTTCTATCTGACGCTCATCATCAGACAGCTTGATCCGCGCTGTGTTCGGGTGCTCTGTCAAAACCTCAGAAGTGGACAACTCCACTTCCATGCCAGCTTTTTCTGCAATCACCAGCGAATTTTTCAGACGTAAATCCGACGTGTCAAAGTCAAGAATTCCTGCAACAGTCGCCACATCAGAACCATGTCCTTGATACGTTTTTGCAAATGAGCCGTAAAACACAATTTCTGCTCGCAAAGGCATTCTGCCAAACAGCTTGCGAGCCACACGACCGATACGGGCTGCACCAGCCGTATGGGAGCTAGATGGCCCAACCATGATTGGACCGATAATATCAAATACGCTTTTGTACTTCAACCGGTTCTCCTCCTGAATCACAAGGGGTTCAACAAGATTCCCTCTCATTGTATCCTACAGCCTTTGAAAGCGCTACAGAGGAAACTGTACGTAAAGCAATCATAACTGATTTATGCTGACAACATGCGGTCAAATCAGGTTATATGAAAAAACTCCCTCTAAAAAGAAGCGGAGCTTCAAGTTTAGTCAAGCCGGTATCTTCTGGGTCCCACAACCAGCATGTAAGCGTGCAAACTTCATAAATCTCATTTTATTTTTTTGGAAGTGAAATTAGGAATACCTTTACGCGATCTAGTTCTCGATCTATTGGAAGTCCATCATAATTCGAAGAATGAATAAACTCGTTAATGATTGGTTCAAGCTCATCAAGGATTTCAATCTTCCCGCTAAAGGGGAGTCTTTCGTGAATCTGAGATATAAGATTCAATTTTAGTCGCGAAGCCTGCCAATCGATCCAAACATATAACAGCATTCCATGATCACTATTTGATTTTAAAATTTGCTGTTGTCTATTCTCTATTACTTTATGGATAAAGTTCATGAAATCAGCAACTGTGAACTGACTAGCTAACTGCTTACTTAAAGAAATAGACCACATATTAGCAGAAATTTCTTTATTCAAATCATCTTTATGACTGCCAATAAATAGAGAGTCATACACAATATCCTCCAACTCGATAAGGAAATCATCCTTATTCACGAGAACCTCCCCCTTGTTTTTCACGTATAAAAAAGAAGCCCCCTACCTTAGGGAAGCTCCTCTCCGAACGATATATATCTTACCTATCTTTTACCATGACGATCCCGAGTAGACCTGGACCTGTATGCGTACCGATCACCGGACCAATCTGTTCCAACCAAGAATCCGTTACCGAAAACTCTTGCTTGAGTCGCTCCAAGAGCTCAGCCGCTTGATCTGGAACACTGCTGTGCAGCACGGCGATTTTCACAGGCTCGCCTTTCGCGTACTCTTGCAAAGCTTCAAATACGCGATTCAGAGCTTTCTTCGTCCCGCGTACCTTGTCAAAAGCAGACACGTACCCAGCAGGATCCAGTGTCAAAATCGGCTTGATATTCAAGAGCGAACCGATGACAGCAGATGCTTTGCCAATCCGACCGCCTTTTTGCAGGAACTCCAGTGTATCCACAATAAAGTATACCTGTACCTCATCCAAATAACGATCAATCTGATCCAGAATTTGCTCTTTGTTCTTGCCTGCTTGTGCGGCTTTGGCAGCCTCCACGCAGATCATTCCATGAACAAACGAAGCTTTGCGGGAATCGATCACCGTAATGTCGATATTTTCATCCAACATCGACTTGGCGATCATCGCTGATTGATACGTACCCGATAAGGAACCCGATAAGAGTATGGCAATGATTTGCACGTCCTTGCCATAGTTCTCATAGATCGCTTTGTACGCTTCGGCAAATTCAAGCGGAGACGGCTGTGAGGTCGTCGGCATCACGCTCGATTGCTTCAGCTTATCGAAAAACTCCGAAGACGAGATAGTGACTGCGTCCACATACGTTTCGGCCCCAAACATGATTTTCAACGGGACGGCCACGATCCCCAATGACTGTCTCACAGACGCATCGATATCAGACGCGCTGTCGGTAAGAATCACAATTGGCATTCTCGATCGCTCCTCTCCCTATTCGTTCGTGTTCAAAAACTTGTCTTTTACTCGACAGAAAAAATGAATGGATACAACGGTTGACCGCCTGCCTGGATCTCTACTTCCGCATCCGGGTACGCATCAGACAAAGCTTTTTCTAAAACATGAGCTTGATCTTCTGTCGCATCTTCTCCTAAGAATATCGTAATGATTTCGGAGTCTTCATCCACCATTCCCAAGAGTAGCGTCGTTGCGCATGCTAGCAAGTCGGGGCCTGCTGTGACGATTTCTTTCTCAGCCATGCCGATAAAATCGCCTTCTTTGATTTGTACCTCACCCATTTGCGTGTCTCGAACCGCGTGCGTCACCATACCCGTTTTCACCTGGGCAATCGCCTTGATCATCGCTTGCACGTTCGTTTCCGGTTCAACATCTGTACGGAAGCTGATCAGTGCTGCTAATCCCTGCGGAATGCTCTTCGTCGGTATGACAGATACAGGAACTTCAGCGAGCTCGGATGCCTGCTGTGCTGCCATGATGATATTGCTGTTGTTTGGCAGAATGATGATGTGCTGGGCATTCAGTCCTGCGATGGCCTTCATGAAGTCCTCTGTGCTCGGGTTCATTGTTTGGCCGCCCTCTACTACCACATGTACACCCATGCTGCGCAAAATTGTAGCGATTCCCTCACCAGCAGCTACCGCGATCAATCCGTATGGAAGCAGCTCAGTAGCAGGTTGAGCAACTGTTTCTGGCTTCGCCTGTCCTTTGTTCTCTTCCGCTTTTAGAATGTTCGCATGCTGCTCGCGCATGTTCTCTATCTTCAATCGATGCAGGCTACCGAATTGCTGAGCGTATTGCAGTACGCTTCCCGGATGCTCTGCATGAATATGTACCTTGACGACCTCATCATCAGAGACGACCAGTAGTGAATCGCCCATCGTATCCAGATGGTTACGGAACAGCGCTTCTGAGAATGGCTTTTTGTTCGACTCGGTGCTATGCGCGACATGAACCATAAACTCCGTACAGTACCCGTACGTGATGTCTTCTGTTTTCATGTGGATTTGTGCATTATGCTGATCAGAAATGAGCTTGTCCAGCTCTTCCTGACCGATTGTAGGTACCGAACGCTCACGATCGGCGGATAGCTCTTCCCCACGCAACGCTCGCAAAAACCCTTCATAAATAAACAAGAGACCTTGTCCACCTGAGTCGACTACGCCCACTTCTTTTAGAACAGGCAGCATTTCCGGCGTACGCAACAGCGTAGCTTGCGCCTGTTCGTATGTTATTTCCATGACAGAGATAATGTCATCTGACGTGCGCGCTGCACGCACAGCCATCTCCGCCGCTTCACGGGCAACAGTCAAAATCGTGCCTTCTACCGGCTTCATCACTGCCTGATACGCAGAGTCAACACCAGCTTTCAAGGCATCGGCAAACTGACGGGCGTTAACCTCATCTTTTCCATTGACTGATTTGCTGAAGCCGCGGAATAGCTGGGACAGAATCACGCCGGAGTTACCGCGCGCGCCCATTAACAGACCTTTTGCCAAAGCAGCTGCCGATTCAGTGATTCGGGGGGATTCTTTTCGAGTCAGCTCCTCCACACCGGAAGAGAAAGTCAAATTCATGTTTGTCCCCGTATCGCCATCCGGCACAGGAAAGACGTTTAATCCATCCACTACTCTGACGTTGTCGGATAAAAGGTTCGCCCCCAGGTAAACCATCCGGCTAAACAGCACGCCATCTAGACGCGTATGTACCAACTGATGTTCCTCCTTACATATCCCTGTCTGTACGAACTCCCTGCACAAAAATATTAACAGCAGTCACATCAATGCCTACTGTTTGCTCCAAGGTATATCGAACACGGCGTTGAACGTTGCCTGCCACCTCGGAAATTTTCACGCCATAGCTGACGATAATGTGCATGTCCAATACTACTTCGCCATTTGTGTTATGAACGACGACACCTTTGCTCAGGTTGTCTCTTCCTAACAGTTCAGCGATACCATCTTTCACCGCTTTGCGAGAAGCCATGCCCACAAGTCCAAAAACTTCCATGGCCGCGCCTCCAGCGATCCGTGCGATCACGTCTTCTGTAACATCGATCTTTCCTAGCGATGTATTCATTTCCACTGTCATGCAAGGACTCCTCCTCTGTTAAACAGCTTGACCGTCATAGGTAAGCGTAACCATGCTTCCTTACAATTCTACACTAACACAAAAGAGAAATGAAGCGTTTTGTCGATCCTATCAACCCTACGAGAAAGACTCGGTAAATCATGTTGTCAAGTATTGCAATTGACAGCAATGGTGTGCTAATATAGTCGAGTATTTGTATTTCCCACAAAGGAAATCCCGTTAGATGTAACAAGGGAGGTGGATCTTAATGGCACGTCGTTGCTTTGTAACAGGTAAATCTGCTAAAGCTGGAAACGCTCGCTCCCACTCCATGCGCGCAACTCGCCGCACCTGGGGTGTCAACGTACAAAAAGTGCGCATTCTCGTAAATGGAAAACCGAAGCGCGTTTATGTAAGTACTCGAGCACTGAAATCCGGTCTCGTAACTCGCGTATAGTTGAAATCAACTATGCGAAAAAAAGCACCCTCGAGGTGCTTTTTTGCATTTCTCCCGTTTCTCCACTCTTCTCCCAAAGGAGGCTCGGGGCCGAAGCTTCACTTTTTCTTGTTGAACGCCTCGATGATGCCCCGAATCATGCCACCCAGGAACTTCGGCAACTTGATGGTGTAAAACCGCATGCTACCCCTCCTCACCGAAATTACTACACACGATACAAATACACGCCGGCCCCTATGAGTGCTAATGCCAATAGGCTATACCAAACCCACGGAGGTGCCCAATACAAGAAAATGGTGATTCCCCCGACAGCCAACGCAACCCCGAGAACACGTCGCAAGGCGCCCCCCTGTCGCAGGCGATAGGAGCGCAATCCCATTTCGTGCCGCACCTCCTTTAGGTGTTCTCAAAAACGTGCATATTACATCATATTCTGCTGTCGGATAAACATGTATCCTGCCACCTGAAAAAAGTATATGTCTAAGAAGTAAAAAATCAGGCAACGGAACTCGCTGCCTGATTACATTATGTGGATAGTTTGTACTTGATACCGATTTTTTCCTGCTTCTCACGCGACTCGATCGCGTGCGGGGAACAGCAGCTGCGATGCGCTGCTAAGCACAACTGTCAAAACGACTCCCGCGATAATCATTTCTGGCAGCAGATACGTGATGTTATAAATGAGGGAATATTGCCAGACTGGTACACCTTCTGGCGCGTAGCTGCCAAACCAAATAATACCCGATAGAAAATGGCAGACAAATCGTCCAATCACGCCGATGAACAAGCCGCTCCACAGTACCATGATTCGTTGCTTCGTTCCTTCGTAGCCAGACAGGCGAACAAACCCAGCGAGGCCCAGCGCTCCAAAAGCAAGCGGATAGTCTAGCAACAGTTGAACTGGATGGACAACTGTACTACCCAAGAGCAATTGAAGAAATCCGACAACAAGCCCTGTAATGACACCAGCGGCGAGTCCACGGCGAACAGCGATCAATGCGATCGGTACCATCACGAGGGACACAGAGCCGCCCTGTGGCATTTCGAAAACCTTGATCTGACTAAATACGATTGCAAGAGCCGCCATCATCGCCATTTCCAACAAAATGACCAACCGTTGACGATCCAAAATAGTCACTCCTCAAAATAGAATAAATAAATAAATTTTTAGACTTCAAACAGATGTTCAAAAAGTCGCCCTATCAGCACCAAGAAAGTGGCGAGAACCTGAAGTAAACGCCTTTTTCGATGCCAAAGGAGCCCAAATGGACTACTCCGTGATTAAAAGTCGATTTTTCGAACTACCTCTCCTAAGCTGTTTCTGATTCTAGCCCAACTATATGCTCGTGTCAAAGAAAAAAGCCGCAGCCTCATCGGCACTGCGGCTAGTTGTATTACCGAACCTTCTCCAAAAACTGCTGGGCACGTTCACTTCTTGGTTTTTGGAAAAACTCTTCTGGTGGCGTATCCTCCAACAGACGACCATCATCGAGGAACAAAATACGATCTGACACCTCTTCAGCAAAGCGCATTTCATGCGTGACGATTGCCATGGTCATTCCGCTATCAGCCAGCCCTTTCATAACCTCCAAAACCTCCTTGACCATCTCTGGGTCGAGGGCAGAGGTCGGCTCGTCAAACAGCATGATTTGTGGCTCCATCACAAGCGAACGGGCAATGGCTACACGCTGCTTCTGACCGCCTGACAAGCGTGATGGAAAGACATCCGCTTTGTCTGCCAGCCCTACACGCGCCAATAGCTCTCTCGCCTTTTTTTCCGCTTCAGCCGCAGACATGCCTTTTACTTTCATCGGAGCATAGGTCAAGTTTTTCAATACCGTCATATGCGGAAACAGGTGAAAATGCTGGAAAACCATCCCGATTTGCTGACGAATGCCCATCACGTCAGCTTTTGGAGCCGTGATTTCTTGTCCGTTGATCGTAATTGTACCCGTCGTTGGTGTCTCCATCAGGTTGATGCAACGCAATAGCGTTGACTTCCCCGATCCAGATGGACCGATGATGGCGACAACCTCCCCTTTACCGATGTTCGTCGTGATGCCCTTCAACACATTTAGTTGTCCAAAAGACTTCGTAATGTTATCGATCTTAATCACTGAGTCTCATCCTCCGTTCCAAAACGCGCGCTACCCAAGTCAGGATCATAACCATGACATAGTACAGGGTACCAGCAATCATGTATGGCTCAAAATAGCGGAAGATGGTGCCTTTGACCACATTCGCGTTCTGCATGATGTCTGCAAGACCAATCGTGGAAACGAGTGCAGATTCCTTCAAGAGAGCAATTGTTTCATTGACGAGTGCAGGTAAGATATTTTTAACAGCCTGCGGCAAAATAATATCTAGCATCATCCGGTGATATGGTACACCAAGCGCTTTAGCCGCTTCCCACTGCCCTTTATCCACCGCTAATATTCCACCGCGAATCGTCTCAGAAATGTATGCACCTGAGTTTAATGTAAACGTCAGTACTGCTGCTTCCAGTTGCGAAATGTTGTAGCCAGTAAGCTGTGGCGTTGCAAAATAAACAAAGGTAAGCTGCAATATCAAAGGTGTCCCGCGGAAAATAGAAGTATAAGCAACCGCGAGCCAGTTTAGCAATTTCACATTCGAAATTTTAATGAGTGCGAGGATGGAGCCCCAGAAAAATCCCAATACAACCGAAATCAAAGTAACAAGTAGCGTGCCCTTTATCCCTTCCAATATGAAAGGAATATAGGGCACGATTTGTTCAAAATCCAAATTCATGCCCATTCTCCCCTCTTGCTGCTTATACAATTATTCTTCGTTGCCTGGAGAGATTATTGGCCGAACCATTTTTGAATCAGCTTGTCCATTTCTCCGTTTTCTTGCATCTTTTTAATGACTTCATTAAATTTCTCTACGTGCGGCGAGCCTTTTGGGAACGCAACAGCAGAACCGTTCTGTTCATTCTCTTCCAATGTGGTGAATTGTAGAGAGTCATTGTTTTCCACGAAGCCTTTCGCTACCGTGTCCTCGATGATGGCAGCATCTACACGGCCCGCTTTTACTTCTTCGACAATCTCAGGCAGCTTGTTCAGCGAAGTGATCTGCAAGCCAGAAACCGTCTTTGCAATCTCCTTTGCTGCCCCTTCCTGAATAGAACCGAGCTGTACCGCTACTTTCTTGCCAGCCAATTGCTCAGGCTTGGTCAGATTGCTGTCTTTCTTTGCTACGATCGTATTTTTCGCATCGTAATAGATGGTGGAGAAATCAGCGTTCTTCTCGCGCTCAGGCGTTGCTGTCATTCCAGCCATAACGAAGTCCGCGCGATTCGTTTGCAGTGCCGGAATAAGCCCGTCAAAGTTCATGTCATTGATTTGCAGTTCGTAGCCGAGCTCTTTTGCAATGTATTTCGCGATATCAATGTCAAAGCCGACAATCTCATCTTTTCCGCTGCTCAGATCGTGATACTCATAAGGCTTATAGTCAGCAGAAGTAGCCATGACCAATGTTTTCTTGTCGCCAGCAGAAGGCGCAGGTGCTTGTCCTGTTGCGGTTTGATTGCCTGTACCGCATCCAGCGATCACAATTACTGCAAGCATTGAAGTAAGTGCCAGAGAAATAAATGATTTTGTTTTCTTCATGATGAACCCCCGTTGTTTTGATTTTTTACGCATAAAGCAGTCTATTCGCAGCATTAATTTGCATGAAAACTTATATTTATGCATCACAATGATTATTTTACTCATAATCTAAACAATTTCAATCATTTTTTACCTACATTTTAAACGCAGAATATACAGAATTTTATGCACAAATCTTTATTTTAGTGGCAGAAAAGCAAACAAGGCTTTATAGTGCTAGTAAAAGGAATTATAGGAGGCTGACATGGAGAAAAACTGGACGTCCTATTTTCAGCAGCAGCTCCCAGAAATTATCGAGGAACTGCGTACATATGTAGAGATGGAAACACCTACCCATAACAAGCAAGCTGTCGATCGATTAGGCAGCCTGATTGCAGAACGCTTTCGCCAATTGGGGTGTCGGGTGGAGAGCTTGCCACAAGAGCAATACGGAAATCAGCTGCGAATGGAGTTTGGAGATGGTGACGAACAAATCCTCATTCTCGGTCACTTCGATACCGTAAAAGAAATTGGTACATTAGCCGTTGAGCCTTGTCGCGAGGAAAATGGCCGACTCTATGGGCCTGGTACATACGACATGAAAGCCGGGATTGTTTTTAGCTATTTCGCCCTGCGGGCCATGATGGAACACAATCTTTCTCCCAAAAATAAGCTCGTCTTTTTTTGGAACACCGACGAAGAGATTGGCAGTGTTTCCTCCGAAATGCTCATTAGAGAAGAAGCAAAAAGAAGTAAATATGCATTGGTACTGGAGCCTGCCGCTGGAGATGGCTCTTTGAAAACAAGCCGCAAAGGCGGAGGAGACTTCCTTTTAAAAGTAACAGGCCGTGCTGCACATGCAGGCAATGATCACGCTAAGGGGATCAATGCGATTGCTGAGCTGGCTCACCACGTCCTCGATATTCAATCGTTTACGGATTATGAGGCGGGCACCACTTTGTCTGTTGGTACCATTACAGGCGGAAGCGCATCGAACGTCGTACCTGACTTTGCCATGACAGAAATTGATGTACGTATCCAAAGCCGCGAAGAAAGCGAGCGTATTACCCGATTGATGAGTCAGCTGACCCCTGTCCATCCGGAAGCCAAGCTGTGCGTAGAAGGCGGAATCACCAAGCCACCTATGGAACGAACTGCCGGTACCGAGCACCTGTTCTTGCATGCGCAGGAACAAGCGCGTCTGGAAGGCTTTGAATTGACGGAGCAAGGTGTCGGTGGAACAAGTGATGGAAACTTCGCCGCTGATGCAGGAACACCAACGCTTGACGGTTTGGGACCTGTTGGTGATGGGGCCCACGCTTCCCACGAGCATATCGTCATTGACGCCATTCCTGGCAGGATTGCCGTAATGCTTCGGATGTTTTTAACCTTGTCATAATAAATTTACAGGTGTATAATTTTATGGAAAATTAAGGCTCCGTCTCGTTAAAGACGGAGCCTTATCTGCACTATTTTCGAATGGGCAGTCATATATATATTCCTATTCGAATAACAAGGAGAGGGAAAACATGGAATCAATCACCACATCGCCAAGCGATCCAGTAGGATTTTGGCGCCGGCTCGGTGCCGGTCTGCTAGATGCACTCATTATCGGACTACCGCTTCTACTGATCACCTATATCATTACAGGCAATACAGAAGACAATATTGTTACCAATATCATCTCCTCGCTGTACAGCCTCCTCGTTCCTGTATTTTGGCATGGCTATACGGTGGGCAAAAGAATTGTCGGTATTCGCATCGCCCGAATCGATGGAGAGCCTGTCGGAATCGGAACTATGCTGTTACGCAACTTGGTCGGAGGGATCGTGTACTTCATTACACTCGGTATTGGTATAATCGTCAGCGCCATCATGATCGCTGTTCGTCAAGATAAACGCTCGATCCATGACTTGATCGCCGGTACGTATGTAACATCGAATCATCCATAAATCACCATTCATCATGCATAGGGGTACCTCCACATGCCCATCAAGCTAAGAACCTTCTTTTCGGAAACAAGTGATGAACTCTCTTTATTATGAGTAGTCGATTTGTTTCCGAATAAATAAACATACCATATAAGCCTAACTACGAGGCTATTTTTTAAAACACCAGCTATGCAACCTTCATTGTAGCCGTGGTGTACTCGTAGACAACACCCAAGCCATATCAAAGACTGTTTTTCTCTAACAACAGACGAAACAGTATCTTCGATATGGCTTGGGTGTTTATTTGTATGGCTTGATGCAAGATGGGTATGTGGCGGTACCCCTTAGAGCGGATAATAACAAAACCGAGGACTTTTTTGTGTTGGTTTAGCAGGATGAAAATATGTTAGCTACCAATTTTTCTGTAGCAGGGCTGAGGACTTTATTCTTTTTGCGGATTAATCCAACAGGTAAAGCGGATGAAATATCATGGATGTCACGAATAGCGTATTGATGTGAATTGGCAACAAAATTGCTAGGTAGCATAGCAATGCCAAACCCTTGTCGTACAAGATTTAAAACCATCTCCATGTTTGCTGCATCGTAATTAGAGTGTAAATGAAAGCCATGATGAAGAAAAACATGCTCTATTTTTCGCCGATAATCACACAATTGTCCAGTTAAAATGAAATTTTCATCTTCCAAATCACACATGTAAATTTTTTCTTGTGTAGATAATGGATGGTCGATTGGCAGTATCAAACAAAGATTTTCTTCATATAGCGGATAAAATTCAAGATTTAATTCTGGTGATGGAGGCGGACATAAGGCAATATCAAGTTCGTTAGCGATAATCCGTTGACTAAATTGTTGGGTTACGCCACTTTCGATGGAAAGACAAATTTGTGGATGTTCTTTCATAAACGTTGTTAGTACGGAAATCAAATTTGTTTTGCCAATGGAATCAATTGCTCCTATCCGAATAAGTCCTTTCTGACCGATTGAAAATTCTTTTGCGGTTTCAATGATTACATCCACTTGATTTAATAAAATATCTGCCTGTTCTTTCACAAGTCTTCCGGCTTCGGTTAGCACCATTTGTTTTCCTTTACGCTCAAACAGTTCGATGCCGAGTTTTTCTTCTAATTGATTGATGTGTAGCGTGATGGTAGATTGTGCGTATTGCAGCAGATTTGCCGCTTTTATCTGACTACCACATTGGACAACAGCTTGAAATGTCTGTAACAAACGAATTTCCATCATTCATTTCTCCTGAAGAATAGTTCATTTTTGTTCATATTGAACAACATATCATCGTAAGTTACGATTTGTATAGAAGGAGATGATGACATGAAAGATTTCTTTTCCGTTGATATCACAAGCAGTGAGTGGAAATTTGTTTTGGATGGTATAGAACAAATTCCATTACGAGATGAGAATGGTGAACTGCGTTATGTCGTACGATTTGCACCGGGGGCAAAATTCCCTCAACATACGCATAAGGATACTGAGGAATTATTCGTATTAGATGGAGCTCTTATCAGCAATGATGTTGAGTATGGAGCAGGTTCTTATCTCTGTTATGGACCTAATACAAAACATGAACCATGGTCTGAAAAGGGTTGTTTGGTTCTTGTAATGGAACGTAATGCTGGATAGTGTTTTTTTGTGTAGGAAATTATTCATTTTTATTATTTTCATGCAAACATTGCCACATAGAATGGATAACCTTCATTCTAAGAGGAAACCGCTCGAAAAGGAGCGGTTTTTTTATGTTGTGTGCCCAGCAATCTAAGGAAAACTAGCGCGTTTTGAATCGTATCTTGTTTTTCAACCTCAAGTCTTAACACTAAAACAGTGTTTCACTTAATGAATTCAGTTTCTTTTTCAGGCGTGCGCATAGTAGCTACTACATTCCATCCTCTTTCAGCAAAGTGTTTTGCTGTAGCTCTTCCAATTCAGATGAAGCACCAGTGATAAAAATCGTTTTCATTAAAAATTACTCCAAGTCAGGTTTTATTATTTCACTCAGACATACAGGCAACAAAGAAGTTTACCATTGCGAAGTGTTGAGAGCATGTCCCGACTAAAAAAGACCGGATATAATCATCCGGCCTTTTTTCACTTCTATACATCAAGCGATTTATTGGAACAGCACCTTATCTGTTTTTGCATCTATAAACACCATTGTTGTGTATGACGGTAGACTTGCACGCACAATGATATAAGGTGTGTGCACCGCTGGCAATGTAATATCTTCTGGAGCAGGATTTGTCAGATCTACATAAACCGTGAGCATTTCCCATCCTTGCTGAGTTCCAACAACCTTCAAACTATAGCCAGAGGTAGGCATTTCACCACGGGAGACTACAAACAGGTCGCCTTGGCGATGTACACCCTTCTTCGATTTTACTTTTCCTACGAATGCTCGTTCAGCCGCTGACAATCTACCTTCTTTTTCGATAGACAATTTTTTCGTTTGCACGTCTACTTGAGAAGCCGCGATCGACTCCGAATGTTTTTGTTCAGCATGCACGGCAGCTTGTGAAAATGGCAGGATCGAGAGAATGGTGAGAACCGCTACACTGTTTTTCCATAACGATTTCATACTTGATCAACTCCTGATTTTTTTAGGGGGCAACAACATTACTTGATACTGGCCAGTATCTCTCAGACAAGAAGTATTTTCCATTATCTGGATAATTTCATTTAATCATTATATTTATTAAAAAGCAATATTTTCCAAAATGTTTTATTTTTGTTAATTAACCTTTACCACATATCACCAAAAATCCTTATTATAGCGGGAGTAATACGATTTTATTCTATTTGTAGTATGAACTATAATTATACTTTTATATTTATTATTAATTGATTTATCACATAATTAGTTACAATATTCAGATGATTACAAACGAACTATACACAGAGGAAAGCACAAAAAAGCTGACGCCGATTGCATATCGTCGTCAGCTTACATTGCAAAGCATTATTCTTACTGTCCACGAATCGCAGCGATCGCTTGACCACGATCTGCCTGATTGAATACCGCGCTGCCTGCAACGAGGACAGTCGCTCCTGCTTCCTCGCACAAACGCGCTGTTTGTGCATTGACACCGCCATCGATTTCGATTTCCACATGCCCCAAGCCACGCTCGTTCAGCATTTGACGCAACTGGGCAACCTTTGGCACAACGCTGTGAATGAATTTTTGTCCACCAAAACCAGGGTTCACTGTCATGAGGAGAACCATATCCAAATCAGCAAGGACTGGCTCGATCGTGGAAATCGGTGTAGCCGGGTTCAATACCACTCCTGCTTTTACACCTTGCTCCTTGATCAAGTGCAGCGTGCGATGCAGATGACGGCATGCTTCCTGATGAACAGTAATCCAATCTGCTCCACTTTTCGCGAATTGCGGAATGTAGCGATCTGGTTCCTCAATCATCAAGTGTACATCGAGAGGCAGCTTGGTCACTGGACGAATCGCCTCCACAATCAGAGGGCCGATCGTAATGTTTGGAACGAAGTGTCCATCCATCACATCCACGTGAATCCAGTCTGCTCCTCCCTTCTCGACATCGAGAATTTCTTCACCCAGACGAGCAAAATCAGCAGATAGGATAGAAGGTGCGATTTTTACCATGGTTTGTTCCTCCGTTGGTATTCTTTTAGCTCTTCGCGGAATTGTTTGTAGTGTTCGTAGCGCTGTTTACTGATCTCACCAGCCTCCAGTGCGGCCTGCACGGCACAAGCTGGCTCGCTTACGTGAAGACAGCCACGGAACTTGCATTCCGAGCTGCGATCAGCAAAGTCCAGGAAGGATTCCGCCAAATCAAGCTCGGAGAAATCGATAAATTCCAGTGAACTGAAGCCCGGTGTGTCTGCCACATAGCCGCCGCCTGCAAGCGGAATCAGCTCGACGTGACGCGTTGTATGCTTTCCGCGTCCAAGCTTTTGGCTGACATCTCCTGTCTGCAAGCTGACACCAGGAAACAGCATGTTGATCAGGGAGGATTTTCCTACACCTGACTGACCTGCAAAAACCGAAATACGGTCCCGCAAAATCTCACGTACGTCCTCCACACCGCGCCCATCCGCAGTTGAGGTCGGAATCACGCGGTACCCGATCGCTTCATACTTCTCCACGATTTCGGTTACCTCTTCTTCCGACACTTGGTCGGCTTTGGATAGCACAATCACGGAATCAATCCCTGCACGCTCCGTGTGCGTCAGGAACTTGTCCAACAGCAACGGACTGAACATCGGCTTGTACATCGAGAAGACGAGTACTGCCTGATCTACATTGGAAACGGGCGGACGAACCAACTCATTCGTCCGTTCCCCCACCTCCATGATATAGCCTTCTTCCTCATTGATTGCATCGTAGACGACCCAATCCCCAACCAGTGGATTTACTTTTGCATCTTTTTTCTTGAAGAGCCCTCGTGCACGGCAACTGTAGATTCGCCCTTCGTCGGCTACATAATAGAAACCGCTGAGCGCTTTCACAATCCGTCCTTCTGGCATTCATGTCCCTCCACTACACTATGGCAAGCTGTTATACGAAACTGGAATCGTCTGGTATTCATTGAAGCCTTGATCAGTCGATCGTTTCACAAAGACTTTAACTACCGAGTCCTTCTGTGGCGCCAAGACGATTGGTACATCGTACTCTTTATTTTCGGTGATCGTATCCGTGTGCAGAACCTTTGCCTGTCCACGAGCATCTGTCACTTCAATTTTCACTTCCAGTGTTTCACCAGGTACAACCTCTACATAAACCGGAACGTTTGCAAGCTTAGCATCCTGCGGATATTGGCCATTGCTGACCTCAAGCGGAACCGCTACATCCTTTTGCACATCCATTCCCGGATCGTAAGGGTGAGTGCTGAGAACAATACCTGGTTTGTCGGTCGTATAAGTAGGCACTTCGGTGATTTTCCCAACAGCCAGTCCTTTCTTATACAATTCTACTTGTGCAGCTTCTACCGATAAATTCCGTACATCCGGCATTTTCACGAAGGCTTTTCCTTTACTGATCGTGACCGTCACATTCGTTTTGGTCGGAAACACCTTTTCATTTGCCGCTGGCGACTGCTTGATAACCGTACCTACCTCGGCCTTGTCGTCCTCTTCCTCTACGAAAGTGACATTCTCCAGTTTGAAGCCATTGCTTTTCAATGCTTCCTCTGCTGTTGCTCGCGGCAACGTAACCAGGTTTGGCATGTTGATCTCTTGTTGTCCTTTACTTACATACAAGGTCACAACGGAATTTTCCTTTAACCGCATGGGCGGTGCAGGGTCTTGGCGTATCACCATTCCCTTTTCTATCGTATCATTGGCTTCTTCAACGATACGGGCAGCAAGTTTGGCATCCTGAATCTTCTTCTCAGCGAGCGTCACTTCTATTCCTTCCACATGAGGTACCTGTGCCTCTGGAACGGACGGGAACAGATTCAACAGTAAGTTAAATCCGAAGAATGCCAGTACGAAAAACAGTCCGATACCGCCTACCCACAACAGAGCTTTGACCCACCATTTTTTCTTGGCTGGTTTGGCATCCTCTTCTTCTGCACGCTGCTCATAGCGGCTACGCCCCGCTCCTCCGGTTTTTCCATTGGTATGGCCATCGAGCATGTCAGGTGTGATGATCGGCACCACACGCGTCATCTCTTCATCCACCGGGAACGTCAGCTTTTCTTCGTTTAATCGCTCTGGAAACAGGCACGTCTCCAAATCTTCTAGCATTTCACTCGCGGATGCGTATCTGAGAAACGGATCCTTTACCAGCGCCTTCAAAATGACATTTTCCACACTCTGTGGGATAGCCGGATTGACTTGGCGCGGCTCTGGAAGCGGCTCCTGCAAATGCTTGAGCGCCACTGATATAGGCGAATCACCGGAAAACGGCAGTTCACCCGTCACCATCTCATACAAGACGATCCCCAGTGAGTAAATATCGGATTTTTCCCCGGTAATCCCACCACGCGCCTGCTCTGGCGAAAAATAATGGACAGAGCCAAGCATCGCATTCGTATGCGTGATCGTTGCTGAAGTAACGGCTCGTGCAATCCCGAAGTCCGTAACCTTCACCCGACCATTTTTTCCAATCATAATGTTATGCGGCTTGATATCTCGATGAATGATCTGGTTTTGATGCGCATGATCGAGTGCATCGCAAATTTGCTCGGCGATCCGCACTGCCTCTTCTACCGGCAGCGCACCACGTTGAATGATGACTTCTTTCAACGTATAGCCTTCTATGTACTCCATCACCATGTAATGGGTATCGCCTTCCTGACCGACATCATACACCCCAACCACATTGGGGTGAGATAAGCTCGCCACCGCCTGCGCTTCACGTCGGAAACGATTGACGAAATCTTCGTCCGTACCAAATTGTGAACGCAGCACTTTGACTGCCACTGGACGATTCAATATTAAATCTTTGGCCTTGTATACAATGGCCATACCGCCCCCACCGACGCGGGACTCTATTTGGTATCGTCCTCCCAGTCGTTGACCTTCCATCTCTCTCACCCCTCTTCCTGACCGGCATCAAGCGTATTTCGTACGGCAACCAGCGTTATGTTATCTTCCCCACCGGCATCCAGTGCTTCCTGCACCAAACCGTCCACCTTCGCTTGTAACGATATCTGTTTCTGCATATTTTCTTCTATGGAAGGATGACTGACCTTGTTGCTCAGTCCATCTGAGCAAATCAAGACGATATCACCCTCTGACCATTCAAACTGCCCAAGATCAATGAGCACATCTGGTTCAGTCCCAAGCGAACGCATAATGACGTTGCGATGAGGGTGGACAGACGCCTCCTCGGCTGTAATCTGTCCACTTTTCAGCAGCTCATTTACAAGGGAATGGTCTTCTGTTTTCATGACCAGTCCGTCTTGGGTGTAAAAATACAGACGGCTGTCGCCAATATGCGCAGTAATCACGGAGGATTGGTCGAACAAGGCAGCAACCACGGTTGTGCCCATGCCACTGCACTCCGGATGTTCAAGCGCATATTCATAGACTTCTTTATTCGCAATCAGGACGGCGTTCATCAATTGCTCACGCACATCCTCTGCTTCGAGGTCCCCTTCTAGGTGACGCAGTTCTTTTACTATTCGCTCAACAGCAAGGCGACTGGCGATATCACCAGCCTGATGGCCACCCATACCATCTGCTACAATGGCGAGCACGCGTCCGTTTAAATCGGTCACACAGGCATAATAGTCCTCGTTAACCTGACGAACGCGGCCAACATGGGATTTCATCGCGATTTCCATGGCATCACCCCACGGTTTCTTTAGCGTGTTGTGCCCTCAATTGTCCGCAAGCAGCAGCAATGTCACTGCCTTGCTCGCGTCTGATGGTCACATTAATTCCTTTGTCCTCTAAAATGCGTTTGAACTGAAAAATCTCATCGCGTGGCGTGCGCACATAATCACGCTCTGGTACGTAGTTCACTGGGATCAAATTCACGTGGCAAAGCATGTCGCCAATGAGTTCAGCCAGTTCCTCTGCATGCTCGGGCTGATCGTTTTTCCCGCCGAACAGACCGTACTCAAAACTGATGCGGCGCCCTGTCTTGTTAATGTAATGGTGGCATGCTTCCATCAGCTTAGCAAGCGGGAAGCCGCGGTTGATCGGCATCAGCTGGCTTCTCAGCTCCGTGTTTGGAGCGTGCAGGGAAATCGCCAGGTTCACTTGTCCGCCTTGTTCGGCAAACTCGTAAATCTTCGGCACAATTCCACTGGTGGAAACCGTAATGTGACGAGCACCGATATTCAATCCACGGTTATCGTTGATGACGGACAAGAACGCCATCAAGCTCTCGAAGTTCTCGAAAGGTTCCCCGATCCCCATGACGACAACGTGACTGACACGCTCACCTTCCGCATCCAATCTGCGTTGTGCCGTCAATACTTGAGAGACGATTTCACCTGCATCCAGGTTACGCTTTAGTCCACCTAAAGTAGATGCACAAAACGTACATCCGATACGGCAGCCCACCTGTGTCGTAACACAAATGCTGTTTCCGTAGTTATGACGCATAATCACCGTCTCAATTGCATGTCCATCGACAAGCTGGAACAAAAACTTGATCGTCCCATCCTGCGACTCCTGATGCGTGATTTCCTTGAGTGGACCGATGCGGAATGTATCATCCAGCTTTTCGCGCAGCTCCTTGGACAAATTGCTCATCTCTTCAAAAGAAGTGACGCGCTTTACATATAGCCAGTCAAAAATTTGTTGCGCACGAAATGCTTTGTCGCCGGCACTAACCAGCCATTCCTTCATTTCATCTTGTGTCAAACTGTAAATAAGCGGCTTTGCGCCAGTAAATGTCATTAACGGCATTCTATCTCCACATCCTCAAAATCATTGCTTGCCTAAATCCATTCTATCATTGTACCTCGTGGGGCGTCTCGCTTCAAACGGTTTTGACATCCAGATTTATAAATGCGTCACTTTTCCTAGTGTAAACCAATCTGAGCGCTCGCAAACAAAGGCAAAGGAGTGGCATTTTCCACCTGTTGGTGCGCCACCCCTTGTTTGTTTCCTTATCCTCTTCGTTTCAATCGTGCGATAAAGAATCCATCACTCTCGAAATGGTGAGGCAAAATTTGTACGCAGGCTCCGGTTTCATCGACATGCCCTCTGACAGCCTCAGGCAGGTCTTGTGCCAGTGTATCATCGAATACGAAATCAGGGTGTTCTTCGACAAAGCGGCGAACAATCTCCTGGTTTTCTGCTGGCTCGATCGTACATGTGCTGTAAACCATAACACCGCCTTGAGCAAGCATCGGTGCCAATGTCTTGAGCAGTTCGTACTGTAGCTGAGCAATCGCACGAACATCTTCAGGCGTTTTGTTCCATTTCAGATCAGGCTTGCGACGAATCACGCCAAATCCGGTGCATGGCGCATCGAGCAGGATTCGATCGAAAGCTCCCAGCGCTTTTTCAGGTAGGTCCAGCGCATCACTAACGATTGGCTCGATGATCGTAATCCCGAGTCTTTTCGCTGCACTTGCAATCAGATCGCGTTTGTGCGGATGCACGTCACTCGCAATGATTTGCCCACGGTTTTCCATCATTTCCGCTATGTGCGTTGTTTTTCCACCTGGTGCCGCGCAAGCATCCAGTACACGCATGCCTGGTTGCGCAGCAAGAGCTGGTGCTACGAGCATGGAGCTCTCATCCTGGATCGTGAAGAAGCCTTCCTTGAACAAGCGAGTTCCTGCTGCATGTCCGCCTTCCATCAAAATAGCATGAGGACTGACAGACGACGCTTGTCCTTCGAGCCCTTCTTCCGCCAACTTGTCCAGCACTTGATCCTTCGTCGTTTTCCATGCATTGACCCGGATAGAGCTCTGCGGCGTTCTGTTGTTGGCTTCGCAAATCGCAATCGTCGTCTCTTCTCCATAAACCGTAAGCCACTGACGCACTAGCCATTCTGGATGAGAATAGGCTACGGCGATTTGCAAGGCACGTCCGCCATTTGGTTGACGCTCCCACACATCCGGCTGGCGCAACACATTGCGCAAAACACCATTGACCATCGAAGCAATCCCTTGGTGACCGCGTTTCTTAGCGATTTCAACCGCCTGGTGTACAGCAGCGCGCTCAGGAATACGGTCCAAAAAGTGAATTTGATACAAGCTGAGACGCAACAAGTTACGGACCCAGGTCTGGACCTTTTTATTCCCGACAAAATGGGACAGAACATGATCCAGCGTCATCTTGCGCTGAATGGTACCGTACACAAGCTCTGTCACCAGTCCTGCATCTGCTGCACTGAGATTTTCCCGATCCAAGACATTGCGCAGCTCAAGATTGCTGTAGGACTTATGTTCTTCTACCCTGTTCAAAACATCGAGGGCGATATCGCGAGCTCCCTTTTTTGCCACGGACTATTCTCCTACCTTTGTGCCGATTTCAATGTTGCTGCCCGCTCCACGCAAAAAGTCGAGTGCACTCATACGTTTTTTGCCTTCTGGCTGCAATTCGGTTATTTTCACTGCACCGCTACCGCAAGCGACAACGATACCGTCTTCCTCACGGGCGATGATCGTTCCCGGCTCTTTGCCTTCGCCCGACGCAGGCATTTTTTCTACCCACCACAGCTTCCAAATCTTGCCTTCACATGTAGTAAATGCGACAGGCCACGGATTCAAGCCGCGGACTTGGTTGTAAATCTGTTCCGCAGAACGGCTCCAGTCAATTTTTTCGTCTGTACGCTTAATATTCGGAGCAAAAGTCGCTGCCGAATGATCCTGTTGCTCTGCTACGAGCTCACCAGCCAACAGGCGTGGGACGGTAGCCAGCAACAGCTCAGAGCCTGCCGCAGCCAATTTGTCAAACATGGTTCCCACGGTATCGCGCTCCTCAATCGGAACGACTATCTTGGACAGCATATCACCTGCATCGAGAGCTTCCACCATGTACATGATGGTCACGCCTGTTTCCGCTTCTCCCTCGACAATTGATTTATGAATCGGGGCACCCCCACGATATTTCGGCAAAAGAGAAGCGTGCACATTGATGCAGCCATATTTCGGTGCATCGAGGAGTTTCTTCGGCAAAATCTGTCCGTACGCCGCAGTAATGATCAGATCAGGTTCGAGCGCTAATATTTCATCCAAGGCTTCTTCTACCTTGATTTTCTCCGGTTGCAAGACCAAAAGTCCATGACGCAAAGCCGCCTCCTTCACGGGGGGCGGCGTCAATACTTGCTTGCGTCCAACGGGACGATCGGATTTTGTTACGACTCCAACCACGTTGTAGCCTGCTTCGAGCACAGCCGTAAGACTCGATACAGCAAAGTCAGGTGTTCCCATAAACAGGATGCGCGCATCTTTCAAATGCTTATTCCCCTTCCTGGTTCGGGTTTACTTTGTACACCTTGTCAGCCACATCAATAAAGAGGACACCGTTCAAATGATCGATCTCATGTTGAGCGCAACGGGACAACAGGTCGTCTGCCTCGAGCTCAACCACATTCCCGTTACGATCATGACCGCGCAGCTTGATCCACTTGTGACGACGAACGTCTCCTTGCAAGCCAGGAATGCTCAGGCAGCCTTCTGGATAATCGTATTGCTCCCCTTCATGCTCAACGATTTCCGGATTGATCATTTCAATCAGTCCATCACCGCAATCCATCACGATGACACGCTTGGAGATGCCCACTTGTGGAGCAGCCAAGCCTACACCGTCTGCATCGTACATCGTATCTGCCATATCATCAAGCAGCTTGTGCAAGTTGGAATTAAATTTGGTTACGACCATTGCCTTTTCACGCAAAATCTGATCTGGATGTTTTACAATTGTGCGAATCGCCATGTGTTTCATATCCTCCCTAAAGCAGTACGTAAGGGTCGACGTCAATCGTCATCAACACTTTCTGCTGTTTGTTCCATTCTTCAAACGCAGCCGTCGCCTGAGCGAGCAGGTCTGACAGTTGCGGTTCATCACGATATTTTAGCATGATCTGAAAACGAAATCTATCCTTCACCCTTGCAATGGGCGAAGCAACTGGGCCCAAGAGAACCGTTGTCTGTGCCAAACGCTGCCGCAAATAGTCAGCCATTGTATGCGCACCGCGGATAACAACAGGTACATCCTCGTGGCTAAACGTAATTAAAACGAGACGGAAATACGGCGGGTAGCCTGTTCGTCTGCGCTGCATCATTTCATCCTGATAAAATGCGGGATAATCATGCTTGGTCGCATGAATTATGCTATAGTGCTCCGGCGTATACGTCTGAATCACGACATCGCCGTCCAGCTCATGCCGCCCTGCGCGTCCACCTACCTGCGTCAGGAGCTGAAATGTCTTTTCCGCTGCACGGAAGTCAGGCAGATGCAAGGAAGTATCCGCTGCAATGATTCCTGCCAGCGTCACTCGTGGAAAATCAAGGCCCTTGGCAATCATCTGGGTACCGAGCAAAACGTCGCCTTGACCTGTGCGGAATTTGTTGAGCAGCTCTTCGTGAGAGCCTTTACGCGAGGTCGTATCCACATCCATTCGAATGACCCGGATTCCAGGGAAAAGTTTTGCCAACTCCGCTTCCACCTTTTGCGTTCCGGTACCAAAAAAGCGGATATGCTCACTCTGACACTCCGGACAATGCTTAGGCTGTGCAATGGTGTATCCACAGTAATGGCAGCGCGCCGTATGATTCGTTTTATGATAAGTAAGCGAGATGTCGCAATGAATGCAGCGCATCGTATAGCCGCAGGATCGGCACATGACAAAGGTAGAGAAGCCTCTTCGGTTAAGGAAAATGACCATCTGTTCTTCTTTTGCCAATCGATCTGCAATCATCTCATGCAGCTTCCGGCTGAACATCGAGCGATTCTGGGCCTGAAGCTCCTCTCGCATATCCACGACATGTACCTGCGGCATCGGACGGTTCCCGACACGCTCTGGCATACGTAACAGCTCGTAGCGGCCTCGGGTAGCCAGTGCATACGTCTCCAAGGCAGGAGTCGCGCTTCCCATGACAACTACACCCTGATTCTCTTTCGCTCGCCACAGAGCTACTTCCCGTGCATGATAGCGAGGGGTCTCTTCTTGTTTATACGAGCTCTCATGCTCTTCATCGATCACAATCAAACCAACATTCCGAAACGGAGCAAAGATGGCAGATCGTGCACCTACCACCACTTTGACCTGATTGCGAATGATCTTACGCCACTCGTCATAGCGCTCTCCTTGTGACAACGCACTGTGCAAAACAGCTACGTCTGCACCAAAACGGCCCTTGAATCGCTCCACCATTTGCGGAGTCAATGAAATTTCCGGAACGAGAAAGATCGCCTCGCGCCCTTTTTCCAACGTACGTTCGATCGCTTCGAGATATACTTCTGTCTTACCGCTTCCGGTAACACCGTGCAGCAAGAAAGAAGTATACGTTCCCGATTCAATCGATTGCAAGATAGGTGTCAGTGCCGCTTCCTGTACCGAGGTAAAGACAGGTTTCTGCTTTTCCTGGAAACGTCGATTGGCGTATGGGTCCCGGTAAACCTCCACTTGCTCGATCGCGATCCAGCCTTTTGATTCCAGGCTTTTTAGCGGAGAACGCGTAATTCCGTATTCATCCCGCAGCATTTGTACAGATAAGGACTGCTCCTTGTGCATGAGCATCAGTTGAAGAACACGGCGCATCTGCTCCGCTCGGGCTGGCAACGAACTTATCACTTCTTCCAGCTTACCCTCATCCAATAAACTCCGGACAAATGATTGCTGCTTGCGGGTAATTTTGTCCCTTACTTGATACTCCGTCGCAAGCAGACCACTCTGTATCCACCCCGGAACGAGCAAATACTCCTCCGCAAATTGTTTCTCCACTTCTGTTAGCGGTAGTTGCCGTTTGCGGAACAATTCCCACAGAAGCCCCGATCTACCGCATGCCTCTTCGTCCAATGCGTCTGTCGCCGTCAGCCACTTCTCCGACTTCCCTTTGAGTACAGCCGGAAGCATCGCCTGTACAGCCGTTACCCACGGACACAAGTATTGCTTGGACATCCATTCGCTCATCTTTAGCAGCTCTGGCGTAAGAGGAGGAGTGTCGTCTTGTACCTGCACGACATCTTTTAGTCGCGAACGATCTGGTATGGCTTCGTCTTCCTCTACAATCCCTATGACATAGCCTTGCAGTTGACGGGGACCAAATGGGACAACCACACGGCTGCCAATGCGAATCAGTGGACGCAACCAAGGCGGAACATGGTAATCAAAAGGTCGATTCGTTCGGTTGACCGGAACGTCCACGATAATTTGGGCAATCATGACAGGTCTCGGAGCGGTTTATGTTCTTGTACTGCAAGGACAGCATCAAACAGCCTGTCTGCCACAGCCCGCTTGCTCAATTTATCCAACGCCAGTTGCTCTCCGCCACGGGTTAGCAAGGTCACGATATTCGTATCGCTCCCCATACCTGCTCCCTCGAGCAATACGTTATTCGCTACGATCATATCAAGATTTTTTCGCTCCAGTTTGGACTGGGCATGCTGTAACACATTTTGGGTTTCTGCTGCAAAGCCCACGACGAATTGCTTCGTTTTCCGCTCACCAATGGTCTTTAAAATATCAGGCGCTTTCTCCAACTCCAATTCGAGTGGACCATCACCTTTTTTCATCTTATGTTCAGATACATGCTTCGGTCGATAATCGGACACTGCTGCTGATTTGACGACGATGTCACAGTGAGGCAACTGCTCCATGACGGCATCAAACATTTCTTGTACCGACTCCACCTCGATGAATTCCACTCCATCAGGACGTGCCAAGGAAGTTGGCCCACTGATCAGTGTGACCTTCGCCCCTCTGTCTCGTGCCGCTTCCGCGATAGCGTAGCCCATTTTTCCTGAAGCATGATTGGTTATGTAACGAACTGGATCAATTTTTTCACGAGTCGGTCCCGCCGTGATCAATACGTGCTTGTCCTGCAAATCTTTTTCTCGGATCGTTTGCCTAGTCTCATCGGAAGCAAACCATTGACGCACAGCTTCGACGATTTCCTCTGGCTCCGCCAAACGTCCTTTGCCAATCCAGCCACATGCCAAGAGTCCGACACCCGGTTCAACAAACCGATAACCATAGGCCGTAAGCTTGTCCATATTTGCGATAACCGCAGGGTGATTGTACATATTGACGTTCATGGCAGGCGCGACCATAACAGGCGCTTTCGTAGCCAATACAGTGGTCGTCAGCATATCATCCGCTATGCCATTCGCCATTTTGCCAATTACGTTGGCTGTTGCTGGCGCGATCAATACCAGATCAGCTCGATCAGCCAGTTCAATATGACTAATCACATGCGGGTCTGGCTCTGTAAATGTATCTGTATAAACAGGCAGGTGAGACAAGGCTTGAAACGTCAGAGGCTGAATAAACTGCAAGGCGCCCTCTGTCAAAATGACATGCACCAATGCACCTGCCTGTGTCAGCTTGCTGGTCAGTGCAGCAGCCTTGTAAGCAGCGATGCCGCCAGATACCCCAAGAACAATTCGTTTTCCTGCAAGCGAATGCATCTGCACTCTCTCCTTTCTCCCCTATCCGAAATCCGAAAAAAACAACCTCGTGAGGTTGTTTTTAAAGGTGACTGCTTATTTGCGACCGTCCAAAAACTCGTGAACGAGCTCGTCGGAGATGAACTCTTCCAGTGCCAAACCTACAAACTTTTTGGATTTTGGTCTCACCACTTGAATTTCGCTGTTTTCGCGAAGCTGACGCGCACGCTTGGATGCTACTGTCACCAGGATGTACTTGCTCTCCGCTTTTTCGGTCAATTCGTCAATAGATGGATACAACATAATTCTATTCAACCTCCTGTAGCCATTTGCGATATTTGTGAACCTGACGATCTTTTTTCAGATGCTCTGCTGTAATAATCGCTTGAATTCGATCGCAAGCCGATTCGATGACGTCATTGACGACTACATAATCGTAGTGGTCCATGAGCTCGATTTCAGCACGCGCGACTTCCATGCGCTTGCGAATTATCTCTTGTGATTCTGTCCCACGTCCCACGATCCGGTTTTCCAGTTCGTTTAAATCAGGCGGAGCCAGGAACAGGAATGTACCTTGCGGGAAGCTCTCTTTCACTTGAAGAGCACCCTGAACTTCGATCTCAAGAATGACATCTCGACCCTCATTCAGCATATCGTCCACGAACTGACGAGGTGTTCCGTAGTAATTTCCTACGTATTCTGCCCATTCCAGAAGAGCATCTTCTTCAATCATCCGCTTGAACTCTTCCTGGCTTTTAAAAAAGTAATTAACTCCTTCCACCTCTCCAGGACGCGGCTGGCGTGTGGTAGCGGAAACAGAATACACCAAATCAGGCATTACTTCACGAAGTGCCTTGCATACTGTTCCTTTTCCCACACCAGCTGGTCCAGAAAGAACCAAAAGGAGACCACGATCAACCATACTCATTGTTTACACTCCTACTTTATTCGTCCGATTCGTCATCCTTGGTAGTCAAGCGCTGTGCCACTGTTTCTGGCTGTACCGCTGACAAAATCACGTGATCGCTGTCTGTAATAATGACCGCACGTGTACGTCTCCCATAGGTAGCGTCCACAAGCATGTTGCGATCGCGCGCTTCCTGGATGATCCGTTTGATAGGAGCGGACTCCGGACTTACAATTGAAATAATCCGGTTGGCATTGACGATGTTGCCAAAACCGATATTGATTAGCTTGATTGCCATGACGGCCCAGCCCATCCTTTCATGCTACTCGACATTCTGTATTTGCTCCCTCATCTTCTCCAGTTCTGTCTTGATCTCGACAGCCAGATGCTGAATGCGCAAATGATTCGCTTTGGAAGCAATCGTATTGGCTTCCCGATTCATTTCTTGGAGCAGAAAATCCAGTTTTCGACCAATTGCTTCTTCTTTGCCTAATTGAATGGCAAACTGTTGGCAATGACTATCTAAACGGGTCAACTCTTCACTAATATCACTTTTATCAGCGAAAAAGGCAACCTCTTGCGCTACACGAGCAGGGTCCAATTCAAAAGGTGTCAAACCGGCCCACTCACTTACGCGTTGCTCAAGTCGGCCCTTGTAATCTTCCCTACAAAGTGGGGCCAACTGGGAGATCTCCCGCGTCCATGTGTTAACGGCAGTCAGGCGACTGGCTAAATCAGCGTGCAGCAGATTACCCTCAGTCTCTTTCATCGAAACAAGATCCAATGCCGCGCCCTTGACCAGGTCTTGGAGCCACTCTGTCAGCTCCTCTACATTGTCATCTGACTCTTTGGTATGTATCACGCCAGGAAAGTGTAGCAGATCCTTGACAGTTAAAGGCGTCTCTAGCGAAAAACGCTGAGTCATCTCGCGGGAAATGGAGACTAGCTGTTCAGCTACATCCCAGTCAATGTCCATAACCGTAGCAGAAGAATTTTTCCCTTCCACTGAGACAGTGACATCGACACGCCCTCTTCTGACATGCTGCGCAACCAGCTTACGAATCGAATCCTCAAGCATATTCCATGCTTTCGGCAGGCGCACGACAATCTCAGAAAAGCGGTGATTCACTGCACGAATCTCGACTGTTGCTCGAATGGAGCCTTTGCTATCTTCTTTTCTACCGTAACCAGTCATGCTTCGAATCATAAGTTTTCACTTCCATAGACGCAAAATCGTTAATTTATTATAGGAGACAACTCTTGGCAGTGTCAACCGAAGCACCCCCACTACGATGAGATTCCTCCTTGCTCTGACTTATGCTACACTGTGACTGGCAGCTCTCTATACTATATTCTAGCCATTTTTTTGATCTGAGGTGACTTTTTGTGGCATTTGATGGCGTAGTAACCCGCTCCGTTGCGCGGGAATTACATAAACTGGTAGGAGGACGCATCTCGAAAATCCACCAGCCCCACCATAGCGATATTGTTATGCAAGTACGGACACAAGGAGAAACGGTAAAGTTCCTCCTGTCTGCAAACCCGACCTATCCGAGGCTTCATATCACGACAGAAGAATTCACGAATCCGCTGGAAGCTCCGATGTTTTGCATGCTATTGCGCAAACATTGTGAGGGCGGCGTAATTGAATCTGTCCAACAAATCGGGATGGAGCGAATTATTCACATCGACGTACGCACCCGGGACGAGCTGGGTGACACGGCTGTCCGCCGAATTATTGTCGAGATCATGGGCAAGCACAGTAACATCATCCTCATCGATCCTGCAACAGGAATAATTTTGGATAGCGCCACGCATGTGACGCTCGCGATTAGCCAGTACAGACAAGTTACGCCTGGCAGACCTTACGTCTCTCCTCCGAGCCAAGATAAGCGCGACCCTCTTACTGTAACCGAGCAAGCGTTTATTTCTTCCCTCGACTGGAACGGCGGTCGTTTGGACAAGCAAATCGTAGAAGGCTATACCGGGATCAGTCCCTTATTGGCCAAAGAAATTTTGCACAGAGCTGGCCTCGCGAATCGGGAAACACTGTGGGCTGCCTTTTCACAGGTGATGAAGGCAATCAACGCTCATGAGTATATGCCATCCATTGTACAGGCAAACGGCAAAGCGTATTTTCACGTCGTCGAGCTGACTCATCTCGCAAACGGAGCTACCACCCCCTATCCTTCCGCCCAAGAATGCTTGCAGGCATTTTACGAAGGAAAGGCGCTCCGTGACACTGTCAAGCAGCGTGCGCACGATTTAATTCGTTTTGTCACCACTGAACGCAATAAAAATGAAAAGAAAATCGAGAAGCTCGAGCAAACATTGCAAGATGCGCATGAAGCAGATCAGTTCCGCCTGTACGGAGAATTGATCACCGCTAATATGCATCAAATGAAGCGAGGGGATCGCGAGCTCGTCACAGTCAACTGGTATGATGAAGCGGGAGGTACTATCACGATTCCGCTCGATCCGTTGAAGACCCCCTCAGAAAATTTACAGTCGTATTACAAGCGGTATAACAAGGCCAAAAACAGCCTTTCTATCGTGAGTGAGCAGATTGAGCAAGCGCAGGCTGAACTCTTGTATTTGGACGGCGTATTGGTTCAACTGGAACATGCCACCTTAAAAGATGCCGAAGAAATTCGCGAGGAGCTCGTTGAACAAGGCTACATGCGAGATCGTAAAAAACGCGGTCCGCGCAAGAAAAAGGATATCCGACCAGAGCTGGATACGTACCTTTCTTCGGAAGGCATTGAAATTTTGGTCGGCAAAAACAATAAGCAGAATGAATACTTGACCAACAAGCTCGCATCGTCGCAAGAAACATGGCTACACACCAAGGATATCCCTGGATCCCATGTCGTCATCCGTGCTCGGGAATTTTCGGATGAGACGTTGCTTGAAGCAGCGAATCTGGCGGCTTATTTCAGTCGTGCTAAAGAAGGAAGTCAAATTCCCGTAGATTACACGCTCATCAAGCATGTAAAAAAACCGAGTGGCGCCAAGCCTGGTTATGTGATCTACGAGCAGCAACGAACGCTGTATGTGACACCAGATGAAGCACTGATCCGCCGTTTAAAATCAAACACCTCTTCTACGAATAGCGCGACTACCTAAGTTCATACTAAGGGCATGAAAGGTGGTGTTCGCTCTTTGAACATCGTTCTCAAGCTCTTGTTTAACGGAATCATTGCCATTCCAGGGCTTTGGTGGTCGGGGACGTCCCTTATGTTTGCAGTGCTCGCAAGCGTGATTGTCAGTTTACTGGGTTATGTACTTGATTTGACAGTCCTCCCACGTACGAACAATACGTTTGCGAGCTCCGCTGATTTCTTGTTCGTGTATGCCTCCTTGTGGCTTGGGTGTTACTTGTTTGGTCAGACCATATCCTTATCTGGTTTGTTGTTGACGGCATTTGCCATTACGGTGGTCGAATACTTTTTCCATGGTTACCTGCAACGGCACGGTGTCCATCATTCCAAACATCCGGGCTGAAGCATCATTTCTATTTTGGAAGGAGGATCAGGATGAACGTCATTGGCATCATCCAGACCGATCTTAACGAATTCAACGTGCTGTTTGAGCAGCAAGGCGGACAAGGCGGAAACGGACAAGGACAGCAATCACAAAACAGCGGACAAAACAACCAACAAGACCAAGACAGCGACTCGATGTTTCTCAGCTTTCTTGATGAGCAACCCAGTTCAAATGAAAACAGCGGGCAAGGGAATAGCCAAGGTGAGCAACAGCAACAGCAAAATGGCGGCCCGCAAGAGCTGACGGTTCGCATTAAAGGAATTCCCGAGGGGCAAAAAGCAAACTTCCTGCAAATGTATCAAATTCTTCAAGACGCCCAAGACTCCCAAACACTTGAGAAAGACCTGACCATTGTCGATCACGGAGATCAAGACCAAGGCTCCCAAAAACAAGGGCAGGGCCACGGCTCGGGCAAACAAAACAAAACCACCCATTAATCAACGTACAAAAAACAAAAACCACCTGGAAGCAGATTCCAAGTGGTTTTTTGTGCTATCGGCAATTCATTGCATTCATAAACGGCCAAGTCCCCGCTCTGCCGTTGACCTCATGTTTCTATAACCTGCGCTCACACAGGTGGGCGACCCTTCTGCACTTCAGCCTTCCCATGCATCCCAAAAGGAGGTGGGCCTGACATCCATCACAGTTTCCGTCTCCCGAAAAACACGTATAAGGTTAGAAACATTTACGGCCTATCGTACATCGCAGGATCTTGATATCCCTACTTTATCACAGAATGGCCCTTTGCTCAACGGATAAAGTTCCCTTTGGACTTTTATCTCATCCATTTTCACGGAGTTGTCATATACTCCCGAGAATAGTTCTATTCCAATTTCGCCAACCTAGAGAGGAAAACGAATGAAAGGAAGAAAAAACATGCAATATCGAACAAACATGCTGACAACCTGCTTACTAGCCATGAGCCTGACTGCTGTATCATTCCCCACCATCATTCCGCTCGCAGCAGCTAGCACACATTCTCATCCTGTTGGCGAGGACAAGGGACGATATGAGAATGAGTCGTTTCGAAATATTACGATCACCAAAACAGGCGAAGGACAATATACGATTAAGGGTGAAGCACGCGTGAACGAAGCCAACGTTCGATTCGTCGTGACGGACGGAGACAAGACATTGGCCAATAGCTTTGTGACAGCAAGCACGGGTGCTCCCGGATGGGGGAGCTTTTCCATCGACCTCAAGCTGGATCCGAGCGCAAAATCACCTGTGCTCTCTTTGTTCGAGGAAAGCGCAGCGACAGGACAGCGCATTCATGAACTAAACATCCCACTGCCAAAATAAATCATCGCTACGTCCGCTTCAGCTTCGCTTGTACAAGCATCTGAAATTCAGGACGTGCGATCAGGGACGGCTGCTGTTGCTTTTCCCAGGCCAGTGCATATTCTAGGCCGTTTGCCTGGCAGCGTCCCAATCCTTCTTTTGTGACGGCATACGCTTGCTTCGGCAGGCGCCGTACCGTAGCTACCAATTTTTCAACCTCACTTTCGACTTGATTGGCATCTACCGCTCGATAGATCAAGCCGATTTCCTCCGCTTTTTTCCCTGTAATCTTTTCTCCCAGCAGTGCGAGACGCTTCGCCCACGCCGTACCAACAAGCCTTGGCATAAGGTATGTCCCGCCAAAATCCGTTGTCAGACCGATCTGGACAAAAGGCTCCTGCAACAGGGCGTCTTCCCTCGCAATGACAAAATCAGCATGCAACGCGAGATTGAGTCCCGCTCCGACGGCTACTCCCTCGATGACTGCAATCACAGGCTTCGGCATTTGATGCAAGTTGGTGATGAAATCATTAATGATCGTCATTGATTGATCAGCGTCACTCTTATCCGTCAGCGCAGTCAGCACACCCAAATCAGCACCGGAGCAAAAGTTCCCCCCCGCTCCCCGCAAAATAAGCACATCGACTTCCACATCTGCTGAAGCTTTTGCGATCCCGTCCTGCAAAAGGGAAAACATTTCAACCGTCATCGCATTGAGAACGTGTGGTCTATTGAGCGTAATCGTGCAGATTCCATCAGCTTTTGTTACGATCAGTTGCGTTTGATGATCCTGCTCCATCATATTTCTCACCCTTTCCTATAAAGAAGCGGCAGGAATTACCCCCTGCCTTTGCAGCCTGCCCAAATCCTCCTCTGTGAGGTTTAGCTTGCGTTTGAGCAGCTCGTACGTGTAATCGGCGTGCCACGGGGGTGACAACCTCTCCGCCCTGTAACGATGCGCGAGACTCCCCTCTTGATCGGGCGACTTCTTTTCTAGATAAGGCAGCGTATACGCTATCTCCCTGTTCGCAACGTATGGATTGTCTGCCCAGTTTTCCCAATCTTCAACGGCGGTCAGACAGCAATCCACTTCACTGCCCAGCTCACTCCACTCGGCTTGGGTTCTGGACAGAAACAGTGCTTTCATATCGTCAAACACCTCTGGATGCTGAGAAACGCTAGCTCGGTGGCATAGCTCCCAGTCTGCTCTTCCTACCGCGCGGCAAAAATTGAGCCAGAACTTTTCTTCCAACGCAGCAAGTCCGACATACTGACCATCTGCTGTCTCATAGACCTGATACGCCAGCAAACTCCCTCTCCCGGTCTCCCGTCCAACCGAGGAGCTGTATGACATAAACAGTGCATGAAGCCCTGTCCAAGAACTGAACAAGTCAGCCGACGAAACATCCAAATAAGCTCCTCGTCCTGTCCGCGCACGTTGAACAAGCGCCGCGCATATTTGTTCACTGGCATACAACCCAAGCGCATAATCAGAAAGCGGAATATCTGCAACGACAGGCTTTCCTTCCAGATCGCGAACCAGTGAGAGAAATCCGCTTACTGCCTGGACATTCAAGTCATGCCCCCCTATTTGGTATAGCTCGCCGCTTTGTCCATAGCTCGTCACAGAGCAATAAATGACAGCAGGGTGCATCTCGAACAGGCAGTCGTAATCCAGTCCCAAATGTCGCATCACACCTGGTCGATAGCTTTCCACCACAACATCAGCCTGTCTGGCCAGAGCAAACGCGAGCGCTTTTCCCTCATTCGTCCGCAAATTCAAGGAAATACTTTTATGATTGCGATGTGAACGCAGGTAAAACGCTCCCGTCTCTCTAGCTTCCTGATGAGAAGGCCTCGTTAACGGTGAGTGAGTTTTGTCGTGAAACGGTTCCACCTCGATGACCTCTGCCCCCAAATCAGCCAGGCGCATGGTACAAATCGGACCTGGAAGATGGCGAGAAAAATCAACTATCGTCACTCCCGTCAACATGTTGACTCCCCCTTCACCGACTACACTCTCTTGTAATTCGAGATGAACGACTGTTCACCCTCCTTTTAAATAGAAAATTCAAATAAATACAAAAAGCCGTCCCAAGTGGAACGACTTTTCCAAGAACGGTTATTTTATAAACCGGAGAGTGAGCGGGTAACGGAATTCTTTTCCCTCATTCGCTTTCACCGCAGCGATAATAACGAAGATCGCCCAAAAAATAAAGAGGGCTCCTACTAATAGTGCGCCGATAAAAATGATGATCAACAAACTTGAAATGGCGGCATAAATCGTTACCGAGATACTAAAATTCAGGGCCTCTTTTCCATGCTGATAAAAAAAGGCTCCCTCTTCACGCTTGATTAACCATACGATTAAAGGTCCTAGTACATTGCCGAACGGAACGATAAAACCAAGGAAGGCAGATAGATGTACGATCATCGCCCACATTCGTTCCTCTTTCCCATTCAGGAATTGCATATCCATACCTCCATTAATCCTTTTCCTTTATTGTACGACAAATTGCGCAAAACTTGCGAAAAAACGAAAAAAGCGCCACCACGGCGCCTTTCTCTATTAATACTTGCTCTCGTTACTTCCACCGTGCATGCCGCCGTACATACCGCCGTACATGCCGCCGTAACCGCCACCATGAGAGGAGCCGTAACCATCGAAGCCGCCGTAGCCGCCCCCGAAGTGGTCAAAACCGCCAAAGTGACCGTGTCCACAACTACGACCGTATGGTTTACAATGGGTTTTGTAGTGTGGCTTGTAGAAGCAATGCTTTCTGTACACTTTCTTTTCGCAGCATTTAAAGCATCTGCGACGAGATCTTCTGCATCCGCAACTCATTAACCTCACTCCTTCCTGTTCGTTACATCTACAAGGTATGTAGGTGAAGGCATATCGGCATGGACATCAGTCTATACACTGGTCAAAATCAGCGGATGTCTCGTAGGCTATTCAGTATGGTCAATGGGTAACGAGCTTGCGCAGCTCATTAATACCATGGTGGTCAGGGATTTCTTGAAATTCCTTTACTTTTGGCAGTGTAAGCAAATGAGGCTTCACCATATAGCCAGGCTTGGAAATATACACGACGTCACAGGTCGTAATCAAGTCAAACACTTCTGCATGGTTCGCTTCTATTGTCCGAATATCCAAATGCGTGATGCCCGCGTTGTAGAGATCATTGATCATCCCCGCGCCACCTCGTATGGTCGCACAGATCAACCCGACTTTCGTATTTCGTGGGTAGGCCTCCATCGCAGGGATCACCGTCGTCGGGTCCGGGATAAAATCAAGGCTGACGATCGGAGGAGCATCCTTCAGAAGTTTCAGGTTAACGGAAGGTGGAATAACGATCGCTTTGTATTGCTGCAAAAAATTCGCATCGCATTCTACCTGCTGGGAAAAATCCTCAACGGTTCTCCCTTCAACCATCACACTCGGAAGATGGTACTGCACCAAACGCATATATTCAGTGACCTCCAGCTCTGTGAACCGCAAAAAAAGAACCGGAAACTGATTGATTTCTTGCAAAACACAGGACATGACGCGCGAGAATTCATCCATGGTATAGCCCATTGCTTTTACTTTATGAATGGTTTCTTTGGCGAGTAAAGCAAGATGGATCGGGTTACGTGTCAAGAACGTGTCACTTGCGCTATTGCTTACAATCGTCCCCCTCCCTTGCCGACAATCAACCAGCCCTTCTTGCTGGAGACGCAAATACACGCTGCGAACGGTGTTGTAATTGACTTTCAGCTGTGCCGCCAACTCCCTAACCGTTGGTAGCTGCTCTTGGGAAGGCAGCTCACCGCTTCGAATCGAGGATGAAATTTGTTGGTATAATTGCTCGTGATAAGATATATTTGATTCCTTTTTCAAGGTCAAAGGTAGCATGTATTCACCTCTCCAAAAATAATTGAAATGATCGTATAGGAATTCAAAATCTATCGTCAATAGAAGGGAAAGCATGAAGCGAGTGTACCGGGTCATACTAATTCAGATGACAATTCCTTAGGAAGAAGGTGCCTCCGTGGGAGAACACAGCCGTTTTCGTGAAGGAGAAAAGTCTCCGAAAAATGCCGTATACATGGAGATTGGTGAGTCCGGTGCAAGTGTGCAGAACCCGATGATCATCGAGCTTTCCAGAGGGGAAAAGTTCCCCGCTACACGAAATAAAAATCGCGTATGGACGCAAAAGTAAGGAATGCAAAAACCAACCTGGCACCATGCACAAGGTTGGTTCTCTTTTTTACTAATTGTCGTCGTCTTCGTCGTCTTCTTCCTCTTCGTCTTCTTCATCGCCGCTCAAATAAATAATGGCGACACCCAAGCTCTCCAATAACGAAAGGACTTCTTTGTTCAACTCCTGATCCATGAGCAATCCCAGGCTTTCCACGAGCTCAAGCTCTTCCAGTTCTCCCTGTTCAGCATCCTCGATCAGTTCTATGATTTCGGTCATTCGCTTTTTTTCCAATACGGCTACGAGTTCATCTCTTGTCATAAATGGTTTTACACCTCATTTTCTACTCTCTATGCTTTATAATAGTACATAAACGATCCATTGAAAACCAAGCAGTGAGGTGAAGATCACCATGTATCCGCAACCGTATCTGGATTATTTGATCCAGTTTCATGTAGAACGCGATTATTTTGAGTGTCATGAGATTCTCGAGGAGTATTGGAAAAGCGCTCCTCCACATGAGCGACAGCCAGTGTGGGTTGGTTTGATTCAAATCTCCGTCGCTCTCTATCACCAGAGACGCGGGAATCAGTCAGGTGCAGTTAAAATGCTCACAAGCGCCATATCCCTTGTCAAAAAACATCATCTAGACATCCAAAAGCTTGGATTGGATAGTGACAGTCTCGCGAACCTGCTTGAAGAGCGCCTGACGGAAATCCAAAATGGCCAGCCTTATCGAAGCCTGTCCCTGCCCATGTCCGATGCTTTGAAACAGGCGTATCAGGAGGCTTGTACGATGCAAAATCACCCTGAACATCGGGATAGCGATATGCAAGACGCCTACTTGCTGAATAAGCATACCTTGAGGGATCGAAGCGACGTTTTGGCAGAACGCAAGCACCAGCTGCAAATGCGCGAAGCACGCCGAAACAACGAGTCGAACTAGTCTGCGTACAGCTGCAAATAACTGGCCGGGACAGCATCGCTTAAACAATAGCGCTCACCCACTCGGTAAAAGCAAATGCCTGCTTCATGAGCCTCCTTTGTTTTCACAGTGACGAGGCGCAATGTGTCTGTCGGCTCTCCAATATGCTCCGGCCTTTCCGCAAGCTGCACATACTCACTGGCAATCGGCAACAGACCGCCAGTGAGTACTTGTTTCAATAACTTTCGATGTGTCCCGTAATAAAGAACGTCAGGTGGTACAATCTCGATGAGCTTGCTTTTTGCAATCGTGGGCAAAAATCCGTACGTAGCTCGAATGAGCGCTCCCCCGTCCCATTCGATACTCTGCTCCGGATCGAATTCCACGACTTGATGAAGATCTTGCCTGGCTATGTATGAGCACCCTTTCAACGTATGAAGATAGTCCAGCAACGGCTCGATTGGGGTATAACCATACGTGTCATAATAGAGTTGAAATGCTTCACTGTTTTGCCGAAGTACGCTAAGCAATCGCTTGCGAAGTCTCGTTTCTTCATGAATCGCCAGCATCCGTTTCGCCCTCCTATCCGGTCAATAAATCCAGAGAACCACAGCTAGTGCGAGACCCAAATCCGCAAACAAATGACTAATCCAGTTTGGGTAAATCGAAGGAAACATTCCTTTCATCCATCCCCAAATTAGCCCTGCTCCAAAAACCATCGCCGTAATGAACAAGCCGTTTCGAAAACCAAACAGGATCGTAGAGATAATCAGGTGATACAAGGAATAAAAAAAGCTGGAAAGAAAAATGGACATCAAGCGGGATAAGGATGCGCGCAACCGCTGCAATACGAAGCCTCGCCAGAACAACTCTTCCAGCATCGAGTTAATGAAAACGAGGTAGAACGAAAAACCCCAAATCCAGCGGCGTTCAATCCCCCATGCCTCCATACCTGTTCGAACGGCTTCAGGTCTTCCTGGTTCCTGCAGGAGCAACCATAGCCCAGCCAGCACTCCTGTCAACATAAGAACACCAAATGCCAGCCCGTATAAAGTACCCTGCCATTCAAACCTTCCCCACGCTAAACGCCAGTGTCTTCGCAAATCTCCTTCCCACCATCCGTGAATGACGGGGATACAAATGCAAACGAGCACATGAAAAGAAAAGAACGTGACAATGACGCTATGCTTTTCCACCAGTCCGTAAAAGATCGTGAGTGTCGCAGCGAATCCATACACAATCAACAGTAGCAACGTGCGTTTTCGCGCCATTTACGAATAGCTCCTTTTGGGCGTAATGGCCGCAGTATTGCGTTAGTTTGTCCGTTATGAATACGAAGAATACCCACAAAGACAATAAATATACAAGCGTTTGCATGGATGCTATACTAGAGAAATCGCTTTTTATCAAATGAATGGATCGGTTCAAATTTTTACCTATCTAACGAATGTTTGGAGTGGCTCTCATGTTATGGCGTAATCGTACCTTTCTGCTTTTAATGAGCGGAGAGATCGTCGCGGGAGCGGGCATGTGGATTTCGATTATTGCCAATCTTGCGTTCATGCAGAAACTCGTTCCTTCTGATACGGTGAAGGGCTTGATTCTGATGTGTGGATTGGTGGTCAGCATCCTCCTCGCCCCTAAAGCGGGTGTGATAATTGACATGTACGACAAAGGCAAGATCATGCTGTTTGCCAGCCTGGTCCGAACACTCAGCCCCGTCTTCATGTTCCCAGCTCTTGCAAACGATTCTCTTCTGTGGATGATTGTATCTTTGATCGTGATGCAATGCTCTGCTGCCTTTTATTTTCCGACCGTGCAGGCCTCCTTGCCAGCCATCCTTTCTCAGGACGAGTTACTCAAGGCGAACAGCGCATACTTGAATATCTCTACCCTCTCGCGCATTGGAGGAACGGCAATCGGCGGTATACTCGTTGTATCCATGGACCTGTCCATGCTGTATGTGTGCTCCATCATCGCGTACGCTGTACTCGCTGTCGTCACGCTCTTTCTCCGCATTCCGCAAGTAACTTCTCGGAAGATTCAGGAAAAAGTCGAGTTTCGCGAAGTACTGACAATCTCGCGACAGGACCCGGCCTTGTTTGTCGGATTGATTAATAACGGGTTGATTACCTTGTTCCTTGGCGGTCTGAACCTGATGATCTTGAACTTTAGCGAGCTACAACAGGAACCTCAGCTCATGGGATGGATCTATGCAGTAGAAGGAATCAGCATTTTGATTGGGGGGCTCTTGGCAAAACGTTGGATAGGCCGCAGAAACCTTGTGGCAGCGTCCACCATCATGCTCTTTTTCTTCGCGCTGTCCCAGTTTGGCATGTCATTCGCTGATAACAAATTCATGGTGCTCGCTTCCTTCTCTGTGTTCGGCTTTGTCGTTGCTTTCTTCTTCCCGGTCACCGCAACGATTTTCCAGAAGCGCCTACCTCCACACCAGCAAGGGCGATTCTTTTCTTTCAAAAGCATGCTGGATCGTGGATTCTTCTTGTTGGCTCTCGCGATTACAGGAGTTGGGCTGGACCTTCTCGGCATTAGCGGCTACCTCCTCTTCATCGGCTCGGTGACAGTGCTCTTTGGCTTATTGACTTACTTCTACAGTAAAAAGCATAAGCTGGATGTACGCTCTCACGATGAAGCAGCTGCCTAGTATCGGAATGTAACGTACCATGACAAACGCTTTCCCACAGACCATGCTTTGGTGTACACTAGTGAAAGTATGTTGAACCTTATGGAGGCGTTTTTCCATGCAGATACTTTCCTCTCCCGTTTTGGGAATCCTGCTGCCTCTCGTGATGGCTATTGCAGTGATCATTGTGAGAATGCGTCGGCAAAAAAAGCCGGCTTCTGCAAAAAGCATTATTTTGCCGCCTTTCTTTATGGCGACAGGGTTTGCAATGTTCTTGTTCCCAGAGGCGCAATTACCGCCCAAGTTTGATATTGCAGCCTTTGTAGTTGGGCTTATCTTTTCGATTCCGTTGATTATGACGTCACGCTTCGAAATCATTGGGCAAGATGTGTATTTGAAACGGTCCCGTGCGTTTTTCTTCATTTTGTCCAGCCTGTTGGTTATCCGACTGATTATTAAACTGATGATCAATGATAGCTTTACACCGATTCAAACAGGTGGACTGTTCTTCTTGCTCGCATTCGGTATGCTCGTACCTTGGCGTATCGCGATGCTAGTGATGTACCGGAATTTAACCAAAAAGACGTATGGCACCTAGTAAAAAATCCACCTCCATTGTAAACTGTCCCCTATAGAGTAGACACTTAAAAAAGTCTGCCTATAGGGGACTTTTTTGTATAATCGAGAAAAATTACTGGGGTTGAGTCCAATGAGCAAAAAGCCTGCCTCCAAGCATTCCGGGGTCGTGATCAACTTTCCCCCGATCGGTTTGGCTATAATCAGCTCATTACAGAGGCTTTGCTTAACATCTTGAAAAATACCGCAAAATTTTGTCACTTCAATCTCTAAACCGCACTCTTCCTTCGTCTCTCGAATGGCTGCCTCCATGAGAGATTCGCCCTCTTCTACTTTTCCACCGGGCATCTCCCATCCTCTGCGCGGACACTTGATCAATAAAATCTCCTGACGCTCATTGATGATAATCGCTGCTGCTTTTAACCTATATACGTAAGTTCATGTTACAGGCTTTAAATTCAAGTTGTTAGAGCTATAAAGTGGTTTTCTGGTCCATGGCCACCGCTGTTTTATTTGGTAGTGATTTTTGTCCTTCAATCGACTCCATCCGATTCAAAGAAGGGTGTTATTCTCGTAATTTCCTAGCAAATAGTGGTTCTATTGCAACCGTTCGTTTCAAAAGGATTTTATTTTCGTCTGTTTAACAGGGAGTCCAATCTCGCGAAATCGTGAAAAACTCTTTCTTTAGCTTTGCTTGTTGATGAGAAAGTCCAACCACCAGCCATCTTGTGGATGCAGAAAGGCTGTGCTGTTGCCGACGTTTACAGCCGAAATAACGAGTTCAACTGCTCTCGCTTCCGCAGATTCAACAAACAGTACTTTATTTGGTCCTGGGAAATCCTGTTTGTTGGACGTTGACTGAAAAAATGCCTTGGCCCCCCGCACTTGCACTCTCAAACGTATATTCCGGTTTTGGAAATTGAAGCGTGCAGCATTCAACACAAGAAAAGCCGAAGAAATGATCCCGACTGTGATCACTTGAATGTTCCTTCTTTGCTTCGGTGCGATTTGAAAGGACTTGGCTCCACCTACATCTCCACTCAAGGAGAATCTTTCGAGGCGAATCACTCTCGCTCGGATTCTTTTGGGTTTATGTTTCAGTTTCAGTTTCCGCTTGATGGGGGAAGATTTTTTTACTGCCATAGCTGTCACCTCCTCTTTCAGTACATGCTGGAAACGAAAAGTTGGCAACGGATAAGTGTACACTGAAATAAAAATAGCTTCGTACCTATCGATTATCTCCGCCACTTCACTTGGTGCGGTAAGACAACAGCCAAACTTCATCCCAATAGTGTTAAAAAAAGCGCCATCGACTGCTTTTATGCAGCGGGGGAGGCGCTTCTCTTCAAGTTTTCTCGCTCACTAAGTCGTTCTCTTTTTCGTTGCTTGCAGAGGGATTGGCATTACTTTAACTACTTTCGTTCTTTCCACGATCTGCGGGATAAACGAGGAGTTCTCTGGTCGCTTTTCTTGTGGTACGCGGTTCAGATGGGCATAGACTACTTTTCGGATGTTGTTTCCCACGATCTTTTTCGTTTTGGGATCTATTTTCAATGAGCAAACAATCTTCCCTGTATTGGTGACAGCATATAAAAACCGTCCGTTCTTCACTTGCGATCCTCCATTGGTGCCAAATACCAGAGCAATGCAGGTCCCTGAGCGAACGATGCTCCCATTGGAACCACCGCTTTGCTTTCGGCATAAGGGAGGCGGCGTGTACGGTGTGCGCAGAACAGCCAGCGGATTTTTAATATGAAGCTCTTCAGGCTGAAGATTTGTGCCTGGTACATGAATGATGACTACTTCTGCCGTTAATTTATTGGAGTCTGGAATCGGGACCAACAGTCTGCCATTGTGAACGGCTAGCTGCTTTGTTTTTTGATCTACGTACAAGACGCCTACACATGTTCCTTTTACGAGATTGGCCATAGTTTACCCTACTTTCTGCCGTGTCTGGATGCTCTCTTGGCATAGACGCTTGGCCCCGAAATTGAACGCCTTACTCTAGCTGCTTTTGTGGAAGACCTCATTCTTGATTGAGTAGAGCTACACTTACAATTGCAAGGGGCCTGGCCTAAATTTGATCCAATCCAATTCACTTCTTTCCGACTGATTTGGGACACCTTTCCGTTGGTTACTTGAATCTGTACATAGTGAAAAATATTGCCGGGATCTAGTGCAGCTCCTGCGCCGCCGCTAGTGATAAAGGTGGTTATTTTACCCGTCACCTTCTTATACTCATGAGCATGGCTTTGCAGGACGAGAGGGACCTTTTTTTGATTGATGATTTTTAAAAATCTGGCCTTTTGCTTGCTCAATCCAGAAGTCCATTCCTTCAGCGGTACGTGCATCGTCACGATGTTGAACCGAGAAGAAATGAGCTGTTTTTCCAGGTAGTCCAGCTGCCTGTTGGTTAATCCATATAGGGTCTGCCCCTGGCTGTTGAAGCCTTGGACCGTGTTCATAGCCACGACACGGACCCGGTTTTGGAGAAAGGATACCGCGAAGTCGAGATCGGGTGTGAATTTTCGGGGAAAATTGGAGATATAGTTGGCAAAATTGTATATCTTGTTGGGATTGCTTCCTGTGATAACACTGTCATGATTTCCGGGGACCATGATGAAAGGAATACCCGGAATATACTTTTTTAGCTTGAACTTCAAACAGCGATACTGGTCGGCTCCTCCAGAGAAGACGCCATCCCCGCCGTGGATAACAAAAGAAGGTTTTTGTTTTGCAGTACCGGAGAGCACACCATTGAAAATGGCCTCCCCAGTTAAGTTGCCACCAATTACCCAGTTATCCCCCATATAGACAAATTGAAACGTCGGTTTCGCCGCTTTTGCAGAAAAAATGCGCTTTGTCCTTACTGATCTGTCTTGAATCGGTCCTGTCTGTTTCCTGACACGCGAGTTAGCTTTCACCTAATCCGCTCCCTTCCCCTGCTAGTCTACTTACACAAGATACCCATCCGAGCTTCGCTATTTTTCGAAGCGGTGAGAATGTTCCTATCAGCGTACGCGTAAGGTTGGATTCCATTTCATCCTATTGGAAGAGTGTTTTCGATGTGTGCCCGAATACATCGCTTCAAACGTGGAGCTGAGCCTTTTTTAGGGGCAGAACAACCGCCTATGATGACGGGATACTTTCATCCGACTTCTAAGCCTGATATCTACAAGATGGAATTTGATGAAGGAATAGTAACGGGAGTGGTCATACAATAGCAGCCTACCAGGTTGCCTTGACTGTGGGAAGAATCAGGGGAGGTGTAAATTTAGCAGTCATGTTGGGCTGGGCTGGAACAGCAAATGTTCCATTACCTGACATACCAATGCCAACAGATGCCGCTTTGCTTGGAATAGAATCGTCTTGATAAATATGAAGGACACCACCAGCACTGTCTTTTTGGCCTTCAAAAAAATAGCCAGAGTCATTTTTACTCAGTACAATGTAGTTCTCTTTATTCAAATCGGTTTCAACAACTTCGTTGGCCGTGAAAACTACACCAGGCGTTAACGTCCCTACCTCGGACCATACAAACGAATAGTCAATGTTCCAACGAAAGGTAACGAGTGTTTTAGGATTACAACCTTTTGAGAACCAAGCGAGTGACTGTACATCTGGATCATTAACATCCACACCTTTTTGGTACATACAATGGATGAAATGCGTCTGAACAGTATGGCTAGGCACGCTGGGATTTCCCAACAACGATTAAAAGAGATCACACGGGATATTGTAAACCGATTAACAAGGGAGTTATAAAATGATGAGTTATTAGGTTCCTAACTGGTTAGCGCTTTTTTAGAAAAGAAAGTGCATAAACACTAAAGCAAGCCATGATGAAAAAAGCCACACGGGAATGGACCTGGTGGCTTTGGGGAGTTCTATACACCTATAAGGAAATTTGCGTAGTTGTAACCGATCCACTTCCGATTACTTCATTACGTGGGCATTAATTTCATTTTAATATATGGAATTTTTAAATGCTTGTATTTACGTACACAGTATAAACTGCACTTTGTGTAACGTCAGGATTTGCAAAAAGACTAACAGCATCATCACGAAGCAGTGGATTTCCGGGAATGGTACTGGTCCAAGCAATGGTGGCAGGAGCCAAGACATAAGGAGCGTTGTTAGATACAAACACATTATTAGTTGGGACTCCTTCACCATCTGAAGGACGACTTGAAAAGATAATGGTGCCTGTAATTGTGCTTGTAGTTACGATGGTTATGGTTGAGACCACGTCACTAGCAGGAGGACTAACTGCGTTGTTAGGAACATTTTTGCAAATTTCATAGAGATACATTCCAGGAGCAAGGTTATTGACATTGATAGAACCAGAGAAACCAACTATTGATCCAGTCGTTCCCGCAACAACATAAGGAATAACATTAGAAACTGCACCTGGGGACCCAGCCATTCTTTGAAAGCCTGCATTCGTTCCTCCAAAAAAGATAG
>NZ_JBEAES010000039.1:0-47318 GCF_050477165.1 Brevibacillus sp. FIR094 | reverse complement strand
TTCATCGGTAAACCGTAGGGGTTTTTCCAATGTCTACTTTAAGGGGTGCACTTCAATCTCTTCCGGGTTCTTTTTTATTGCACAGAAACAGACGCGATGATATAATCAGTTCACGACTGTTATATATAATGTAGTCATAGTTATTCCATCTTACAATCTAATCGTACCATGCTGATGAACTCCTGTCAAATGTTTTTTCTCAATTTAATGGTTAGGAGAGATGTTGAATGAGTTCTTTGGTTCTCGGTTTTCAGGAAATGGACAAAACGCAGCTTTTGCTCGTTGGCGGAAAAGGGTTACATTTAGGGGAATTGTCAAAAATTCCAGGAATACTAGTACCAGAAGGATTTTGCGTTACAACAGTAGGGTATCAAAAGGCCATCGAACAAAACGAAACGTACCATGCTTTGTTGGCTCGACTAACTATGCTAAAAGTGCAAGATCGAGATCAAATTGGTGAAATAAGCAGGAAGATTCGCCAAATCATTATGGAAGTAGAAATTCCTTCCGATGTTGTGAAAGTCGTTGCTCACTATCTCTCCGAACTCGGAGAGGAGCATGCTTATGCAGTGCGTTCTAGTGCAACTGCTGAAGATTTACCACATGCCTCTTTTGCTGGTCAACAAGACACCTATTTAAATATCATCGGCAAAGAAGCAATCTTGCAGCATATCAGCAAATGTTGGGCCTCGCTATTTACGGATCGCGCGGTAATCTACCGCATGCAAAATGGATTTGACCACAGTCACGTTTATTTATCCGTTATCGTTCAAAAAATGGTTTTCCCACAGGCTTCCGGAATTTTATTTACCGCTGATCCAATTACATCCAACCGGAAGTTGCTATCTATCGATGCCAGTTATGGACTCGGAGAGGCACTGGTATCTGGCCTGGTATCTGCTGATTGTTATAAAGTGCAGGAAGGGGAAATCGTCGATAAGAGGATAGCGACCAAAAAATTGGCTATCTATGGACGAAAAGAAGGCGGAACAGAGACACAGCAGATCGATCCTGATCAGCAAAAGACCCAAACACTTACGGAACAACAAATTTTACAACTGGCACGCATTGGAAGACAGATTGAAGCTTATTTTGGTTGTCCACAAGATATCGAATGGTGTTTGGTTGATGATACTTTTTCTATTGTCCAGAGTCGTCCAATCACGACTTTATATCCCATTCCTGAAGCGGATGATCAAGAAAATCATGTCTATGTATCTGTTGGTCATCAACAAATGATGACCGACCCCATGAAACCATTGGGACTGTCTTTTTTCCTGCTAACGACTCCTGCACCGATGCGTAAAGCGGGTGGAAGGTTGTTTGTTGATGTGACAAATATGCTAGCTTCACCTGATAGCAGACAAATCATATTAGATACCCTGGGACAATCCGATCCGCTTATAAAAGATGCGCTTATGTCCGTAATGGAGCGAGGAGATTTTATTCAATTGTTACCAATCGATAAAAAAGAGCAGAGTCCCGGTAATAGCAATAAAGGTATGGCGTCTTTAGGTTTTCAAGAACAATTCGAAAACGATCCAACTATTGTTTCTGATTTGATGAAGCGTAGTCAAACATCGATCGAAGAGTTAAAGCATAGCATCCAAATGAAATCAGGACCGGAATTATTTGACTTTATTCGAGAAGACATCCAGCAATTAAAGAAGATTTTATTTGATCCACAAAACATAGGTGTGATTATGGCTGCTATGAATGCTTCAAAATGGATCAATGAAAAAATGAACAAGTGGTTGGGGGAAAAAAACGTAGCAGACACGCTTTCTCAGTCTGTGCCAAACAATATTACTTCGGAAATGGGACTGGCGCTAATGGATGTTGCAGATGTGATTCGTCCTTATCCAGAAGTAATTGACTTTTTACAGCATGTAAAAGAGGGTAACTTTTTGGATGAACTGGTTCAGTTTGAAGGTGGACAGGAAACGCGAGATGCCATCTATGCTTATCTCACGAAATACGGAATGAGATGTGCCGGAGAAATCGATATAACGAAAACTCGTTGGAGTGAAAAACCAATGACGCTTGTCCCCGTGATCCTAGGTCACATCAAAAACTTTGAGCCGAATGCTGGTAATCGGAAATTCGAACAAGGGCGACAGGAAGCTTTGGAAAAAGAGCAAGAGTTATTAGATCGATTGAAGCAATTACCGGATGGTGAACAAAAAGCCAAAGAAACCAAACAAATGATCGACCTTATCCGGAATTTCAGTGGGTTTAGGGAATATCCAAAATACGGTATGATTAATCGCTACTTCGTTTATAAGCAGGCTTTACTAAAAGAAGCCGAACAACTTATACATGCTCGCGTTATTCATGAAAAAGAAGATATATACTATCTCACTTTTGAAGAACTTCACGAGGTCGTACGTACAAACAAATTGGATGATGAGATCATCAGCAAACGAAAAGACGATTACAAGTTTTTTGAAAAACTAACTCCCCCACGCGTCATCACGTCTGATGGTGAAATTTTTGCAGGTAAGTACAAACGAGAGAATCTGCCCGCCAATGCGATTGTAGGTCTTCCTGTTTCTTCCGGGAGGATAGAGGGGCGAGCACGAGTCATCTTAAACATAGAAGATGCTGACCTTGAAGATGGAGATATATTAGTCACCTCCTTTACTGACCCAGGCTGGACACCGTTGTTTGTATCCATAAAAGGTCTTGTCACCGAAGTTGGTGGACTGATGACCCATGGGGCAGTTATCGCACGTGAATATGGCTTGCCAGCAGTTGTTGGCGTGGAAAATGCCACCACTCTGATAAAAGACGGGCAACGAATTCGTGTGCATGGAACAGAAGGGTATATTGAAATATTGTAGGAAAGGGGGCCTCGTGCCTCTTTTTTTTGTTTCGTTTTTCGGCCAAAAATAAAAACAGTGTCAATGAAAAGACATTAACACTGCAGGAATTAGATATTGCCAAACATCGGTTGATCGACGACATTAGGGTCCAGTGTATTCGTTGCGTTGACACCATTGAGCGTGTTGACGACGTTACCTGTGTTGCCGCCTCCTGAACCGGAGAATGTCTTGGCGGCTGTTTTTGGCGATATGTTGAGCGTATCTCCGAAGTTAACGGTACCGGAATTACTATTGATATTGACAGCTCCAATGACAGAAGGCACAGCCTACCCCCTCCCTCTAGTTGTCGGCTCTTCTTGGAAAATGTGACGAATATTTACGACGCGCGTTTCGAGTTTTATGGATTCGTTCGAACCAATATGGACGACGGACGATCCTGCTACGAAAGGGACTTCCACTTTTCGAATGAAAATGTACGGACAGTCGTGGAACGTATCGATGCAAATGGGATCTGAGAGAATAGGGGGAGTTAAGGGAACGGAAAAGGCTGAGTAATTCTCGAACATAAATTCATTTTCATAGAAGATGGCCTGTTCACGTTGGACGGCTAATATGTTTGCGACAGCATCAATCTGCCGGGAATCACCGATTTGCAGAACAGATGAGGTATCGACCGAGAGAACATCGAGCTTACGGACATGACTGGTCCTTCGGTACATGGTGACAAACCTCCTTATGAAGCAGGCAGCGCAGTATCAATCGGGATCGTGGCCCCGACAATCATTTTTTCGGGTGGCGTTTCATAAATCGCTCTGAGGTCTACTGTCTGTGTGTCCCCAATAAACAAGGAAGCGGCAGACGTGAGAGCACTGACGGAAACCCTCTTTACACAAATGGCTTCGTTTATCACTTGATACTTCATCATGGTTCGTTCACCTCATGAGGCAAATTTTTCAAGAATGTTTCGCAGGTCTTGTCGATATCCCGTTTCACTTTTTGGACGGTGTTTTGCACGAAAACATCGAGCTGTTCTGGTTCTAGTTCAGCGGTAGGGAGCTCGCTCATGTAATACTTAATCCGTTGATCGATCTGCTTTTTAATGTCATCCAAGATAAACGCTCGATAATTGTTATCCAGTGGATAGTTGCACTCTGTCTCGATTCTTTCAAGAACGAGGTAGGCATCTGTCTCCAAGTATAAATAAATTTCTTTCTGGACTCGGTCAAAAAGTGGGGCATTGCTTTGGTGCGGATTAGGAACATCCATCGATTGATTGATGGAAAAATCACCGATTCCTGCATCATTTCCTTTCGGGTTTAAGCCGATATTGAGAGTCCCTTCCAGTCGCTCAACCTTAAGCAGATCGAATTTGTACTCGTTTTTGATGACGGAAGGAATCTGTTTTTCCTTGAGATCATTTACATCTTGCTGCAGCTGTTCAATCATTTGCTGCAATTTCTCGATCTTATTGTTTTGCAATTGTATATAGTCATGTAACTGTTGAAAATACTGCATCATTTCGGGATCCATGTACATGACGACCATCCTTCTTCATCTAGCATACAACGAATTAGCCAAGCCGTGAAAGAATACCAGGGCGTATGAGCGAAGGCTGAACCAATGGAATGAGGGGAACGAATTCTTCCGCGCCGGTTGCGGGCAGCGGTCCCACCTGTGGAGCTGGCTCTGTGTATCCACCGGTGTTGTACAGCTTGGATACGGGCTTAATAATCCCGGCGCTTCCTATTTGGCACACCGAAGAGTTGCTTATGCCTTCAATTTTAAGCGAATTGATTACGATATGTTGCGTCACAAAAAAATTCATGCGAAATCGCGTCCCTTTGCCCTGAAATCGTTCGTTTCTTCTACAAAAAGCGGGATATCATTATCGGATTGTTCATTGACGTAGACGACGCTACGTGGAATTTTAAAGGACAGATTGGTACCAGAATTGAATGATCCTCCACCCGCGAAGGTTTTGGCATAAGTGGTAGGTGCAATTTTACGGACGTCTCCGACATTGAAAACGCCGCCCACGTTGTTTACATTAATGACTCCAACGAATGCTGGCATGTTCGGCACATCCTTTTGGGAGAGATCCTCTCTGTATTGTATGTCGTAGGCCATTGGGTGTTCATACCTGTTTTTGCGACCGAACCAGTGCGAGCAGCATACGATGTACGGATAGGCGCAAGTTTAGGAAAAGGAGAAAAAGTTCCATGAATATGAAGGTGACAAATAAAAAAATAGACGTCGGTGATTTCAGTTTTGGTGGAGTAACTAAGTCGTCGATTGTGCTGATTGGGGACACCGATGTCCTTTCGTGCTACTCCATTTTTGATACGCCTCCACACGCCGTGATTTATACACCCCAGGTTCCTCTCCAGCCGTTAGACATTGGTTTGAGAAGAGGGTAGAAGTGATTTTTACATGTTCGCGTATTTCGTCTGATAGTGGCTGAGTGCCAGCAACGGCCAAATCCAACGATAGCTGTGATAAGCAAAGTAAGTGCCACCAGGACGTCCCCCGCCAGTCGGGTAGCGAGTCGTCCAGTCATTTGCTTGATTGTGAGTGAGCAAATAGTGAATCCCTCGTTGTAGCTCTGCTGTCGGCTTTGGTGACACGGCTATCAGTGCATCGATTGCCCATGCCGTCTGCGAGGGAGTACTTGCTCCGAGGGGGACGTACGTTTTTTTCAGATCGCTTTGGCAAGATTCACCCCAGCCGCCGTCGGCATTTTGGTTGGCAACCAGCCACGCAACCGATTTTTGGATGGCGGGATCAGTAGGGGAAAAGCCAACCGCCATCAGCCCGGTAATTGCAGCCCATGTACCGTATAGGTAAGCAATTCCCCAACGTCCATACCAGGAGCCGTCTGCCTCTTGATGTTTGAGAAGCCAGCGGACTCCTTTTTCTACATGGGGGTCAGTCAATGTTCGCCCGGCATAGTTTCCGAGGAATTCTAAGGTTCTACCTGTCAAATCGGCAGAGGAGGGATCTGTACTGACGGTATTGGCTCCTTCGATCGGCAGGTGGCGAATGAAATCAGCATCTGTATTTCGTTCAAAAGCAGGCCAGCCCCCATCGTTGTTTTGCATGGATAATAGCCATTCGAGACCGTGCTTCCAAGCGGCTGCTGTTTTTATATCCCTACGGGCGAGCAGGCGCAGAGAGCGCAGAGCTGCCGTCGTATCATCGATATCCGGGTTCATGGTGTTGTAGTCAGAAAAGCCCCAACCGCCAGGCGTTCCTGTTGGATTGCGAATTTTCCAGTCACCGTACGTATGCTGCTGCTTTTGGAGAAGGTAACGATTTGCTTTTTGAATGGCGGGATGGGTGATAGAAAGTCCGCTTTTTTGCAGAGAAGAAGTCAAGAGCGCCGTGTCCCAAACTGCTGAAGTAGCAAGCTGCAAGTGTGCGCCGTTTTCATAATCGTAGACACTATTCGTAAGCCCCTGCATCGCTTTTTGGATGAGTGGGTCTTTCGAAGAAAACCCTCGAGCAAGCAGCGCAAAAATCATGAAAAAGGTAGAGGTCGAATAATTGTACAGAGTACCGTCCGGCTCGATTCGTGCCAGGATGTATTGTTCCAGACGTCGTAGGGCGAGCTTGTGTAGTTGTCCGGGTAAAAAGGGGAGACGCTGCAAGGAATCATGGATAGTGGCGAGGAACGATTGCCCCTCTTTGAGGAAATTCTCTACAAATCGATGCGGATAGAGACCGCGAGAGATAGGTGTATCTACGTATAGATCGGACAAGTCTGGCGCATTGTCAGGCTTTTTTACATATTTACGATCAGCCACAATCATCATGGGGGCAAGATGGACACGTGCGTACCCGACAAAATCGTAAAAGCTGACAGGGAAGCTCGGGGGAAATAGAGCAATCTCGACGGGAACGAGAAAGTGCGAGGGCCACTGGTATTGGCCTGTCATTGCTGTAGAGAATTTGGTCAGCATGTTCGCTTGTGTCAGCCCACCCTTTTTCAAAATAAACGAGCGAGCCAGAGCCATTCTCGGTTCGTCCTTGTTGTATTTGCCAGATAGTAGAAGGGCGTAATACGAATCAATGGTGGTAGACAGATGGCCTTCATGCTCGTCAGGGTACAGCTTCCATGCCCCATTATCGTGTTGGAGAGACGTGATGTGAGCAGTGAGCTTCGCCATCAAACGCTCATCATGAATACCCAGCGTGCGCAATAGGATGATCATGTGAGAATCTGTCATCGGTGAGCTTTCTAAACAAAAGCGCCAAGTGCCATCCTCTTGTTGGTGCTGTAACAAAAAGGCTTGGATGCGGTTAATTTCTTCCTGGACTTCGCGCAACTCATTCACCTCCCGATTAAATACATTGCCTAAGGAAGAGAGGGGGAAGAGCATCGATGGGTTTGTCGTGGTACCAATACGCATCGCGTCTGCCGCTTGCCATGAATTTGGGGAGAGTCCGTACGGCGACAGCGCCATTGCCAGCGCAAGATCAAAAGACGGTAGAGCGGATTAGACAGGAGACGCTCGCCCACAACCGTGACAACATAGACAGAACGCGTGCCTATTTGTCGTTTTATCAAAAGCATCCAGAAATTCATTGGGCGCTATTGGCACATCTCGTATCGCGCAATGCGGGATGGAGTATGACCGATTTGCGGGGAGAATTATTGCCTCGCTTGCTTCGATCAAAAGAGCAGCAGGATTATTTTTTGTTTTTGGAGCGGGGAAACTGGCTGATTTTTCACGATGCGTACCCTCAATTGTTACTGTATGAAGAGAGTGTCAGGCGACAGACCAACCTTTTTTATATACTGCCTCATCTGGGCGTCTCTACTTTCATGCAGGTGATCTGGAATCATTTCTGGAAGACATCTGACAAAGAGCTACTCACCATTGGCTTGATTATCAATGAACAAAACTACTTGGAAGAACAGGTCATGAAAGAGCCAGGTTATCAAAATTCAGTTGTCCGTACAATCCCGTTTGCCCTGCAGGAGCTTCTACAGCTGAATATGATCTTGCTTCCCCATCGGAAAGTGGCTGATGAGCGGGATTCCTTGCAGCTCGCTGGTGAGCGAGTGTTTCATTTTGCCTCCTTACCAGAGAGAATCAGTTTGGGAAAAAGGCTGTACAGTCTGCTGTTCGGAGATACGAATAGGCAGGAGGCAGCGTACGCTTGGGCATTGGAACAACCACACACAGGTTCACGAAAAGATTATTGGCCCCATCTTTTTCACGATGTGAATGATTTAGCTCCTGGCAAGCCTTATCAGGTAAAACTAATAAACTGTCAGCTACGATCAGGGGCAAAGCGTCTGTTTTCCCCAGTGCTGCGTCAAGTTTGGAGACCTATCCATCATGAGCCGCCAAAGGAGTTAGATTGGTACAAAGACAAGAGCGACGTATGGCGTGTGCTGACTCGAACGGAGGAGACAGCAAATGCAGCAGAGATGAGTGAGGCGTATTGCCAAGCGTTGGCGAAAATTGAGTGGGCTGTCGCAGCCAGAACGAGAATACTTGGCTAACTTGTAGTAAAATAGAGAGGAATTCAGAACGTTAGACCGATCCTCGACGCGTTGCTTAGAGAGTTTTAGAAGGAGCGATTATCATTTGAAGACACTAATTATTGCGGAGAAACCTGACATGGGACGAAATATTGCTGCCGCAATAGATCCTAAAGCAAAAAATAACCGCACCTATTTAGAGGGTGAAAAATACATCATTACGTGGGCAATCGGGCACTTAATTGAACTAGCGGAACCGGAGGCGTACGACCAAAAATATAAAAAGTGGAACATCAATGATCTCCCTATCATACCCGATTCATTTAAGCTAGTGCCCAATCGGAAAACAATCGATCAGCTAAAAATGATCGGGCAGTTGGCCAAACGAAGCAATCTGCTGATTAATGCATGCGATGCCGGGCGGGAAGGTCAACACATATTTTCACTCATTCAGCGACATCTAAAATTGAGTCAACCCGTTAAAAGACTTTGGATCTCGGACTTGACCCCTGAAACGATCAGGAAAGGATTTGCGGAGATGAAAGATGCCGCAGCCTATGAAAACTTAACGAGGGCAGCAAAAGCTCGTAGTGAAGCAGATTGGCTCATCGGGATGAATGGCTCACGTGCATTTACGACCAAACATAACGCGCTCCTTTCTGTTGGACGAGTACAGACACCTGTCCTTGCTCTTATTTATGATCGACAGAAACAGATTGAGGCTTTCTCATCCGTTACGTTTTTTCAAGTGGAAGGGCATTTTTCGCAGGATCAAAGGACGTACAAGGGTATTTGGCAAGGTGATCGCTTAACCGATCCATCTAAAGCAGAAATGTTGGCTCGTAAGGTGAAAGGAAAACAAGGGCGGATCGCATCCTACGAAGTGAAGGATACCAAGGAGTATCCATTCAAGTTGTATGATCTGACATTGCTGCAACGTGAGGCCAATGGCAAGTATGGTTTTTCCGCCAAGAAAACCTTGGATATAGCACAGGCACTCTATGAAAAACACAAGGTGATTTCTTATCCGCGGACGAATTCCAACTATGTGACAGAGCAAAATATTCCCGAAATGCACAACACCTTGTCGTCCTTGCAAGGCACTGCATATGACAATTTGGTAAAGGGTGCAAACCGTAGTTTGGTTCATAAAGGCAACAAATTTATATGTAATCCAGCAAAAGTAGACGACCACCATGCGATCCTGCCGACAAATCGAAAGGCTTCAGGGCTTACGCCAGATGAGCAAAAGTTATACGATTTGATCGTTCGCCGCTTTCTGTCACAGTTCTATCCACCAGCTGAATATAAGATGCATACGGTCATAACCGAGGTGGAAAAAGAATTGTTCAAAACGTCGGTGAAAGAACGGAAAAGTCTCGGTTGGAAGATTATTTATGCCGATCAGCAGAAGGAAAAGCCCAAGAATGGGAAAGGTGCGGCAAAAGAAGAAGAGGATAAAGAAGAGATTGAAGTTAATGAGCCTTTTATCATTCAACCTGATGCCAGCGTAGTATGCTCGGATGCTATGGTAAAGGAGAAAGAAACACAGCCGCCCAAGCATTTTACGGAAGGAACGCTTCTAAAGGCGATGGAAAGCGCAGGCAAGCAAATCGAGGACGAGGAACTGCGTGATGCGATGAAAGAATCTGGTCTGGGAACCCCGGCAACTCGTGCCGCTACCATCGAACGACTGAAAAAGGTCGGATACGTTGAAATGCAGGGGAAAAGGGTTCAGCTTACGCTAAAAGGTCGTACCGTTATCGAATTGATTAGGGGAGCAGGGATCGAACTATTAACCTCACCTGAAATGACAGGGCATTGGGAGCGCCGCTTGAATGAGATCTCTCGAGGGACCGCCTCTGACAAGCAGTTCATGGAGAATGTGAAGAAATTCGCTACGATGATCGTAGAAAAGGTTCGCGTACAATCTCGTGCTGAGAAGACCTTGTTTGAGAGTGAGGGTACGACTCAGAAAGGATCTTCGAAAACAAGAGGACGAGCTGGGGGGCGAGGTGGCAGGAATGCCACAACAACTCGAACCGCAGCAAAGACCGCTACTACAACTTCAAGTATCATCACCAAATGTCCAAGACCGGGTTGCGGAGGCTCCATTTTCATGGGACGCAAAGGTTACGGATGTTCGAATTACAACGTGGGCTGTAAATTCGTCATATGGAAAGAGAATTACGGGCGTATGCTGACGGATACACAGATTAAAGCACTCATTGAAAAAGGCAAAACGGGTAAAATGAAGCTTGAGCGTCAGGATGGAACACAATTTCAAGCAAAACTTATTTTGAAAAGTGTAGAATCGGGCGAGCTTACTTTCGAACAGTAAATTTTTTTTGTGACACGTAAATCACCAATTTGTTCATTCAAAATAATGTTCTAGACTGGCCGCTGTTTTTTAAAATTAACGAACCCGTTGTATTATGAGGTCAGCCAGTTTTTACTGGTTGACCCCTTTCATTTAAGGGGGTTTACCATTACGGTAGCCGGGGTAGAACGGTCGAACCCGTGGGAGATCTCATCCCGTCGCTAAAACTGTTCACCCCCTACTTGTGGAAACCATGTTTAGGCTGGTTGGGACAAAAGAAGATCTCGCATCACTAGCGATGCTGTGGAACTGCAAGCAGTCATTAGGGGGTGCCGGCAATAATTCTTTGGAGTGATGGCCTTCACCGACTGGATATCCATTAATAGAAACACAATTGATCAGGTCTGTGGGCAGATCAATGGCTAACGGCGAAGAATGCGGGAACTAGGGATCTTGAAAGCAAGGGTAAAAAACTTTATCGAGGACTTTTCAACGAGGAACGACTGCGTTTTAGCAGAAGGTTTGTGCGATCCAAAAAGTTCAAGCAAGATTGCCTTAACATGGTGAAGGACTTAAACTTTCTTACACGTTGAAAAAAACAATTGTAAGACTTCGGTACTTCACGTATAGTTGAAGGTAGTTATTGATTTTGCAACAATAATGGAGGTGGGGAACATGACAATGACATACATGAGTTCTATTTCAGTATGCAATCATATTCCATTTCCCCATCTGGCGTACGTGAAATCCTCCTAGTTTATCTAGCAGGTTCTCTTAGCTGTGCCTAAAACACGGGGATTACCCGTGTTTTTTTGTATGGCAACGATGTACGCGTCAAAGGCTTGGTGTAGCCAAGTTTGTTTATGTTTGACGCCGTGGGGATCGAATATCCCCACGTTTTTTGCTATCTACTGCCGTGGGGATTGAAAGCTCCACGGCTTTTTTCTACTCACATACTAATGGGAGGTTGAGACGATGAGTACAATTAACAACGGTGCAGGACTTGTAGTAGCAAACGGGCTTTCGAAAGAGTGGTTGAAACAGATTGTCCATTTGGCCAAAATATGCGAGGCGTACGATGAATTTGATTTATCCGTCAACCTGAACGTATCGATGCTCCAAAACCGCCAACCTGATCAAACGAATGATTTTCTGTACGTCCAAGATGGGCAACTGGTTGGATTCCTCGGTATGTATGCGATCGTCAGTCCGAAAGAAGTGGAGATCAGCGGAATGGTTCATCCAGACTATCGACGCAAAGGAATCTTCCGCGCTCTGTATGAACAAGCAAAAGCTGAATGTGAAAAGCGTGAGGTAACGCAAATTTTACTCATCAGCAATCGCAAGTCCAAGGAAGCCAGTTCTTTTGCAGAAGGCGTAGCGGCCACTTATCAATTCTCTGAGTACAAGCTGGATTACTCCGCTACAGCGCACGTAACTGCTGTGGAATCGGATAACCGTCTACAGCTTTGCCCAGCCACCACGAATGATTTTCAGACACTGGTAGAGATTGGCGTAAGCGGTTTTGAGGATACAGCTGAGTTCATGACTGCGCTAGTTACACGCAATTTGTCAGAGCCATCCTTCCGAACGTATCTGGCTCAGTACGAGTCTGAACCAGTCGGGATGATTACCGTAAGCGAAGAGGATAACGAGTTTTTCATCTCAGGATTTTGCGTAAAAAAAGGGCTCCAAGGAAAAGGGCTGGGTAGAAAAATCCTCTCTCAGACAGTGGAAATCTTGAATCAAAGAGAACACATAGGAGGAATTAGCCTAGAAGTGGCTGTCGATAATCAAAACGCCTTGTCACTCTATCAATCTACAGGATTTGAAGTCGTCTCAGTATACGACTATTATGTCGGGTGAGGCTTGATTGAATGAAAAATCATGCTTTGCTAGATTCCAATATGCTTATGATTTTCATCTATTCCTTTTTTACGAAATTTCATTTGTGGCTTCCCATCTATGTGCTGTATTTACAGCAGGTACGAGGCCTAAGTCTGGCCACAATCGGAATTGTAGAGGGATTTGGTTGGGTAGCTGCCGCTTTGGCTGAGGTACCGGCTGGAATCCTTGCAGATCGTTTCGGTCGCACCCGTTCTCTTGTGATAGGAGTCTTATTAATGGCTCCTGCCATGATCCTCTACGCATACACAGGCTGGTTCCCGATTCTTTGCTTGCTGCAAATCGTATGGAGCGTGGGAGGGAGCTTTATTTCTGGAGCTGACCAGGCACTCCTCTACGATTATCTACACGAGAAAGGTAAAGAAAATCTATTTTCCAAAGCGGTGAGCTATCAATTGGCAATGATGCGTATTGCCACTGCGTTTGCCGGAATCATTGGCGGGTGGTTAGCTACCTACTCGCTTGGTTTACCGTTTATTATTTGTGGGATTCTCACCTTTTTTGCCGGGTGTGTTGCCTCTTTCATCAAAGAACCGAAACAATCGGGGGTGGGAACAAACAAAGAACACGAACCTCTCATCCACTTCGTTTTCAGTACCTCAAGAAAGGTATGGAAGAGAAAGAGCTTGCGCAATGTACTGCTCTATTCTGCTATTCTGGCTGTTCCCGCTTTTTGCTTTACGTTTTTATTTGTTTCACCTTTCCTACATGAGAAAGGAATGACTATCGAATGGCTTGGCATTGTATTTATTTTCATACAAAGCACAAGTATTCTTGGTTCCTTCGTCTCCTATCACATGGAGAAACGATTGGGAGAGACAGCAACGGTTATCTTGTTCACTGTCATGATGGCTTTGAGTATTTTCATGCTTCCGTTGTTGCCTGAACTATCCGGGATCATCTGTATGATTCTCATCAGCTTCTTTTACTCCATCATCGAGCCTGTCTTAATCAATATGACGAATCAGCGAATCTCGGGGAATTCACGCAGTACGCTACTTTCTTATTCATCCATGATTAAGACGATCATCTTGGCGGTTCTGGTTCCTTTTTTCGGAAAGCTCGCAGAAGATGTTGGCTACCCTATTCTATGTACACTGATCTCTGTCGTTCTAATCGTTCTACCTTTGGTTTTCTTACGCAAAGAAAAGGATACGGCTACGCTATGATCTAAGCATGCCTGTGAAGAGCCCCACAAAAAATGGCTATCCGATGCCGCGGCTGGTAAAAAAACTGAGCTAGCATGGATAGCCATTTTCTTCTACATCTGAGATGGACTTGTTTTACTGAGTATCGTTGCAATACCAGAACCTCTCTCCCAAAGAATCAGTGGGTTCTCGACTCGGGATTCGAGCTCTTCCAGTTGTACAAATTTAAGGTCGACATGAAGAGGGGCTGGGCCATATAAACAAATAAGCAATCTCGGTTCCCCGACATGCTCGCCTGTGAATGCAGAAAGTAAATGACCGAGTCTTTCGGCAATTTGGAAGCGTTGTTCCATGATCTCGTTTCGAAACGCATAATTGTAGACGATTATTAAATCCAGATCACTATACTCATCCATTTCTCCATACATCATAGATCCGCCTGCGAGGAGACCTATAAGTCGTTGATCTTGGCTTACATACTCAATCGCTTGCTCAATGAATCGATCGTGTAAAGGTAACTTCATGCGAAGCACTCCTTATAATGTGACCCATAAAATCGGTATTATTGAAAAGTAGCATTTACAATTAGTGGTAGTCAAGGGTATGTAGATCAATATAGCAACAGATCATACTATCGGACGAGTCCATTGAAAAAGGCAAAACGGGTAAAATGAAGCTTGAGCGTCAGGATGGAACACAATTTCAAGCAAAACTTTTTTGGAAAAGTGTAGAATCGGGCGAACTTTCTTTCGAATAGGTATTATTTTAGATGCGTTTTTGAAACGAAATACAGGTCGTGCTCTGCGAAAAGCAAAGGTGAGCCAAATAAAAAATAAAATGTTGAAACTTACTTGCGTAATTATCGTAAATACATGTATAACGGGGACGGCAATCTAGGCCGAACAACCTGGTACGTACTTAAGGAGGAATAAATCCATGTCCATTTTTAAAAGACTTCGTGATTTGACCATGTCCAATTTGTACGCTTTGATTGAGAAAGCAGAAGATCCAATCAAAATGACAGATCAGTATTTGCGTGATATGCAAGAAGACTTGAACGAAGCAGAGAAAGCGGTTGCCGCCCAAATTGCTTTGGAAAAGAAATTCAAGGTGCTGTATGAAGAACAGGAAGCCTTGGTGAAAAAACGTGAAGAACAAGCTCACATCGCAGCACAAGCGCAGAACATTGATCTGGCTCGACGAGCTCTGGAAGAAAAGAAAGCCGCTGAGCAAAAAATGAACGAATACAAGGACAGCTACGAGAAAAACAAGCTGGCAGCCGACGGATTGCGCGAGAAGCTGGCTGAAATGAAAAAACAGATTACCGAGCTGAAAAACAAGCGCGAAACATTAGTTGCCCGCGTCAATGCAGCCAAAGCGCAAAAGACGATCAACCAGGCGATGGGTGGCTTCGACTCGAACTCGGCTATGTCTGGCTTGAAACGCATGGAAGAAAAAGCACTGCAAATGGAAGCAGAAGCAGAAGCCAGCGGCGAGATTTACAAAAAACAGAGCTCTTTAGATGATGAAATTGCGAAGCTGAATAAGGATCAAGCCGTTGAGGACGAACTGGCTGCTTTGATGAAAAAATATGAGGGGTAAACCGCTTCAGGCGGTTTCCCTTTTTTTCAGACCTTAAACACCTTGACGAAAGTGGAGTGATTCGCTTTGACGTGGACAGAAATACTAGGGATGCTGGTTTGGACAGGAGCCGGTGGCATTTTACTTTTTGTTTTGATGTGGATCGATTCGTTGTTTACGAAATACAAGGACATCACGGAAATTAAAAACGGAAACATCGCGGTCACGACGCGTTTTGTTCTGAAGCTGTTTGCGCAAGGATATATCTTATCGCAATCCATCATTACCTCCAACTTATTGTGGACAGCACTGCTCGTTTCTGTGCTCTCATTTATCATTCTGTTCCTTTTGGAGAGAATCGTGGAATGGCTGTTAAAGCAAGTAGCTGGACTGGACCTGGAAAAAGGGACGCAGGAAGGAAAAGTGGCATATGCCATGATGGCTGGTTCATTCCATCTCGTGGGTGCATTGATTATAGCTGCATGTTTGTAAGACGTGAAAGGGAAGGGAGTACAGCATGAGTTTGATGAAGCGAATCCAAAATATTTTTGCCAAGCATGAGCCTCCTGCACCAGAGAAGAGCATCCTGACGGTTGGACCGGGAGATGTGGTCGATGTATCGCTCGTTACCTATCAAGTAATAGGGAAGGCGAGCAATGCGAGTCGCAAAGCTACGATGCTTACGTTACAGGATGGAACGACCATTCGCTACTTGTATATCGAGGAACGGGAGAAGATTGTCTATCATCTGTATAGCGTGATTGATGGACGAATGGATTCAATAGACGAAGTGCCAACCACAATCGAGATGGACGATGTTACCTATCACTTGGAGGAGCAATATAATGGCTCCGTTCAGGTTTCGGGGAAAGCCCCTTTTCATACGTCAGGGGAGCAGTACATCTGGCAATTCCAATCGGATCAACGCCAGTTGCTGCGAATCGAGTGGCAGGATGGCCGTTTCATGCTCTATGAGGGAGAAAGTGTTCTGCCAGCGGACGTACAGGTACTGCGCGGAGCATAGAGAGGAGGGACAAGTACATGCCAAATCCATGGATGAAATCAATCAAGCTCCTGCTGATTCCGGCCTTGTTCCTCCTTACGCTAGCGGGTTGTGGCAGTCCTGCGGTTGGCGAGACATATCCGCTTGAATCTGTCTCTACCAAAGACAATGGACAGTCGTCACGCATCTATCGTGCGGAAGACAAGACTGTACCGGAAGTGGCCTTGGAGCTGGCGGAGCAGAATACGCCAGATGAAATATCCAAAGAAGATCCGCAGCATATGTTCCTCATTTATCCGGATGAGGTATACCATTTGCAGCAAGACGCTGCCAAGCCGACAGATACATTGATCGAGGTCGACAGCAAAGAGTACGTCCGGCAAAACTACGATTCTTCGTTTTTGCAGGGATACATTGTAGCCAGCGTACTGGATGATTTGTTCGACGGGCTTAAGAAAAGTACAAAGGGCAGCTATCGTGGCTACTCTAGCAAGGACGTATACAAGACTTCCGGAACATATCGCGTGCCTACAACCGAGGACAAAAAAGTAGCGCCGCCGATTACCAAAGAAGGTACGGGAAGTATTTTCAAACGGGGTAATGCGAAGAACGCGGATGGTACGGTAGGTTCTGACGGCAGCCTTTTCAAGAAGCAGGGGGAGTCGTCTAGCGGCAGTTCAGGTAAAATTATTCGTTCTTCCAGCGGGGAATCGTCGAAGTCGAGTGGATCTGTCTCTTCCAAACGCTCGAGTTTTTCTCCGCCGAAAAGTAAATCGCCCCCACGAACGAAGGTAGGGGGCTCTGGGCGAATTACAAAGCGCCGATAACTGTAAAAGATAGGACAGAAACGAACACCCCCGAACGATTTTGTAGCTCGTTTGGGGGTGTTTTTGTTATGCAGATTAGCGTTGCTTGGTCTCTACCGTATACACAACGTCTTCATTTTGATATTTGTACACATACAAGTAGTAACGGCCTGGCTTTACTTGATAATGGGCACTTTGCAGATTTCCCTCTATCTCTTGCGGGTACGATACAGGCTGATCTGGATTTCCTTCGTGGAATAGCATCCAAGTCACACCTTGTCCCTGCTCGGGGTTCAGAGAAATACGTATTTCTTCTGGTTTATCTACTTGGAAGGCAAAAATATCTTGCCAGTCGTTTCCTTTCATGTCCCCTGAAACAGTCGTGCCTATCGGCAATGGACCATTCGCTTGCTCCGTAGAATCATTGCTCTCGCTTTCTTGATAGAATTGCTCTTGCGGGCTATCTTCACCCGTAACCAATAAGGTAAACGGTTGATCCTCTTGGCCTGTACCATACGTATAAGCAGTCACATAGTAAGTCCCTGGTTTCGCATCGAATGATCCGATCAGCATGTTGCCTTCACGCTTGTTGGGATAGGCGATGTAGTTCTGCTTATCCGATTCGTGGAATACTAGCCACGCCACTCCATCTCCTTGCTTTGTTTCCATCTCTACTTGCAGCTGTTGTGCTGATTTCACATCGAGACGGAACTCCTGACTCGGTTTTTGAAGATTGACGTTACCTGTAATCTGCTTACCCAATGAAATAGATAATTCGTCAGGGGTAGGCGTTGGATTCTCTGTCTCTTGTCCATCTTCATGAGCCAGCTTCCCGTGGAACACGACATCATAGGAAAAGCGTCCATCTTTTGTCGTACGATAATTGGTGAAGTAGCTCGTAACTGTGTCATAGCCATTCCAGGAAAGATCCGATAACTCCTTGAGGAATCCATCTGTGAGGCGGTTCATTTCTTGCCAATCCTGATATTCCCCTTGAGTAGCTCCACCCGTATAGACCCCACGCAACTCGAAGCTGCGGAAATCTGCAGAGTCTTTTTCATCTGTTTTTACATCGGTCAGAGAGGCAACCTCTGCGATTTGACGATAAACCTCTTCTTTGCTCGTCACGTCCACTTTTTGTAAGTAATCATCTGAAACGAGAGGGACATCCAACTCTTCATACTGATCGATCAATTCTTCTAATGTTTCTTGATAGCCACGTTCAAGTGCGCGATCACGGCTGAATTCTTCGATCAAGTGATCATAAGCAGATACATCATTGGAACGAATCGTATCATTGATTTTATTCAGACGAGCAAAATCATTCTTAAACATATGGTACTGAAGCGCGAATGAGTAGTCGTAGAAGGCCATAGTTCCGTATTTGGCACGCATCATATCTGCCGCAGTGTAATCGAGATAAGGCGCTGCATTTCGGATATTGCCTACAACGGATTGGCGAGGCTTGATTCCTTCCGTCCGGGTAGCACCTGCGAAAAACTCGGCTCCGCCTTCTTCATACCAAGGCAAGCGGCTGTTTTCATAAATCTCTCCCTGTCCCCACATGCCCGGTACTTCATATCTGCCTTGCAAAAAGTGGACGAATTCATGACGGAACAGCTCTTCCAGACTGTAGATGCTTTGTTCTTTTGTCCGATCGTAGGTGAAGAAAGTACCGGTACCCTCAATGTAGATACCACCGTTATCTGTGTCGTATCCGTACAAGAAGCGATTCATTTTATATTCATCAGGCGTATTGTAGATGACAATGGTCAGTACATCATCCGGATTACCGCTCTCAAGCTCCTTGTCATTGCCGATGACACGATGAAATTGTGCCTTCACTTCCTTGGATGCCCAATACAAACGCTCAACCTGTTCTTCTGTTAGTTTATCTCCCGTTTTGAACACAACTGCTCCGTCATCGAAAGTAAATTGTTGCGGAAGATAATGCTTTTTCCCTTCTTTTTTCATTTCCTCGAGGTCAATTTTTTTCCCATTGGCATCCTCACCATATGCTTCCTCGATTTGTTGAGCGGCTGTGAAGTATGGCTCGCTCCACTTTTTATAGGTTTTCATTGCTTTCGTCAATACTTCATTGGCTTTGTCAGGATCACTGTAGTAGCTTCCCAATTTCCCAGTGTAATACAAGGCATTGTTCGTCAACCATACGTGATCAGCGGAAGTGTCACCGTTTTCCGCCATGTCAAGAATGGGGTCTAGAAATGCATCGATGCTACCTTTTAGCTCATCTCTTTCTGAATCATCGACTCCCCAAATCAGAACATAGCCAACACCTTGAAGTACGCTGTAAAAGGCCTCGCTTGCTTCGCGATCATCTGACCATTTATCCCGATTGTCGTTAAAGTCCTCCATTACTTTTGACAGAAGACCGATTGTCTCAGAATCAACAGTCGTGTTGCTAATTAATTTTCCTGTAGAACCGATGATTTCATTTTGGGTCTTTGTACCTAAGGAGAAATTTTGATTGGAAGTAATTGCTTGAAGTGCTGGAATAATCTTTTGCTTATACTTTGGCTCCATCAAATACTTTAATTCTTTATGGTAATACCCCAAGTAATACCCCGAACGCAAAACTTCTACAAATGTATGTATGCCTTGCTCGTCATCCTTGGTGAAGTTCTTGCCACTCACTTGCAAGGCATCGATGATGGCCTGAACCCGCTCCCGATCTCCATAAAATTCCTGGGTGTCGTCGTTGTAAGTAAACAGCTCAGGGATTTGCGTCCAACTGATTTCCTTCAACAATTCAACAAGCTCTGAATTGTCCAATGTATTCAGGTGCGAGATGCTGTACTTCTCCTGTTTGGCTGCTTGGCGTAACTGACTCTTCGACATGTTTTCCTGAACTGGTGTATGACCAATCTGTGAATCAATGGGCTCTTGGGATGGGCTTGGCAGCGTGCTTTTGGCTTGAGCTGCTAGTGGCAAGCCTGTCGCTACCGTTGAAATTGCAATTGATCCTGCTGTTACCATGCTAATCCATGAACGATTCATTTCTTTCATTGACTCCTTTTTCATTCTTTTTGGAAGTAGAAGTGAATATTTTATAGTATCGGTATCCAACATGAAAATACTTACAAATAAAACAAAAGATGACGGAATATAGCTCTTTCTTCCTATTCGGCAAAAAGAAAAGAATGTCTAGAGAAGTAGCTTTGTAAGAATGGAAGGAGAGCGACTTTTGTTTGCCTATGACGAAAACATGATTGTTGATCGACAAAAGAAGAAGGGATGTGCATCCAGCATTCGACAGTCTTTGTTAGCAGCATTGGCTATGATTGACATTGGGAAAGCACAGATAGGTGAAATTGGCGGAGGGGAGTGCTAGAAGATGCTGGAAAAAATTCTCGAACTGCGTTCACGATCGATGTCCATTGCACAAATTGCCACAGAGTGCGGCTTAACGATCGGTCAAGTTAAGTATCGCCTGCAAAAAGACCGTGCAAAGCCAGTGACACCACCTCCCGCTAGAACGGAATCGGAATGGCAATTGCCTGCGTTTTATGGTCGGGACATTGTTAAAGTCATGGCACAAGGACCGACTGTGCTATTCGTCTATTGGGAAATCACTTGGCCGCGCATGAGAATGGTCGCATCGTACCTGCAAGCCGATTATCGTCACATCCAAAAGGGCTTGCGTCTGTATGATGTTACGGAACGCTTATTTGATGGAAAAAATGCGCATTCCGTCCGTGATGTGCTCGTACATGAAGAGGCTCATACCTGGTACGTGAAAGATGTAGAGCCAGGACGTACATACATGGTTGATTTTGGTTTATATGAACACAATCGGTTTTGTCCGATTTTACGCTCGGAAACGGTGGTTACCCCGCGCCAATCAAAAGCTAACTGGGGGGAACCGTTAGTTGAGACCGCCCACGATTTAGCTACACCTTCCTGGTTTGAGAATTTTTCCTCCTATTCGTTGTATACCAAAACATCAAATAAGTGAGGTGTCACTTGTGCACAAAGGTTATCTCTCCCTCGTGTTGCATGCCCATCTGCCTTATGTCCGACACGGGGATCGGGACGATCGCCTGGAAGAGCGCTGGGTGTATGAAGCCATGCTGGAATGCTATCTTCCCTTGCTCATGGTTTTCGACAAGCTCCTCTCAGACGGCATCGCTTTTCGCATGACCCTTGCTATTTCTCCGACATTACTTTCCATGCTAGATGATGATCTGATCGTGACACGCTTTCGTACACATCTAGCAAAGACCGTTGAATTGGCTGGGAAGGAAGTCAAACGAACCACAGGTCAACCCCAAGAACACCGTATCGCCAAAATGTACATGGAGCGTTTTCGAAGCATCATCGCCTATTGCCGCAAGTGGGATTTTCAACTGGTCAAGGCCTTTAGACACATCGAGGACAGCGGATGCCTCGAACTCATCACTTGCGCAGCCACGCACTCCTTTTTGCCCTATGTGGAAACAGAAGAGGCGATTCGGGCACAGCTTCAGGTGGGCATCGATACACATGAGCGGATTCTGGGGAGACGTCCGAAGGGAATATGGCTGCCAGAGTGCGGGTATACACCTGGATTGGATCGTTTGCTAAAAGAGGCAGGGCTGCGTTATTTCTTTGTAGACAGTCACACGATAGAGCATGCAACGCCTTTACCTCGCAGAGGGGTGTTGGCTCCCTTGTTCACGCCGCATGAAGTGGCTGCCTTTGCCCGTGATGAAGTGGCTTCCCGCCAGGTATGGAGCTCGATCGATGGCTATCCAGGGGATTATGACTATCGTGAATACTACCGGGATATCGGATTTGACAGAGAGATGAGCTACATCGAGCCGTACATCCATCCTGACGGTATTCGTGTGCATACCGGTTTGAAATACTATCGGATCACAGGAAAAGAAGGGGATAAAGACTGGTATGAGCCAAGCTGGGCGCGCGAAAAAGCAGCGTCACATGCGGGGCACTTCCTGTATCAGCGAGAGCGTCAAGTGGAGGAAGCCAGTCACTGGATGGATCGCAAGCCGTTGGTCGTCGCCACTTATGATGCAGAGTTGTTTGGTCATTGGTGGTTCGAGGGTCCGCAGTTTTTGGATGACCTCATGCGAAAAACGGTTTGTGATTCAAAATACGTGAAATTAATTACTCCATCTGAATATTTGGAGGAGTATCCAGAACAGGATCGTGGTCACTTGCCTATGTCTACGTGGGGGAGAAACGGCTACGGAGAAGTCTGGTTGAACGAGAACAATGGCTGGATATACAGGCATCTGCATCAAGCCGAGCGGGAACTGATTGGAGCGATTACGACCTTTTCTGAAAAGAAAGGAGATCAGCTTGCCTTACGATGCCTCACGCAGGCCGCACGTGAATTAATGCTGGCGCAAAGCAGTGATTGGGCGTTTATTTTAGACGGTCAAACGGTCACCCGGTATGCGGTGCAACGCGTTCATGACCATTTGGTTCGCATGCGGGCTCTCTTGGCGATGTATCGAGAGGATCAACTGGATGAAGAGGCAATTACACAAGCAGAAGCTGACTTTCCGATCTTTCCTGACTTGGATATCACGTTCTATTTGCCTAAACAAACGCATAGAGTGAACGTATCGCGTCAATTGGTAGCGGCTACGCAAGATCAGTCTTCGACAAAAACAATTTTGATGCTTGCATGGGAATTTCCCCCTCATGTGGTAGGGGGGCTTGGTCGGGCTGTCTACGATCTCGCTAGGCATCTTGTCCAGCAAGGAATCGTGGTACATGTGCTGACACGTTCGACAGATTCATGCTCCATAGATGAGACGATGGAAGGGGTTCACGTACATCGTTTGGCTACGTACATTCCTTCTGAACAAGCTGACTTTCTGGCATGGGTGTTTCAACTGAATTTGGCGATGGTCGATGCTACCTACAAGCTCTGGTCACTCGGGATGCGACCAGATGTCATCCATGCTCATGATTGGCTTGTCAATTGGGCAGCGATCGAACTGAAGGAGAGGTACTCTCTGCCCCTCGTCAGCACGATTCATGCTTTGGAACATGGACGACAACAAGGCATTCATACACCGTTGCAGCAAAGAATTCATGAGTGTGAACGTACACTAACACAAAGCTCTGAATCGATGATCGTTTGCAGTAAGTATATGGAGTCGGAAGTCATGCGCCTTTTCGGAACACCTTCATCCCAAATACGTGTCATTCACAATGGCGTCGATCTCATTCCTCTACCGGATGTAAATCGTGAACAGCTTCGGCAGGAGTTGGCGATAGGGGATGGCCCTGTCCTCTTTTTTGTAGGGCGCTTGGTTCAGGAAAAAGGTGTTCACCTATTGTTGGAAGCCATGGCAAGGCTGCGCGCTGAGTTTCCGCATGCGAAGTTGCTTATAGCTGGCAGAGGACCGATGCAAGACGAGTGGAAGCAGTTGGTTCATCAGATGGGACTTTCTGAGCAAGTCCGCTTCTTGGGCTTCGTAGAAGATGGTAGGCGAAATGAATTGTTCGCCTTGGCTGATGTGGCGGTATTCCCGAGCTTATATGAGCCTTTTGGAATTGTTGCACTGGAAGCGATGGCTCTGGGTACGCCAGTTCTTGTTGCGGATACGGGAGGGCTACGAGAGATCGTTCGCCATGGCGAAAACGGCGCCATGATGTTCACAGGCGACCCCGAATCCTTGACGAATCAACTCCGCTGGCTACTGCGCGACCCTGATCAACGGCATCAACTAGCCCAGACGGCCATGCAAGATGTGAAACAGTTTTATAACTGGACCATTCTGGCTAGTCAAACCATCGATCTATACCGTTCACTTGGCGTACCCGCGGAAAGCGGCTTGACAACATAGATTGCAACGATGAAGGAGGAAGAAAAGAAGATGAAGGCAGTAATCATGGCTGGGGGAAAAGGTACACGACTACGTCCGTTAACATGCCACACGCCAAAACCAATGGTGCCACTCTTAAACCGGCCTTGCATGGAGTACACGATTGATCTATTGAAAAAGCATGGGATTACAGAGATAGCAGTGACACTCCAGTATCTGCCTGATGTCATCCGCGATACGTTTGGTGATGGATCTCGCTACGGTGTTTCGCTCGTCTATTTTGAAGAAGCGATTCCTTTGGGCACGGCAGGTAGCGTGAAAAACTGCGCCGATTTTCTCGATGAGCGCTTTGTCGTGATCAGTGGAGATACGTTGACAGACATTGATTTGTCGGCAGCCATACGTTTCCATGAACAAAATAACGCTCTGGCTACGTTGATTTTGACTCGTGTAGAAACACCGCTGGAATTCGGAGTTGTCATGACAGACGAGGGCGGACGCATTACCCGCTTTTTAGAAAAGCCGAGCTGGTCGGAGGTTTTTAGCGATACGGTGAATACCGGGATATACGTCTGCGAACCAGAGGTCTTGTCTTATATAGAAGAAGAGCGGGAAGTGGATTTCAGCAAGGAAATTTTTCCGTCCTTTTTACAAGCAGCAAAGCCTCTATACGGATATGAGGCAAGCGGCTATTGGTCTGATATTGGCTCTTTGGAGGTTTATCAGCAGGCCCAGTTCGATTTGCTGGATGGACGCGTGCATCTCGAAATAAAAGCACAGGAAATCGCGCCGCGCATTTTCTTGGAAAATGATGTTCGCATCGATTCATCGGTCCGTTTGGAAGGCCCTGTCTATATCGGTGAAAATGTACACTTGCAGGCTGGAGTTGCCGTTGGTGCTTATTCCATTCTGGGGAATAATACCATGATTTCTTCTGGTACGAAGCTGTCCAGAACGATCGTTTGGGAAAATAGTGTCATAGGGAAAAAAACAGAGATCACAGGAACGACGCTCTGCCGCAACACCCGAATTTCCGATTGCGTACAACTCGGGGAAGGGGTTGTCATTGGAGACCAGTCCCTCATTGGGGCGAAGTCGGTGGTAAAGGCAGGGGTCAAAATTTGGCCGGACAAGGAAGTCGGGGAAAATGCGACTGTCACTACCTCGCTCATCTACGGTGCCAAGCAAACTAAAAATTTGTTTGGGACGCATGGAATCAAGGGCATTGGCAATGTTGACATCACGCCTGAATTCGTTACAAGACTTGCTGCTGCCTACGCGTACTTACTACAAGCGGGGGATAAAATTGCGCTCTCCGCATGCTCACACCCATTTGCTCAGCTATTGAAGCATAGCATCATGACGAGCTTGTGCTCTTCCGGAATTGATACGGTCGATCTCGGGATTGGCAATTCACCTCTGATCCGATACGGCGTGCGCTCCCTGGCCTGCAAAGGCGGCATTCATGTTTATATGGCAGAGCCAGTCGATGATAAAGACATTATCATCCAATTTATCGATCATGCGGGCTTGCCGATTTCGCGTGATATGGAGCGCAAAATTGAGAGTGCCTACTGGCAAGAGACGTATGTTCGCAATCTGCATCGGTTGGGAGCACTGCAAGTCGAGCATCAAGTACAAGAAGCTTATCTTCACGCTTTGGTCCAACAGTTGAATGTATCGTCCATCCAGCGTCAGCGCTTCCACCTACTGATCGATTGTGAACAGCGTTTTTTCCCGACTTTTCTTGCGCCACTCTTGCATGCACTGGGAGTCACTGCACATTACAGCTCCATACAAGAAGGTATTCGTAAAAAGGGAGCGGATTTAGGGGTTCGTCTCGATAAAAATGGCGAGCAATTTACCTTGTTTACCGAGCATGGAGAGAAGCTCTCGAACGAACAGATCACGGCTCTGCAACTGCTGGCTTGCAGTGGTCAGCACCGACGTATCGGCCTTCCTGTGAGTGCACCAATTGAATTGGAGCATATGGCCCAGCTGTTGCAAATGGAGGTTGTACGCACCAAGGTCTCACCGCGCTCCATGATGGAGGTATCGAGCGAACAGCGCTTTCATCCGATGTTTGACGCCGTGTACAGCCTCATGAGAATTCTTTCGTATCTCGCTTCTGAAGAAAAACCGCTCAGCGTTCTGCTGGATCTGTTGCCAGCGTGCCATATGGAGAAAAAGACTGTCTTTTGCCCATGGACAGCAAAAGGCAAGGTCATGCGCAGAGTGATGGAAGAAAACAAAGGCAAGCTGCTGGAACTCGTCGATGGAATCAAGGTATACGATTCGAACGGCTGGGTGCTGATTTTACCCGACTCAGAGGATTCGCACGTAAAAGTGATTTCGCAAGGGGCGACGGCAGAGACCGCGGCTACGCTTGCTTCTTCCTACGCAAGACGAATTGCCGAATATCAGTTTCACGAAAAGAGAGAGATCGACAGCCTATAACGAAAAGGACGTGAAGGCATGCCGAGACCGCTCGTCGTCGGGAACGGAAAACTGCTGATTAATTTTGATGACAAGCTGCATATGCGAGATCTCTATTTTCCGTATGTCGGCCAACTGAATCATGTCGGGGGACACTTTAGCAAGTTGGGGATTTGGGTGCAAGGTCACTTTTCCTGGCTGGATGAAGACGGCTGGACGCGGAAGCTCGGATACGGACAGGAGTCTTTGGTGACAGAAGTTCAAGCGCATCATGAACATCTGGGCATCTCCCTGCAAATTGCAGATGGGGTGCATCAGCGTGATCCGATTTATTTGAAAAAGGTATGCGTTCGGAATTTGTCAAGTGAGGCGCGAGAGGTCAGGCTGTTTTTCAATCACGATTTCAGCTTGAATGAGACGGAGGTAGGCGATACTGCTGTTTTTGATCCTATCTTGCGTACCATTTACCATTACAAGCGCAATGTGTACATCATGGCGAATGGAAAAACGGATACGGGTGGGATCGATCAATATAGTGTCGGGATCAAGCGGTTCAACTATGCGGAGGGGACCTGGAGGGATGCGGAGGATGGTCTTTTGTCCGGAAATCCGATTGCACAAGGCTCCGTAGATAGTACGATCTCCTTTTCGCTCATGCTGCAACCACAAGAAGAGAAGGCGCTCTTTTACTGGATGTGCATCGGTGAATCGTATGAGGATGTCAAAGTATTGAACCAGTATGTACTCGAAAGTGATCCGGAACGTTTGCTCAGTCGGGTCGCGGTGTATTGGCAGCGTTGGGTCAATAAGGAAGAGCGGGACTTTGCTGATCTTCCGGCAGAGGTTGTCAATCTGTACAAGACCAGCTTGCTACTCGTGCGCACCCAAATTGATCAGAACGGAGCGATTCTCGCCGCGAATGACTCGGATATTCTCCAATTCAATCGCGACCATTACAGCTACATGTGGCCAAGAGACGGAGCGTTGATTGCGAGCGCGATGGCGAAAGCGGGCTATACGGGAGTGGTCGCCCCATTTTTTCGATTTTGCGCGGACGCATTGAATAAGGACGGATATTTGCTTCACAAGTACAATCCAGATGGGTCTGTCGGCTCCAGTTGGCATCCGTTTATTGTTGACGGAGAAATTCAGCTCCCCATTCAGGAGGATGAGACGGCGCTCGTGCTGTACGCGCTCTGGGAGCAATACAAAAGCGGCAAGCAAATTGAAGACTGCCAGGCGCTCTATCCCACGCTGGTTCGGCCGGCGGCCCGGTTTTTGCTGGAGTATGTCCATCCAGAGCTGCAACTTCCAAAACAAAGCTACGACTTATGGGAGGAGCGACGGGGAATTTTTACGTTTACCAGTGCTACGGTTTTCGCAGGCTTAATGGCTGCGGCTCGTTTTGCTCAGCTGTTCGGGGATGATCGGCGCTACAAACGCTACGCAGAAGGGGCAGAGCGCATTCGTGGGGCAATGGAAAAATATCTGTACGACCCTGAAATCGGGCGTTTTTTGCGTGGGATTTATGTAAGAGCAGATGGGAGTGTCGAAAAAGATTTCACGGTGGAGAGCAGCTTGTTCGCCTTGTTTGCGCTTGATGTGTTTTCCGTAGACGATCCGAGAGTTGAGCGAACGATGGAAGCTGTCAAAAAGAGTTTACGGGTAGACACGGCGATCGGTGGAATTGCCCGCTATCAAGGAGATTACTATTTCAAAAAATCACATGACACAGCGAAGGTACCCGGCAATCCATGGATCATTTGCACCTTATGGGTCGCTGATTGGGAAATTGCCAAGGCGAAATCGCTCGATGAACTCCAAGAGCCAAAGAACAGACTGGCCTGGGTCGTACGCCATGCTCTACAAAGCGGCGTGCTATCCGAACAGCTCGATCCGTATACAGGTGCTCCCGTATCCGTTGCACCGCTGACGTGGTCGCATGCTACTTATGTTGCCACTGTTTTGCGTTATTTGGAGAAGGTGAATGAGCTGCGGTAATGAGAGGAGAGATGAGGGGATGACAACGATCCGTTTTGGTACGGACGGTTGGCGCGACATAATCGCAGATGGCTTTACTGTCGAGAATGTCCGCATTGTCGCACAAGCCATCGCCAGCTATACCAAAGAAATCGGGCAACAGGAACAGCCTGTTTTGGTTGGGCACGACACACGGTTCTTGGGGAGACGCTTCGCGGAGGAGGTTGCAGCTGTCCTGACCGCGAATGACATTCGTACCTATTTGGTGAACGAAGCAGCACCAACGCCTGCTGTAGCCTTTGGAGTGAAGCATTTTGCAGCGAGTGGCGCAATCATGATCACGGCCAGTCACAATCCACCCGAATATAATGGCATCAAATACATTCCGGAGTACGCTGGACCTGCAATGCCTGCGATCACGCAAAGATTAGAAGAGTGGATCAGCGAAACCTGCCAAGCGAAATCGGTGCGTACGATTTCCCTCGCGGAAGCAAAGGCCCGCAAGCTGTTGCAGGTCATTGTGCTGCGTCCTCATTACGAGGCGCATCTTAGGCGGATGGTAAATATGGATGTTTTGAAAAACTCTTCCTTGTCCGTTGTCGTCGATGCCATGCATGGTGCAGGTATGGGCTACGTGAGCGGTTTTTTATCTGAGGCGGGGGTGAAAAACGTCGGAATCCGAGAAGTCCCCGATGCGGCTTTTGGAGGAGATTTGCCTGAGCCAAATGATAAGCATTTGCACTTGCTAAAAAAAGAAGTGGTAGAGCGCCAAGCATCTCTTGGTCTTGCCAATGACGGCGATGCGGATCGCTTCGGAGTCGTGGACCGCTTCGGACAGTACATTACGCCAAATGAAGCACTCGTCCTGCTGACCTATCATTTGCAAAAAAATCGTGGCTTGACCGGACGGATTGTCAGGACAGTAGCGACTACGCATCTATTGGATCGGATGGCTGAGCATTACGGTCTTGAGCTGGTGGAGACGCCAGTCGGCTTCAAGTACGTAGGTGAGGAAATGCGCAAAGGTGACGTGCTCATTGGTGGAGAAGAAAGTGGTGGGGCCAGTATTCTCGGTCACATCCCGGAGAAAGACGGCGTACTCATCAATTTGTTGCTCGCCGAGATGTGCGCGTATGAAAATAAAGGAATCGATCAAATATTGCGAGACGTATACGAGCAGTTCGGCGAGCTGTTCCATACGCGGCTTGATATGAAATTACCGGAAAAAGATCAATGGATACAGCAAATGATCGCCAAGCCACCTGCACTAATTGGTCCTTATCAGGTTTTAGAGATTCAACGAGTGGATGGGATCAAGCTGTTGCTCGAGGAAGGACATTGGGTCTTGATTCGTCCGTCTGGCACAGAACCGTTGGTACGAATCTATTGTGAAGCAACGGATGCGACGGCTTTGCAGAAGCTGCAAGATGCGATTCGCGAATGGTTTTTGGAGATTAATGTGTAAATTCTGAGAGGAGAGCCTGCATGGATGTGCGAGGTTCTTCTTTTTTTCGTAGGTTCCTGTTCCTGCTATGTGGCTGCGGGGGAGAGAAGAATATTTCCAGTCTAGGCTCCAGGCTCCGTCCTGCTGGGGCTGAGACTGTCCGCTCCGAAGGGATTCGCGGGGAAACGCAAAAGTGGTAGCCGCTACGTAGCACGTGCACGTTGCGTTTCTTTTGCCCGCGAATCCCTTCTCCGCTCGGTAGGACTCCACAAGTCGCTACGTCTGGAAATATTCTTCTCTATCGTAATGCACAGCATTCTTCATTCTTTTAGGGCATGTAAGACCCGGTTAACATGGAAAGCTCGTAGAGGAAACAGGAGAAATAAGCGAAGATCTTAGGGACACTGCCCGAGACGGAATGCAAAAAGCGAAACACGCCTTTAAGCGTCCACCTCTGAAACACATCCTGAAAGAACCACTTTGGACGCGGTTTCGCTTTTTGCATGGAGTCGTGCAGTCAATCCCGCAGGGGGTGGCCCTAGAATCTGAGCGTTTTCTCCTGTTTCCTCCCCACCACGACAGCAACGTGAATCAGATAAAACAAATCGTTAAACACTACTTAAAAACAGGTGCTATTGCTGGACAATTACTACCCATTTACCAAATCGAAAAAATGAGGTATTCTTGTCCATATGCAATCCTTTCATTGGAATCGGACAGGACTTCCTGGCCTCACCAGTGTAAAGGATTTTTTGCCCCTTAAATAGGAAGTGTCTGAATGATCGTAGTAGATGAACCTTCATTAATTTTGTTTTAACGTAGTTCGAAGTCGGTAACTGATGAGAGATGATGAGAAACGATGCGGATCGATCAGCATATATTGCAAGCATTTTTACAGGAAGTTCAAGTGGAGAGTCTGTCACCGGATGATCCAGTCGTCGTACACCACACGCCGTACCCGTGGGAGTTGGTCGGTACCGGCAATTATGCCGCCGTATTTGCCCACCCGGACTATCCAAAGGTAGTGATTAAGCTGTACGCACCTGGAAGACCAGGAGCCGAACAAGAAATCGAAGTCTATCGCAAGCTTGGGGAGACTCGTTCCTTCCCTATCTGTTATGATTATGGGGAAGGATACTTGGTCATAACGAGGATGAACGGCATCCCCCTGTTTGACTGTATTCGCTTTGGTATTCCGATTCCTCCCCAGGTGATTGAAGACGTGGAGGAAGCGCTAGAAGAGGCGCGCAGGAAGGGTTTGTTTCCGCATGATGTCCATGGGAAAAACGTACTAATGGATCAGGGACGAGGTTATTTGATTGACGTATCGGATTACTATGTCAATGATACAGACACGAAATGGCGTGATTTACGCAAGGCGTATTACAAAGTATATCTGCCATTTATCAAGGATCGTGGATGGAAAATCCCATTGTGGATGCTGGAAGTCGTACGCAAGGGCTATCGTCTGTACAAAAAAGGAAAGCGCTTGTTCACGTAGACTGTCTCTGGTAAAATAATCATTTGACATTGTGTTTGTACAGTTGCTGGTCGAAGCAGAATAAGGAGGACATTCCATTGTTGTACTATCTCATTGCGGCAGTAATTATTGCGCTTGATCAGTTTACAAAGTATTTAGTCGTGAAGTATATGGAACTGGGACAATCCATTCCTTTGATCGCGGACGTATTTCATCTCACTTCCCATCGGAACATGGGAGCGGCGTTTGGCATCCTCCAAAATCGACGTTGGTTTTTTATAGTCATTACCGTTGCCGTTGTGATTGGGATTGTCATTTCCTTGATTCGCTTGAGAAAAAACCAACCTCGTGCATCGTTGGCGCTGTCATTGGTCTTGGGTGGAGCCGTTGGGAATTTCATTGATCGTGCGATGACCGGTCAAGTTGTAGATTTTCTCGATTTTACGTTGATTAACTTCCCGATCTTTAACGTGGCTGATATGGCCATCACGATTGGTGTAGGGATTTTGCTTCTTGATGTTTTTCTGGATGGGAAGAAAAACAGATAGTCATGAGAATAATAGTGGGAAAGCTCGGATAGGTGGAGAAAATACATGAATGACACGCAATTGTTTGAACGTTACGATTGGACGGTAGAGCCAGCGGATAAGCACGAACGCATCGACAAGTTTATCACGCTGCAAAATGAAGATTGGTCCCGTTCTCAGGTACAGGCTTGGGTGAAGGAAGGCCGTGTCACTGTAAATGGTGAACCAATCAAAAACAACTACAAGCTGCAGGCAGAGGACGAGGTGACCCTCCGTGTTCCGCCGCCAAAGGAAATGGCGATCCAGCCAGAGGAAATGTCCTTGGATATTGTATACGAGGATAGCGATGTCGTGGTCGTGACTAAACCACGTGGCCTCGTCGTGCATCCTGCTCCTGGTCATTACAGTGGGACACTCGTCAATGGGCTTTTGGCACATTGCAAGGATTTGTCCGGAATCAATGGCGTTTTGCGTCCGGGAATTGTCCATCGCATTGACAAGGATACATCCGGCCTGTTGATGGTAGCGAAAAACGACAAGGCACACATGGGTTTGGCTGAGCAATTGAAAGCACATACGGTCAATCGGAAGTATGTCGCGATTGTTCATGGTGTCATCCCGCATGAAATGGGAACGATTGAAGCACCAATCGGGCGCGATCCGAAAAATCGCCAGCAAATGGCGGTCGTTTTTGAAAACAGCAAGCCGGCTGTGACGCATTTTATCGTTCTGGAGCGCTTCAAAGAGTACACGTTGGTGGAATTGAAACTCGAAACAGGACGTACCCATCAAATTCGCGTACACATGAAGTATATTGGCTATCCACTGGCGGGCGATCCGAAATACGGTCCGAAAAATACATTGGAGCTCGATGGACAAGCTCTGCATGCGAAAACACTGGGCTTTATCCATCCCCGTACAGGAGAGCAGCTCGAATTCAAAGCGCCAATGCCGAAGGAAATGCTTGACGTCATCGAGTTTCTCAGACAAGCGTAAGCGAACAGGAGGAATAGCCGTGCTAAAAAGATTAGCGCATGTGACGCTGTACGTTCACGATTGTGAAGATGCATTGCGGTTTTACACGGAAAAACTCGGTTTCGAAAAACGCATGGATTCTCGGATGGATGATGGTTCTCGTTGGCTCACCGTCGGTCTTCCTGGGCAGGAGATTGAGATCGTATTGCATGACCCTACCCATTGGCATCGGGAAGAAGTTGCGCAGGAAATGCTTCGTCAGGTCGGCAAAAATCCAATGTGGGTTTGGGAGACGGATGATTTTGGGTCTACATACGAAGCACTGCGTCAACGCGGCGTGAAGTTTGTGAGTGAACCAAACGAAGTCATGTATGGCATTGAGGCTATTTTCGAGGATCTGTATGGCAATCGTTTTTTGTTGTTGCAGCCAGTCTTCCTATGACACTTACATAATGGTAGTTGAATTAGAAAACGCTAGTAGAGAGCTTATTACTTTCTTCTGGCGTTTTTTTCATCATTCAATAGAGCGTGTAAGGAGTGAATACCTGTGATCGGAAAATGGGGGAAGCTGATCAGCCTTTTTGTCCTTTTAGCTGTTCTTGTCACTGCAAACGGTGAAACAAAGGTGGCAGCCCAAAGCCATCAGCCAGAGCGTGTGAACAAGGAAATGAGCGTTCCGGCAAAAATTGCATTTACGAGCAGCCAGCATTTGTTTTTGGTAGATGGACGGGATGCATCAGGAACAATAAAGCAAATCACCAAGGACGGCTATGCACAGATTGTAGGCTGGTCGCCAGATGGCAAGTGGCTCCTGTTCGTGAAATACAAAGGCAACGACAATTACTCGACACCAGGCTACGTGTGGATCGTCAGGGCGGATGGCAGCAAAACAGTGCAAGTAGACGAACGAGCAGTCTTTGAAATGCCAAAATGGTCCCCAAAAGCGAACAAGCTAGCATACACCGTGAATATGGGCAGCAATGAAGCACCAAGCCCATTGCTGATTGTAAAAGAAATCCATGATCAAGGAGAAGTAGCCTTGAAAAGTTCAACGAAGGCTGATTTCGCAGATTTTGCCTGGATGCCGGATGGGGAAAACATGCTTGTCTCGCTACCTGCCGAAAACAATAAGCCGATGACGCTGGCCCTACGCACGCTTGCAGGTAAAACGTTGGCTGCCTACCCGATTGCAGAGCCACCAAAAGTGGAGGAAGGTATCTACCCATGGGCAGCGACAGGCTTAAAAGTATCTCCGGATGGGAAGGCTGTGGCCTACTTTGTCAGGTATAACTCCGGCTCCTTGTCTGCAGATGGCGTACCTATACAATGGTTTGATTTGACGCAGCCTGCCAAAAAGCCAATACACCTTGGTACAGGATTGGCTTATCCTGATTGGCTTGCTTGGACTCCAAATAGCGACGAGCTTGCTTTTGTCGATGGCACTGACCGGATCGCCACGACTAACAAGCAGTTGAAGCTGGCGGATCGAGCAGGCAGGGTCAAAACAGTCAGCCCTGGTCCAGTAGTGGTAGACACCTATCCAGTATGGATTCCAAAAGCTCCGTACACGCTGCTTTTCACGAGAGGCTTGGCTACAGCGTATTCATACGACCCAAAGAAAGTCATGGTACCGGAACAAGGCATCTGGCGGCGGTCTGCAGATGGAGCTGAGCGGCAGGTGACAAAAGGGGAAGTGAATACAGCCGACTACTATCCTGCGCCATCTCCAGATGGGAAACAGCTCCTTTTCTTGCGTTTGGATCGAGCGGAGCATGGCTCCCTATTTATCCAAGGAATAGGTGAGGATGCAGACAAACAAGTCGAACTGATCAAAGACATTACAGGGGGCATTGGTTATTATGCGAACTATTTGCCACCGTGGGCCAGCGTCTATTGGGAATAGTTAGACTTTTTCGGTCTGCATTGACACCCGTCCTGAATCGTGACATAATTCTACATGACGAATGGAACCTTTTAATCCAGTCCAGTGAGGCTGGCAAGGGCACGGAATGACAAGCAGGCGGGACTCTTACAGTCCGGTCGGTTTGTCCGAGGGCTTCTTGTCTCCTGACAAGGAGCCTTTTTTCGTAAGGTCCACTGTTCCCGTCGAGAAGGGGGATATTGAGATGATCAACAAAAGCGTCATTATGGATGAAGCCGCAATCCGCCGCGCTCTCACTCGAATCGCACATGAAATTATCGAGCGAAACAAAGGCGTCGAGGATCTCATTATCGTGGGCATCAAAACCAGAGGGATCTACCTCGCGCAACGCCTTGTGGAAAGAATCGAAATGATTGAAAATGTGAAAGTCCCAGTCGGTGAGCTGGACATTACGTTCTATCGTGACGATCTGCAACACAAGTCTGAAGATGCCGTTTTGCAAGGCTCCAAGCTCCCGGATCAAATCACAGGCAAGACTGTGATTCTGGTGGATGATGTTCTCTATACGGGAAGAACGGTGCGTGCCGCATTGGATGCACTGATTGACAACGGTCGCCCTCGGATGATTCAACTGGCTGTTCTGGTTGATCGCGGTCATCGCGAACTGCCAATCCGCCCTGATTTCGTCGGAAAAAACCTCCCAACTGCTCGAACGGAAATTGTCGATGTACAATTGGCAGAAGTGGACGTTATGGACATTGTGTCCATTCGACAGCTACTGTAAAAATAAAAGAACTCCTCTTTAAAAACGATCCCGTGAGGTCGGCAAGAGGCAAGAAACTTCCCATGAGCATGGTGAAGCTAGCCTCTTTGTGTCCGCACAAAGAGGCTTTTTGTATAAAAAAAGCTATTTCAATGAAAGAAACAAAACAGGGGGCATACAGGCATGAGCCAAAAAAATTACATCGATGTAGACGAAACACCACATATTTCGCGATTGCTGCCACTTAGTATTCAACACTTGTTCGCGATGTTTGGCTCGACTGTACTCGTACCGATCTTGACGGGTCTGGATGTTGCAACGGCCCTCTTGGCGAGCGGGATCGGGACACTTCTGTTTCTGTGGATCACCAAAGGAAAGCTTCCGAACTATCTCGGTTCTTCCTTCGCCTTCATCGGTCCAATTATCGTCGTGAGTCAATCACATGGTGTAGGGACGGCACTTTTAGGCTGCTTCCTCTCCGGAATTGTGTACATCATCGTCGCTGGAGTTGTGAAGAAGGCAGGAGTCAAATGGCTCGATCGGGTACTGCCACCAGTTGTCATCGCATCCGTCATCGTCGTGATCGGTCTGAGCCTGGCTGGGGTAGCAGTAGACATGGCAACGAAAGTCACTGTAGACGGTCAATCGCAAATGTCACTGACTTCGATTGAAATCTCGCTCGTTACCGTGGTCATAACAGTGCTTGCAGCGGTCATGCTACGCGGTTTCCTTGGTCTTATCCCAATCTTGATCGGAATGGTTTCTGGTTATGTATACACGCTGCTGCGTCACCCTGATCTAATTAACTTTCAAAAAGTAGTAGAAGCAGACTGGTTCATCACCCCACAAAAAATGTTTACGGAGCACTTCAAATTTACCGAAGTCATGAGTGTGATCGGTGACGGCTCTGCATGGATCGCAGCACTGGTCATCGCGCCAGTCGCTTTCGTCACGCTGGCAGAGCATTTGGGTCACTTGCTGGTAACGAGCAAGGTCATGGATCGCGATCTGATGAAAAATCCGGGTCTGCACCGCAGCTTGCTCGGAGACGGGGTGGCAACCTCACTGGCAGCCATCATGGGAGGTCCGCCAGCAACGACGTATGGAGAAAATATTGGTGTCCTTGCAATGACTAAGGTATACAGCCGAGTGGTCATCGGTCTGGCTGCTGTACTGGCAATCATGTTCGCCTTCGCCGGTAAGATTAGCGCCATTTTAATGACGATTCCAACGCCGGTACTTGGCGGTGTCTCCATCATCCTGTTCGGTATCATCGCCGCACAAGGCTTGCGGATGTACGTCGAGCACAAAGTGAATTTTGCAGACAAGCGCAACATGATTCTTGCAGCGGTCATCCTCGTCACGGGAATCGGCGGATACAAAATCAGTTTTGCAGGTACAGGTATCGCTTTCCTGAACGATCTGACCATCGATAATATCGCACTCTCTACCTTCCTGGGAATCATTCTGCACCTGATCCTTCCGGGAAAAGAGTCCGCGATGGGAGAAGCGCACCGTGAAGAACAAAAACAAATAGCCTAAACGTTCCCAATCCTTTAAATCCAGTCCAGAGAGGCTGGCAAGGCATCGAACGCTGTTAAGGCTGCCCGAAAAAGGCACCCAACCAGCTTCTTGTCTCGCTTGCCTCCAGATGCAAAGCGATGCCAAGAAGCTTTTCTTTTGACCAAAATGAACCGGAGGGATTCATGATGAAAAATGTAGCGCACCTGATTGGCCTCAAAGATTTATCGAAAGAACAGATCATCCAGCTCCTCGAGCGAGCAGAGTATTGGGCTGCTAGACCAACTGAGCAAGCGGATATCCTGCGAGGACGGTTTGTCGCGAATCTGTTCTTCGAGGCCAGTACCAGAACCCGCTTCTCTTTTGAAGTAGCACAAAAGCGACTGGGCGCACATGTTTTGAACTTCATTCCGGAAACCTCCTCTACCGTAAAAGGCGAGACGGTCTATGACACGATCCGCACCTTGGAAGCAATGGGCGTGGAAGCAGCCGTTATCCGCACGAAGAAAGAAGGCCTGCTGCAAGAGTTGGCAGAAAGCGTAGACCTGAAGCTGATCAACGCGGGAGATGGAACGAATGAGCACCCGACCCAATGCCTGCTCGATCTTTTGACCATGAAAAGGCAGTTTGGCAAGCTCTCTGGTCTCACGGTAGCGATCATGGGAGACCTGCGCCACAGCCGCGTGCTCGGTTCTCACCTGCATGCGCTGCCGAAGCTCGGCGTGAATCTGCTGCTCTCAGGTCCCGCTACGATGATGCCGGCGCATATCCCGCAAGGTGTTCAAATCGTGGAAATGGAAGAAGCGGTTCAAACCGCAGATGTGGTCATGATGCTGCGCGTTCAGCTGGAGCGACATGCGGAATCCCTCTATCTATCGAAGGAAGAGTACCACAAGCACATGGGCTCACTCTGGAAAGAGCCAAAATGATGAAGTCCGGCGCAGTTATCATGCATCCGGCACCCGTCAATCGCGGGGTTGAGATTCATACCGACTTGGTAGAATGCGAAACGTCCTTGATTCAAACCCAAGTGACCAACGGAGTCGCAGCAAGAATGGCAGTTCTAGAAACTCTTTTGAAAGGGAGCGAAATGACATGGGAATCATCCTTGGCAACGGCAACGTACTAAATCAGGCGGGGGAACTCACCCCGATGGAAATATTGGTGGAAAAGGGAAGAATCACAGCGAAGGGGGAGACACTCGATCGCGAGGGGCATGAATGGATTGATTGCCACGGCGGCATGATTAGCGCGGGTCTCATCGATGCCCACGTACATCTGCGTGAGCCAGGCTTTGAACATAAAGAAACGATCGAAACAGGGGCAAAAGCAGCGGTACAAGGCGGATTTACAACAGTAGCATGCATGCCGAACACACGACCATCCATCGACAGTGTCGAGACCGTGACCTACATTTTGGACAAAGCGAGCGAGGCTGGAATGGCACGCGTGATCCCGTATGGTGCGATTACCGTTCGCCAATTGGGAAAAGAGCTGACGGATTTCGCCGGGTTAAAAGAAGCGGGAATCTTCGCGCTGACAGATGACGGTGTGGGTGTGCAATCAACATCTATGATGAAAAAGGCCATGCAAAAAGCAGCAGAGCTCGGTATCGCAATCGTCGCTCACTGCGAGGACGAAGACCTGTTAATCCCGGGAGCAGCTTTGCATGACGGGGTAGTAGCAGCTCGACACGGACTCCCAGGAATTCCTTCTGAGTCAGAGTCTATCCACGTTGGTCGCGATATTTTGCTGGCAGAACAGACAGGTGTGCACTACCACGTATGCCACATCAGCGCGAAAGAGTCGGTGCGTCTGGTACGCGACGGGAAACGCGCTGGCGTAAATGTAACGTGTGAAGTCAGTCCGCATCACCTCTTGCTGTGCGACGAGGATATCCCGGACAATCTGGATACCAATTGGAAAATGAACCCGCCGCTGCGCTCTCGTGAGGATCGCGCTGCACTGATTGCGGGATTGAAAGACGGCACTATTGATATGATCGCCACAGACCATGCACCACACACGCAAGAGGAAAAAGCAAACGGGATTAACCGTGCCCCATTCGGAATCGTCGGACTGGAGACAGCATTCCCGCTCCTGTACACAAATCTCGTGCAAACCGGAGAGCTAACCTTGAAGAAGCTGGTTGAGCTGTTGACTGTGAAGCCAGCAGAAGCATTCAAACTGCCATACGGACGTCTGGAAGTGGGCGCACCAGCAGACCTGACTGTGATTGATCTGGAAACGGAAAAAACAATTGACCCAAGTACATTCGCAAGTAAAGGAACCAACACACCATTTGCTGGTTGGGCATGCAAAGGCTGGCCGACCATAACGCTGGTTGATGGGAAGATCGTATATCAAAACGTGTAAAAACGACTTACAGACGAGACACAAGTTTTTACACGACAATGGAGGAGGAGCATAGATGCGCGCAAGATTGATCTTGGAAGACGGAACAGAATTTATCGGGACGGCATTTGGAGCGACAAAGGAGTCCTACGGGGAAGTGGTTTTCAATACAGGGCTGACTGGCTATCAGGAGGTTTTGTCCGACCCATCCTACTGCGGACAGATCGTCACCATGACCTACCCGCTAATCGGAAATTATGGGATCAATCGAGACGACTTTGAAGCTGTTCGTCCATACATTCACGGCTTCGTTGTTCGCGAGCATTGCGAGGCACCAAGCAACTGGCGCAATACGAACACACTCGATGAACTGTTGAAAACATACGACATCCCAGGTATTGCTGGAGTCGACACCCGGATGCTGACGAGAAAAATTCGTTACCACGGCACGATGAAGGGCATGATTACAACCAGTGAAGCCCCGTTGGCTGAGTTGGTTGCTGCCCTGAACGGCACGACATTGATGACAGACCAAGTATCACGCGTTTCTACGAAAAGCGTCTTCAGTTGCCCAGGTACAGGTCATCGGGTAGCACTGGTAGACTTCGGAGCCAAGCACGGGATTTTACGCGAGCTGACCAAGCGTAACTGCGACGTAGTTGTCGTACCTTACAATGTGACAGCAGAAGAGATTCGCCGCATTCAGCCGGACGGGATACTCTTGTCCAATGGCCCTGGGGACCCGAAGGACGTACCGCAAGCCGTAGAGATGATTCGTGAAATCTTGGGTGAATATCCTCTGTTCGGAATTTGCCTCGGTCACCAGCTGTTCGCACTAGCATCTGGCGCTGACACGACGAAAATGAAATTCGGACACCGTGGCGGAAACCATCCAGTAAAAGAGCTGCCAACCGGACGCACATATATCACATCCCAGAACCATAGCTATGCAGTCAAAGAAGACTCACTGGCAGGAACGGAACTGGAAGTTACACATATCGCACTCAATGATGGCACCGTCGAAGGCGTACGTCATGCAGCGAAGAATGCATTCTCAGTACAGTACCATCCAGAAGCAGCTCCAGGTCCGTATGATTCCGGCTACCTGTTCGACCAGTTTCTTGCGATGATGGAAACCGCTAAGGAGGAAAAAACTCATGCCAAAACAAGATAATCTGAAAAAAATCCTCGTAATCGGCTCTGGACCTATCGTTATCGGGCAGGCTGCTGAATTTGACTATGCAGGGACGCAAGCATGCGAAGCGTTAAAAGAAGAGGGCATGGAGGTAGTTCTGATCAACTCCAACCCGGCGACCATCATGACCGATACAAACATGGCTGACAAAGTATATATCGAGCCAATCACACTTGAATTCGTAGCGCGCGTCATTCGTCAAGAAAAGCCGGATGGACTACTGCCTACACTTGGGGGACAAACAGGCTTGAACATGGCTGTTGCCCTCTCAGAAGCAGGCGTTCTCGAGCAAGAAAATGTAAAGCTGCTCGGAACCAAGCTGGAGTCGATCAAGCAAGCAGAAGACCGCGACCTGTTCCGTTCCCTCATGAACGAACTGGGTGAGCCGGTACCTGAATCCGTCATCGTGAGCACGGTAGAAGAAGCTGTCGATTTCGCAAACGAAATCGGTTATCCCATCATCGTTCGTCCTGCCTACACCTTGGGTGGTACAGGTGGCGGAATATGTGATGATGAAGAAACTCTCCGCGAGATCGTTGCAAGCGGATTGAAATACTCTCCGATCACGCAATGCTTGATCGAGAAAAGCATTGCCGGCATGAAAGAAATCGAGTACGAAGTGATGCGCGATGCCAACGACAACTGCATCGTAGTCTGCAACATGGAAAACATCGACCCAGTCGGCGTGCATACAGGTGACTCCATCGTAGTAGCGCCTAGCCAAACACTGGCTGATCGCGAATATCAAATGCTGCGTACATCCGCACTGAACATCATCCGGGCACTTGGTATCGAGGGTGGTTGCAACGTACAATACGCACTCGACCCGCACAGCTTCCAATACTACGTGATCGAAGTGAACCCGCGTGTGAGCCGCTCTTCTGCACTGGCTTCCAAGGCAACAGGCTACCCAATCGCAAAGATGGCAGCCAAAATCGCTATCGGCTACACGTTGGATGAACTGAAAAACCCGGTCACAGGTCAAACGTACGCATGCTTTGAGCCAACACTGGACTACATCGTCAGCAAAATCCCACGCTGGCCGTTTGATAAGTTCCAATCCGCCAACCGCAAGCTCGGTACGCAAATGAAAGCGACTGGAGAAGTCATGGCGATCGGTCGGACTTTTGAAGAATCGATCATGAAAGCCATCCGTTCCTTGGAAATCGGCAGTTATCACATTGAGATCGAGGGAGCAGGTGAAATCAGCCAGGAAGAGTTGAAAGCTCGACTGGTGCACGCGGATGACGAACGCCTCTTCCTGCTGGCAGAAGCCCTGCGCCGTGGCTGGACGATCGAAGAACTGCACAACCTCACCAAGATCGATTTGTTCTTCCTGCACAAGTTCCATAAAATGATTGCTTTTGAAGCGGAACTGGCAAAAGGCTTGACGAGCGAGAAGCTATACGAAGCAAAACGTATGGGCTTCACGGACCGCAAAATTGCCGAGCTGTGCGGTGAGACGGAAGAAGCGGTACACGCCATGCGCAAAGAAAAAGGCTTTGTACCTGTATATAAAATGGTAGATACTTGCGCGGCAGAATTCGAAGCGCAAACACCGTACTATTACTCCGCGTATGAAGTAGAAGACGAGCGCATCGAGACTGGCAAGAAGCGCGTGGTTGTGCTGGGTTCTGGACCAATCCGCATCGGTCAAGGAATCGAGTTTGACTATGCGACTGTCCACGCTGTATGGGCGCTGAGAGAAGCGGGTTATGAGGCAGTCATCATCAATAACAACCCAGAGACCGTTTCTACAGACTTCAACACTTCTGATCGCCTGTACTTCGAGCCGCTGTACATCGAAGACGTCATGAACATTCTCGATGTAGAAAAACCGGAGGGTGTCATCGTACAATTCGGCGGACAAACCGCGATCAATCTGGCTGACAAGCTGGCTGCACGCGGCATCAAAATCTTGGGTACGAGTCTGGAAAACATCGACGCAGCGGAAAACCGTGAGAAGTTCGAAGCACTACTGCGCGAACTGGAAATCGCCCAACCACCAGGCAAAACGGTTACGTCAGTCGATCAGGCAGTAGTGGCAGCAGACGGTCTTGGCTTCCCAGTCTTGGTTCGCCCCTCCTACGTACTTGGCGGACGTGCGATGGAAATCGTCTACAACCAGTCCGAACTGTTGGAGTACATGGAAAAAGCGGTGAAGGTAAATCCTGATCACCCTGTACTGGTAGACCGTTACATGGTTGGGGTAGAAGCGGAAGTCGATGCGATCTGCGATGGCGAAAACGTTTTGATCCCAGGCATTATGGAGCATATTGAACGCGCAGGGGTGCACTCCGGTGACTCTATCGCTGTATATCCTCCACAATCCTTGTCCCAAGCGATCAAGGATGAGCTGATCGACATGACGACAAAGCTGGCGCGTGCCCTGCAAATCAAAGGCTTGCTCAACATCCAGTTCGTCATCTATAAAGACCGCCCATACGTAATCGAGGTCAATCCGCGTTCGTCCCGTACGGTGCCATTCCTCTCCAAAGTAACGGGGATTCCAATGGCAAACATCGCAACGAAAGCGATCCTAGGTCACTCTATCATCGAACAAGGCTTTACACCGGGATACCATCCAGAGGAGTCGATGGTTTCTGTCAAAGTACCAGTCTTCTCCTTCGCAAAGCTGCGTCGCGTCGATATTACGCTCGGCCCTGAAATGAAATCGACCGGAGAAGTCATGGGACGCGAGAGTACACTGGCAAAAGCATTGTACAAAGGCTTGGTCGCAGCTGGCATGAATATCCCGACACGAGGCACCTTGCTTGTGACAGTTGCTGATAAAGACAAGGAAGAAGCGCTAGACATCGTGAAACGCTTCCGCCACCTCGGCTTCAAGCTGATGGCGACTGCAGGCACAGCCGATTATTTGGAGCAAGCGGGACTGCAAGTAACACGCGTAAGCAAATTGTCCGAGGGCACGCCAAACCTGTTGGATGTCATCCATACAGGCGAAGCGAACATCGTACTCAATACACTGACAAAAGGCAAAACGCCACAACGCGACGGCTTCCGCATTCGTCGGGAAGCAGTAGAAAACGGCGCGGTTTGCTTGACTTCACTGGATACAGCTTCCGCTCTCCTGCACGTACTGGAGACGATCACATTCTCTACAGAAGCAATGCCAGCCCAGCGTGCTGGTGCCAAAGTGGCAGTAACCGTATAAAAAGGGGAGAGCAGCGTGCAACAACAACTTACTGATATTCGCGAACGCATGATTGTTGCGCTCGACTTTTCCACTCTGGATGAAGTCAAGAAGTGCATCGAGCCCTTAGAGGGGCATATCCGCTATGTAAAAGTGGGGATGGAGCTCGCTTACGCAGAAGGACCAGCGATCGTCTCCTTCTTGAAGGAAAAAGGACTCAAAGTGTTCCTCGACTTGAAGGTTCACGATATTCCCAATACAGCTAAAGGTGCTATGAGAAGCCTGGCGCGTCTGGGAGCAGACATGGTAAACGTTCATGCAGCAGGCGGCGTAGCCATGATGGCGGCAGCGAGAGAAGGTTTGGAGCAAGGGACAGCGGCAGGTGCTGCTCGTCCCCTCCTGATCGGTGTGACGATGCTGACATCCACTGGTTGCAAACGATGAATCAAGAACTGGCGATTCCAGGTGCGGTAGAAGATGTCGTGGTGCACTATGCACGGATGACCAAGCAAGCTGGTTTGGATGGGGTTGTTGCTTCTCCACTAGAAGTGCCGATGATCAAAAAAGCTGCTGGAGACGCATTTGTAACCGTAACACCAGGAATTCGTCCACTGGGAGCAGATCAAGGCGATCAGACACGCATCACGACGCCGGAACAGGCATTCCGCTTGGGCAGTGATTACCTCGTGATCGGACGCGCGATTACAGGTGCGAAAGATTCGGTAGGTGTTTGGCAAAGTATCGTCGCAGCAGTGGAAAAAGATCGTTCGTAAAGTAGCCAGCTGGAGGGAATAAGTGAAATGACGACAATGACAACCGCTAAACATATTGCAGCGAATCTTCTCGAAATCGGAGCAGTCCATTTGCGACCGGAACAACCTTTTACATGGACGTCCGGGATCAAGTCCCCGATCTACTGCGACAACCGGATCACGATGTCCTATCCACATGTGCGCCGTGCCATTGCGAGAGCATTTGCCGATTTGATCAAGGAGCAGTACCCAGATGCGCAAGTCGTTGCTGGAACAGCGACTGCGGGTATTCCACATGCTGCATGGGTAGCAGAGCTGCTTGATCTGCCTATGATCTACGTACGGGACAAGGCAAAAGGCCACGGTCGCCAAAATCAGATTGAAGGCGCATTGGCGGCTGGTCAAAAGGTCGTCGTGATTGAAGACCTGATTTCCACAGGAGGCAGCTCCTTGAAAGCAGCGCAAGCTGTACAGGCTGAGCGTGGAGATGTTCTGGGAGTCGTAGCCATTTTCAGCTACCAATTTCCGGATGCCCAAGCCTTGTTTGAGGAAGCAGGCGTTCCGTGCTCCACCATATCGAATTACACAGCACTTTTGGAAGTAGCTTCAGAGCAAGGGGTTATTACAAGTGAACAGGAAAAGGTACTGGGAGAATGGCGGAAATCCCCGCGTACATTTTTTGAATAAGAAGGGATCAGGAAGAGTAGGCGGCGGTCAAACCGTCCTACTCTTTTTTGTTTCGTCGTGGATCACAATCTGGACCCCTTCGGATCGATAGAACTGGAGTATATCCTCGGCAGTCATTTCGAAATGGCCGAAATCCTCTGGAAAAAGAATACCGGTCGTAACTGTTGAGTTTTCGCTTTGCCGAATGATTGGTTGTGCAAAAATGGCAGCTCCCAAAGCGGTCAAGTGAGTCTGCCCTGTCGGATCAGTGATCTCGACTTGGCGGTTCACGTTTATGCCATGCTGATTGCGCCCATTTATTTGGATGACAACATGGTGAGATGACCCTGCGCCTGGATTGTACAGTATCTTTTGACGTGTGCTTTTGCTGAGCAGGTTCCATATCCGGCTTTTAACCAATGAAACGAGGGCAAAAGTAGACAGTTTATTGTCGAAGGCGATGCGAAAATCAGCGGCGGTTACGTTTTCGGCTTTCACGAGCGTCATGTGATCCGGTGTGTCAAGACGATAGCATTTCGTATGGTATCCATTCGGAAAGGTGACGGGTAACGGATCTGACAAGGGTGTCACTTCTTTTACGCCAGTGGGTGTGGTGACAGTAAACGGGATCGTCATTCGATCCATATAGTCGGTGGAATCTGGACCTGCTTTGTCTTGAAGGGAATAAAGGGCGTGAAGATGTATCTGGACATCTAGCAGGGAAGCTGTATGTATGCTTGCGAGAAGGGCTACAGTTCCCCCCATCCAACCAGAGGCGAGAATGACTGGAGAACCAATATGCTCATTCTTCAAGCGTTCGATCGATCGTGTAAATCGTTCTGTCCAACGCGTGACGTCAATCAGCGGGATCTGTCTGCGAACTGCAGCAAGTAGCAAAGTGTCATCAGGATCATTTACTGCACTAATAATCAAAGTCAAATCATCTGGAGCATGGGCGAGAGGATCGGATTTGGTGATGTCCAGGAGGAAAGGCTTTAGCCTAGTGGACGCAAAAGGCAAAGATTTTCCCGCAGACCTTCCTCCCAGAAATAATTCGAGAGTAGGGTGACGATCGTGCAGGATCTTGGCAATTTGGCTCCCAACCGTTCCGTAGCCGCCGACAATTAAAACTTTGGTGAGATTCATGAAGATTTCCCCTTTGATTAAATGTTTATTCGTTTAAGTTTATTAACGGATAGGTGTGAAAAACAGGGACACACTGTCCCTTTTCGTGACGGTTCAAATTCAGTTGCACTCTTCTTCGACGAAAGTCACCAATTGCTTAAAAAGCCTGATCGCTTCTGTAATTTCAAGCCGATAAAACATCTCCGTTCCTTTCTTTTGAACGTTTACTAGGCCTGCTTGTTTTAATATTTTCAAGTGATGAGACACCGTAGGTCTAGACATGGGAATATGCTCGGCGATTTGTGTTACGTTCATGCTTTCCTTGTCGATGAGAAGAGCTACGATTTGCTGCCGAATCGGATCACCCAAGCCTTGGAAGTATGGACTTAACTCCATAAATAATTGAATCGCTTTTTCATTGCAGGTTGGATTCGTCATTATACACTCCGTTAATAAACTTAATCATTTAAACCAAAGTATATGAGTTCTTCCTTATTTTTGCAAGACGTAATAACGTTGATAGATCAGCAAAAAATAAGAGGAAGAGAGAATGGCCACATGCAATAGGAAAGAAAAGTAGGGAATAGTAAGGGAGGTTACAAAAAAAGTAAAGGTAGGTGCTTGTATATGAAAAAAGGAACGGGGAGCCTGGGCTCTCTTATGAAAACAGGGAAGGTTAAGAAAATCATCGGTGCAGCTTTTTTGTCTGCCACACTCATGTTTTCTCTTCCTTATACGGGACAGGCTGTGGGCAAAGGTGCTCATGGGCCAGATATTTATGTGATTCAGGGGATGTTGAAATCATTAGGTAGTTACTCGGGTCAAATCAATGGTTATTACGATGATGTTACCGTACGAGGTGTAAAGCATTATCAGAAAAAACACGGGTTGCCGGTTACAGGAAATGTAGATAATCGTACGTTCCAAAGCATTGTTTATTCCTATGATGGCATCAAATCTGGCAAACGCGGCCAAGGTGGCGGCGCGGGCCATGGAGGCGGCAAAGGTCACGGTGGCGGTAAAGGTCACGGTGGTGGAGCAGGCCAAGGTGGCGGCAAAGGTCACGGTGGCGGAGCAGGCCAAGGTGGCGGCATGGGCGGAGGAGCAGGCCAAGGCGGAGGCATGGGCGGAGGAGCAGGCCAAGGCGGAGGTATGGGCGGAGGAGCAGGCCAAGGCGGAGG